>CAMARC010000259.1 GCA_945860405.1 Candidatus Kuenenia stuttgartensis | reverse complement strand
CGGTCGCTCGATCCGTAGCGCTTGGCCGGCGACTTACTGAATCCCCCGAGGAATCCAGATCCGCCGAGCGGGTCGCGGGCCCGCCGGAGGGTCATCCAGAATCCACCCATGAGGAGGAGGGGCACGAGCATGTAAAGGCCGAGGAGCAGGCCCGTGCCGTCCGTCGGCTGGCGGACGGTCGTCTTCACGTCGTGCTCGAGGAGCATCTCGCTGAGCCCCTCGCCGAGATAGGGGGAGATCTCGATGTGAAAGGTGCGCGGGGCTCCTCCGCCGACCTCGCCGGCGCCGGCGAGGGGCGCCTTGAATTGACCATCGAGGGAGTTGCCGGAGATCCGCACCTCGGCGACATTCCCGGCTTTCACCTCCCTGACGAACTCGTCCCAGGAGACGGGGGCGACGCTGCCAGCTTGTTCCCGGATCACGATCGTCACCAGGGCAATGGCGGCCAACGCCAGCATGATGATCGCCGGCATGCCGAGGGGCCGGCCACCCCCGGGGTTTGACTTGGGAAAGCCGTTGTCGCTGCCGCTCCCCTGACCGGGGGCGTTGGAATCGGAACCGTTGTCGCGGGGGGACGTGTCCATCGGCTTTTCCGGCGGGAGACGGTGGTCGGATGCCTCGGTGGCAAGCCATTTAATGTAGTCTACGAGGGTCGAATGGACACCGATCCCGCCCGCAGCCTGTATTTCGCTGGTGGTGACGCGGCATCTCCGGTCGGTGGCCCCGGGTCTGCCTGGGGGCAGTGCAGCAAGTTTCAGCAGCTCCAAGAGCCTCCAGATGACGTCTTCCGATCGACGCGATCCGGCCATGGGCGCCGCGGTGAAACGCGGTGTGGTGGCGGTCGCGCGGCATGGGGAGCGGTTTCTCGCCATCCGCCGCGGGCGGGCCGTCGCGGCGCCGGGGAGGGTCTGTTTCCCCGGCGGGCATGTCGAGCCGGGCGAGGAGGATCGGGAAGCGGTCGTCCGCGAGTGCCGGGAGGAATTGCAGGCCCATGTCGAGGTGGTGGCCTGCGTTTGGCAGAGCGTCACCCCGTGGGGCACGGCGCTTTCCTGGTGGATGGTGGAGCTCGATCCAGCCGCGGAACTGGTGCCCCATCCGGTCGAGGTCGAGGCCATCTATTGGATGACGCTCGAGGAGCTCCTTGCCGAGCCGATGCTCCTCGAGGGCAACCGTGAGTTTCTCATCAAAGGGCTGCAACAAGGGGATGCCGAGGGGCATTTCGGGTTGTGAGCCCCGCGCGGCAGCCCGTAGACTCTCCGGTGTTTCAAGGAGGGGCTCCCGCCGGTCCGTGCCTCCGCCCCAGAAGGGCCGGGCAGGCTGAGGTCTTGGCCCGCTCCTTCTCTTTCGTTTTCCTCTCCCCGTCACGATTTTTCGGAGTTTCGCCGCGATGGAATTGACGTTTGTGATGTTCAAGCCCGATTGCATGCAGCGTGGTCTGCTCGGGCGGATCCTCTCCCGCTTCGACGACAAGGGCTTGCGCCTCGTGGCGATGAAGATGCTGCGGATCACCCCCGCGATGTCGAAGCAGCACTACGCCGAGCATGTCTCGAAGCCGTTCTATCCAGGGCTCGAGGAGTTCATCACGGCCTCGCCCGTCGTCGGGTGCGTGTTCGCCGGGCCGGAGGTGGTGCGGGTGGTCCGCGAGATGCTCGGCGCGACCAGCGGCCTCAAGGCGGCGGCCGGGACGATCCGTGGCGACTACAGCTCCAGCCGGCAGATGAACCTCGTCCACGCCTCCGATTCCCCCGAGTCGGCCTCGCGCGAGATCGCGATCTATTTCAAGTCGGACGAGCTCCATGCCTGGGAGCCGTCGCTGGCTTGCTGGACGCAGGCCCCCGGCGAGGTCTGACGATCCCCAGTCCCGTCGATCCCGAAGCGTTCCTCTGCCGCCGTCGGCTCTCTGCTGCCCTTGCTCTCCACCCTGCGATCCCACCATGAGTGTTCTCGTCTTCGGGCATCGGAATCCCGACACCGATGCGATCTGTTCGGCGATCGCCTACGCCGATCTCCTCCAGCAGACGACCCGTCCTGAGGCCGTGGCGGCCTGCTGCGGCACGCCCAACAAGCGGACGGAATATGTCCTCAACCGAGCTGGTGTGGCGGCACCGCGGATCGTCATGGATGTCCGGCCTTCGGTCGAGGATGTCTGCCGTCGGGAGATCGTCACGGCCTCGTTCGGGGATTCATTCCACGAGGCCTATCAGCGGATGCAGCGGGCCGACCTGCGGGCGATTCCGGTCGTCGACATCGACCGGAAGGTGGTCGGCGTCCTTTCGGTCTTGAACCTCATGGATCTGTTCTTCCACGACGAGGGGGATTCGATCAAGTCGCGGACGGTGACGACCTGTCTCCAGAAGATCCACGACGTGCTCGGGGGGAGCTTCCAGCATGTCCTTGATCCGCAGCAGCGTGACGAGCTCCTCGTCATGGTCGGGGCGATGAGTGCCGAGGGCTTCACCGACCGGATGAAGCAGTTTCCGGCCGAACGGCTGATCGTCGTCTGCGGCGACCGGCCAACGATCCAGCTCCCTGCGATCGAGCATGGCGTGAGAGCGCTGGTACTGACGGGTGGCTTCAAGCTTTCTTCGGGGCTGGTGGAGCTGGCGAAGATCCGTCGGGTGTCGGTGATCATCAGCCCGTTCGACACTGTCAACACGACGCTCCGCATCAAGGCGTCGCAGTTCATCGATACAGTCGTCGACACGGCCTTCGTCACGGTGCCGGGCAAGGCGAGCATCGTCGAGGCCCGGTCGCTCGTGGAACGATCGCCGCAGCCGGTGTTCCCGGTCGTGGACGACGACGACCGTCTCGTCGGCCTGTCGTTCAAGTCGGATCTCATCAATCCGCCCCGTCAGAAGCTCGTCCTCGTCGACCACAACGAGCTGGCCCAGGCGGTGAGCGGGGCGGAGGATGCCGAGATCGTCGAGGTGCTCGACCATCATCGCCTCGGCGGTGGCCTCAAGTCGCAGCAGCCGATCCGCTTCATCAACGAGCCGGTGGGGTCGACCTGCACCCTCGTCGCCCGGCAATTCCGGGCGTCGGGGATCGAGCCGAAGCCGGGGATCGCGCTGTGCATGGCGTCGGGGATCATCTCCGACACGCTCTTCCTCCGCTCCCCGACGACGACCGACGTCGACCGCGAGGTCCTCGCCTGGCTCCGCGGGCTGTGCAAGGTCGATCTCGATCAATATGCGCGAGAGTTCTTCGAGATTGGGTCGGCGCTTCGTTCGAGCACGCCGGTCGGGGTGATCAGCGAGGATTGCAAGGAATTCTCGGAGCAGGGGGTGCGGTTCTCGATCTCGCAGATCGAGGAGACCGGCTTCGACCTCTTCTGGGAGCGGAAGGACGAGTTGCGCAAGGCCCTCGAGGACTTCGCCAACCGTCACAAGCTCGACTTCTCCGCGCTCCTCATCACCGACGTCGTCAGCAACGGTTCCCTCCTCCTCCTTTCGCAGGAGTCGGAGGCGTGGGAGGAGATCAACTATCCGCGCCTCGACCGCGGGCTGTATTCGCTCAAGAGCGTCGTCAGCCGCAAGAAGCAACTCCTCCCGCTCCTTTCGCGTCTGATCCAAGAGTCGAAGGCCTGAGCCGTCGTCTCCGAGCGCTCAGTCGCGGAGCTTGCCGGCGGGGGTGTCGGCGGCGATCCGCTCGATCATGTCGTGGCAGGCCCGTTCGACGGCGGTCTGCCATTGGCCTTCCGAGAGCCCGGCATTCATGTCGGCGCGCGTGTGGGCGAAGATCACGTCGCGGGCGCTGACGACGAGCGCTCCTAGCCCGTGGGAGTCGAAGGCCCCGCGAACGTCGGAGGCTCTTCCCCCCTGTTTGCCGAATCCTGGCACGAGGATCCAGACGTGGGGCATGGCGGCGCGGAGGGTGTCGAGTTGTTTGGGCCAGGTGGCGCCGACGACGGCGCCGACGAGGCCGTAGGCGTGCTGTCCGGGGGCGTCGCTGCTTCCCGGCGGGAGCGTGTCAGCGGCGAGGTGTTCGACGCCGGCAGCGACATGTTCGTGGAGGGGCGAGCCGTTGGCTTCGAGATCCTGGAAGTCGCGGCTGCCGGGGTTGGAGGTCTTCACGAGGACGAAGAGCCCGGCGTGGCGGGCTTTGGCGGTGGCCACGAAGGGGGCGATGGAGTCGAGGCCGAGGTAGGGATTGATGGTGAGGGCGTCGCAGGCCCAGGGGCCGGCGAGCCAGCCGTCGGCGTAGGCTTCGGCGGTGGAGCCGATGTCGCCCCGTTTGCCGTCGGCGAGGACGAGGAGGCCGCGGGCGTGGGCGTAGTGGATCGTGTCGGCGAGTGCCTGCATGCCGGCGGGGCCGAGGGCTTCGAAGCAGGCGAGCTGCGGCTTGACGATTGGAATGTGGGGAGCGACGGCGTCGATGACGTCCCTGCAAAAAGTCGTGTAGAGCTTGGCGAGGGCCAAGGGATCATCGACGGTGGCGGCGCCGAGGGCAGGGGGGAGTGATTCGCGGCGCGGGTCGAGGCCGACGCAGGCTGGCGTCCGCTTGGTGCGGATGGCGTCCGCGAGCCGGGTGGAGAAGGGAAGGGTGTGGGGGAGGGTAACGGGGGTGGGACTGGGCTGAGGGCTTGGTGTGGCGGCCATAGCGTGGTGGTGGGGCATGGGTTTGGAGGTGGTGCGGTGCGGGAATGGCTCTGGTTTGCGAGCCTTTGAAAGGCGACTGGGCGGCGACTGGGCGGGTACGTGTTGCTGGCGGGGGGTGTTTGTGCGATAGTGTGCAGGTCGACGGGCCGGGAAGCGAGAGCTGCGCGTGCTTGTCGGCGGATTCGGGGCGTGGCGCAGCCTGGCTAGCGCGCTTGACTGGGGGTCAAGAGGTCGCAGGTTCAAATCCTGTCGCCCCGACTGGTTGGAAGTTCGGGATTGGCATAGGTTTCGGATACCCACCGTTGGTCGGTGGTGCCTTCGGGAATCCCAGTTAATGGGGTCAATGAATGGGGTCAGACCCCATTGATTGCCGGAGTGACCGGCTTGGGTTTCTTGTACCAGGCGATATGAGGGTTCAGGGTTGAGTCTGACCAAGGCAAACAGCCGCGTGTGCGGCAGGAGCCGAGGCCTTGGCCGAGGCGGATGCCGCACACGCGGCGGCGAACCCGGCCGGGGTCTGAAAACCAAGAGAGCCATGAGGCCTCCGGTGGTTGTAGTCGTCCTTCCAGGCTGCCGTGATCGCCCTGGCATCGCGGAGGCCGTCGAAGACCTCCAGGGCCAGGCACTCGTCACGGAAGCGACTGTGAAAGCTCTCGGCGTAGCCGTTCTCCCAGGGACTGCCAGGCTCGATGTAGAGCGTCGAGACGCCGACGCGACCGAGCCAGGCACGAAGCTCGTTGGCTG
>CAMARC010000258.1 GCA_945860405.1 Candidatus Kuenenia stuttgartensis | reverse complement strand
TGCCAGCCCCGGCCGGCGAGGACCAGCGCCGGCGCGGCGACCGGATCGAAGTCGTGAGTGGCCTGCTTCGTGGCGGCCAGAAGGATGCTCCGCTCGAGGGTGTCACGCTGCTCGTTGAAGCCATGGATCACATCGGCCAATTGGAGCGCGCGGGGCTCGTCGGCAGTGGTGAGCATCTCGATCGCCAGGCCGGCCTGGCCGAGCCGCCCGGCGGCATTGAGCCGCGGCGCCAGCCGGAAGGCGACATCCTCGCTCTCGAGCGCCGACTTCTCCTGAAGCTTGGCCAGCTCCATCAGCCGCACGATCCCGGCGCCGCCGCGGAGGCGGAGGCACTCGAGGCCATGCTTGACGAGGATCCGGTTTTCGTCGAGGAGGGGCATGACGTCGGCGACCGTGCCGAGCGTTGCCAGGCCGACGGAACGGAGGAGCATCTCCCGCAGCCGCGGCGTCACGTGCTTGGCGCCACTGGCCCGTGTGGCGATCGCCCAGGCGAGCTTGAAGGCCACCGCCGCGCCACACAGATCACCGAAGGGATAGCCGCCTCCCGGGAGCCGGGGATGGACGAGCACGGTCGCCTCGGGGAGCGCCGGCCCGAAGCCGTGGTGGTCGGTGATGATCAGATCGATCCCGAGCTCGCGGGCCACCGCCGCCTCGGCGGCGCTGGCGATCCCGCAGTCGACGGTGATCACGAGCTTCGCCCCCTTCGCCGCCAAGCTGCGGAGCGCCTCGGCGTTGAGGCCGTAGCCCTCCTCGAAGCGGTCGGGCACATACCACTCCGGCGTCGCCCCGAGGGCCTGAAGACAGCCCAAGAGGATCGCCGTGGCGCACATGCCGTCGGCGTCGTAATCGCCGTAGATCACGATCCGCGTGCCGTCGCGCGCGGCGGCAAGAATCCGCTCGGCGGCGGCAGGCACCCCGGGGAGCAATTCGGGATCGCGGAGATCCTGAAGCGTGCCGGCGAGGAACGTCCGCGCCGCGGCAGCGTCGACAAGCCCGCGAGCGGCAAGCAGCCGGGCGACGATCGGCGACACGCCGGCGGCCCGCTCGAGCCCCGCCACCACCGCCGCATCCTGCGGCTGCATCCTCCAGCGCTTCGGCACGTCGGCGGCTCCTTTCCGAGGGCGCCACCCGGGTAGGCAGCGACGCGGAGTATACGCCACGCCGCCGGCGCCGATTCTGCCGACCGCCCGGCCGCCCTGCCCGTTGTGGGGGCGCCGGCCGGGCCGTAGATTGTCTCCGCCCCTGTTCCACCCGGAGCCCATGCATGCCGGCCGTCGACACCCTCCTGCCGATCTTCGCCCCCAAGCCCCACCGCGACACCGTCGCCGCCGATCAGGTGCTGTGCCAGTTCTGCACGGCGAAGTGCTGTCGCTACTTCGCGCTGCCGCTCGACACGCCGACGACGCGGGAGGAATTCGAATACATCCGCTGGTTCCTCCTCCACGACCACGCCACCGTCTTCACCGAGGATGGCGAGTGGTATGTCTGCGTCCACACCGTCTGCAAGCATCTCGGCGAGGATCACCGCTGCGGAATCTACGAGACCCGTCCGCAGATCTGCCGCGAATACACGACGAAAGACTGCGAATACGAGGACGACTGGGTCTACGACCAATACTTCGAGACCGCCGAGCAGGTCGAGGAGTACATGGATGCGGTGCTGGGGCCGGGGGGCCTCGAGGTGGGAGAGGGGCGACGGAAGAAAAACCGCGGCAAGTCGATCCGTGGGCCTCGCCCCAATCCGCTCGCCATCCTCGGATGACGTCCGACAACGACAAAATGTGCCCCATGCTCGCGTCGACGACGTTTCACGGCGATGGTGTCGGGCTGGCGGGATGGACGTCGGGAAACACCGCCCAGCCGCCGCTCCTCTTCCTCCATGGCGTGTCGCGCCGCCGGGCGACGTTCGCCCCGCTCCTTCCTTGGCTGATGCCCCGGTTTAGCGTCCGGGCCTACGACCAGCGCGGGCATGGCGAGTCGGAGCGGGGGGGAGGGTATTTCGTCCGCGACTATGCGGCCGATGCCGTGCGGGTCGTCGGGAGCCTCGACAGGCCTGCCCTCTACGGCCACTCCCTTGGAGCCCTCGTCGCCCTCCTTACCGCCGCGGCCTGCCCTGATGCGGTTGGGGCAATAGTGCTCGAAGATCCGCCGGGACCGACCTTTCTCGCCGCGGTCGATCGCAGCCCCTATGCGGCGGTGTTCGCGCTCTACCGTGAGCATGCCGGCAGCGTGCTTCCCGTCGGCGAACTCGCCCGGAAGCTCTCGGCGGCCCCCCTTCCGGGCGCTCCCGGGATGCCGGCGACGACGTTCGGCGCCACGCGCGATCCGGCGAATGTCCGCTTCACCGCGTCGTGCCTGAAAGGCCTCGACCCGGCGACGATGCTCCCGCTGCTAACCAATGCCTGGCTCGACGGGATCGACTGGGAGGCGACGCTCCGCCGAGTCACCTGCCCGGTGCTTCTGCTCCGGGCCGATCCGGCGTGTGGCGGCATGCTCCCCGACAGTGACTTCCGACAGCTCTGCGACACGCTTGCCGATGTCACGCCGATCGACCTTCCGGGGATCGGCCACAACGCCGTCGGCCAGCAGCCCGATCTCATGCCACGCTTCGTGATCCCGTTCCTCGAATCGCTCCCGTTTGGCGATGCGGCGATGACATCGTAGGCTCTTCGCGGGGGAGCGACGCATCCGGCGGCCCAGTGTGTGGCACGGCCACTTTTTTGGAAGGAAAGACATGCGGCACGAAGCAGGCACGACGGTGATCCGTGGCGGCCGGTTGTTCGATGGCACGGGAGCCGCGGCGGTGGCTGACGCGGCGCTTGTGATCAGCGACGGCGTCGTGGCCTATGTCGGCCCGGAGGCGGCGATGCCCGCACAGCCCCAAGGCGCGCGGAGGATCGACGTCGGCGGCGGGACGATCATGCCCGGCCTCGTCGAGGCCCACTTCCATGCCACCTACTTCGACGTCGCGGCCCTCGAGGATCTCGACATCAAGTATCCGGTCGAATACGTCACGCTCCTCGCCGCTGCCAACGCCCGGCTGGCCCTCCAGTGCGGCTACACGGCGGCCCGCAGCGGCGGGAGCCTGTTCAACATCGATGTCTGGCTGAAGAAGGCCCTCGAGAACGACCTCATGACCGGCCCTCGGCTCGTCGCCAGCGGCCGCGAGATCTGCGGCGTTGGCGGGCTGATGGATTGGAATCCCGACTACCGCCGCATCGGCATGGAGGGGCTCGTACTCCTCGTCAACGGCCCCGATGAGGCCCGCGCCGCGGTTCGGAAGCTCGTCAAGGATGGCGTCGAATGGGTGAAGACCTACCCCACAGGCGACGCTGCCGCCCCCGACGTCAACGATCACCACACCCTCTGCATGACGTTCGAGGAGATGAGCGCCGTGGTCGCGACGGCCCACAACCACAGCCTCAAAGTGACCGGCCACTGCCGGGCCACCGAAGGGATCACCAATGCCCTCAAGGCGGGCTACGACGCGATCGAGCATGGTACGTTCATCGACGACGAGGGGCTCGAGATCCTCCTCGCCCGCGACGTCCCCTGCGTGCCGGCGCTCTACTTCGAGAAGGTGAGCGTGGAACGGGGCCCCGAGTTCGGCCTCTCGCAGCGGGTCATCGACGGCCATCAGGAGACGCTCGACGGCGGCGCCGAGAGCGCCCGGCGGATCCTTCGGGCTGGCGGCCGGCTGGGGATGGGGGGCGATTACGGCTTCGCCTGGAATCCCCACGGCGACTACGCCAAGGAGCTGTCGTTCTTCGTCGACTTTGTCGGGCTCTCGCCGCTCGAGGTCTTGAAGTGCGCCACGAAGACCGGCGCGGAGATCATGGGGCGGGGCCGCGATCTCGGCACTCTTGAGCTGGGCAAGCTCGCCGATGTCCTCCTCGTCGATGGCGATCCGACGACCGACATCCGCGTCCTCCAGGACCGCAGCCGCTTCATCGCCGTCATGCAGGGGGGCGTGGTCAAGGCAGGGCGGATGGTGGCGCCGGCCGGCTGAAGACCGCCCGGCCGACCGGAGTGCCACAGCGGCCCGCGGGTGGTGGGTGCCGGTGGCTAAGCGGGGGTATAACCGGGGCCTTCTGCCGCTCCTCCCCGGAACCTGCTCCGTGACCGACCCGCGCCCGCCCATCGAATCCCGCACCCTCATCGAGCCCCGCACGCTCAAGGGTTTCCGCGATCATCTTCCCCCCCAGGCCCTCGCCCGGGAGGGGATCCTCGACATCGCGCGGCGCGTCTACCGCTCCTACGGCTTCGTGCCGATCGACACCCCGGCGCTTGAATACCTCGAAATCCTCACCGGCAAGGGGAGCGACGAGACCGACAAACAGCTCTATCGCTTCACCGACCACGGTGGCCGCGAGGTGGGGATGCGGTTCGATCTCACGATTCCGCTGGCCCGTTTCGCCGCCCAGCACATCGGCACGCTCGGAATCCCCTTCAAACGCTACCACATGGCGACGGTGTGGCGCGGCGAGAACACGCAGCGCGGCCGCTACCGCGAGTTCATGCAGTGTGACTTCGACACGATCGGAACAACCAGCCCGCTTGCCGATCTCGAAACCGTCCTCGTCGTCCACGATCTGCTCTCGGCGATCGGGCTGGAAAGCTTCACGATCCGGGTCAACGACCGCCGGGTCCTGTCCGGGATCCTCGAGCGGCTTGGGCTCGCCGACCGTTCCACCGTCGTGCTGCGGGCCCTCGACAAGCTCGGCAAGGTGAGCCCCGAGGGAGTGGCCGCGGAGCTTGCCGGCCACGGCATCGACGCGGGGGCGAGTGCCGATCTGCTCCAGCTCGCGTCGCTCTCCGGGCCGGCCGACGCTGTCCTTGCCGCGCTCGAGCCGCTCGCCGGCGGCACGGCTCCGGGGCGGGCCGGGATCGACGCCCTGCGGGCGCTCCTCGACGGCGCGGCCCAGGCGGGCGTGCCTGCTGGAAGGATCGTCATCGATCCGTCGATTGCCCGCGGCCTCGACTACTACACCGGCCTGGTGCTCGAGAGCTTCCTCGACGAGTTGCCGGCGCTGGGGAGCATCTGCTCCGGAGGGCGTTACGACAATCTCGCCGGGCTCTACACGAAGCAGCATCTCCCGGGCATCGGGGCGTCGCTGGGGATCGATCGATTGCTCGCGGGCCTCGAGGAGCTCGGCCGGCTGGAAACCCGCGAGACCGCTGCCGACGTCTTCCTCGTCTACTTCGACGAAGCCCACCGCGGGGATTACCTGCGGATCGCCGCCGCCCTGCGGAGAGCGGGGATGGCGGTGGAGATGGCGGCCGAGCCGAAGCGGGTCGGCCAGCAGCTGAAAGTCGCCTCGAAAAAGTGCTTTCCGCTGGCGCTCGTCATCGGTAGCGACGAGTTCACCGCCGGCACGGCGCAGTGCAAGCGGATG
>CAMARC010000257.1 GCA_945860405.1 Candidatus Kuenenia stuttgartensis | reverse complement strand
ACGCTCACCTACACGCCAGCCGACGGCTCGAAGCCGATGGAGATGCAGGTCTACGACTTTCCGTCGTCGGGCGTGGCGATGGCGATGTACAACCTCGACGATTCGATCCGCGACTTCGCCCGGGCGAGTTTCCGTTACGGCCTGGCGCGGAACTTCCCGGTGTATCTCTCGACGAAGAACACCATCCTCAAGGCCTACGACGGCCGCTTCAAGGACATCTTTCAGGAGGTGTTTGACGCCGAGTTCAAGGCCGACTTTGCGGCCCAGGAGCTGACGTACGAGCACCGTCTCATCGACGACATGGTCGCCTCGGCCCTGAAGTGGGAAGGTGGCTACGTCTGGTCGTGCAAGAACTACGACGGCGACGTCCAGAGCGACATCGTCGCGCAGGGCTTCGGCTCGCTCGGGCTGATGACGAGCGTGCTGATGACGCCGGACGGAAAGACGGTCGAGGCCGAGGCGGCCCACGGTACGGTGACCAGGCACTACCGCCAGCACCAGCAGGGCAAGCCGACCTCGACAAACCCGATTGCCTCGATCTTCGCCTGGACCGGCGGGCTCGCCCACCGTGGCAAGCTCGACGGCACACCGGCGCTGACCCACTTTGCCGACACGCTCGAGCGGGTCTGCATCGAGACGGTTGAGTCGGGAAAGATGACCAAGGATCTTGCCGTCCTCGTCGGGCCGAGCCAGCCCCACCTCGACACCCAGGCTTTCCTGGCAGCGATCGATACGAATCTGCGGACGGCCGTGGCGGCCAGTCGGGCCTGAGCCCGTCTGTCAGGCGGCGATGTCGGATGGCGGTGTCAGGTGGCGGTGGACCGGGGGGATGGAGCGGAGTGGAAACCGGAGGGATCCGATGATGCGTTGTGCGTGGATGGTTGCGTGGGCCGTGGTGGGGCTGCTTGCCGCGCCGGGGGCGGGAGCGGCCGAGCCGATGCGGGCCCTGATCGTCGATGGTCAAAACAACCACGGCAACTGGCCGACGACGACGAAGATGATGAAGTCGGCCCTTGAAGAGACGGGGCTGTTCACTGTCGACGTCATCACCCATGCACCGCAGGGGCCAGATCCCTCCTTTCGCCCCGACTTCGCCCGGTACGCCGTGGTCGTGAGCAACTTCGGGCACGGCGCCGCCGATTGGCCAGAGGAGACCAGGAAGGCCTTCGAGGCGTACGTCGCTGGCGGCGGGGGCTTCGTGGCGGTTCACGCCGCCGACAACTCATTCCCCTCGTGGCCGGCCTACAACGAGATGATCGGGCTCGGCGGCTGGGGGAGTCGCGACGAACGCAGCGGCCCCTACGTCTACCTCGACGACGAGGGCCGAACGGTGCGCGACGATTCCCCCGGCCCCGGCGGAAACCATGGTGCACAGTGGGCCTTCCCGGTGATCGTGCGTGACTCCGGGCATCCGATCACGGCGGGGATGCCTCCGGTCTGGCTGCACGTGAAGGACGAGCTCTACGACAAGCTCCGTGGCCCCGCCCGGAACATGCAGATCCTCGCGACGTCCCGCTCCGATGTCACCCATCGCCACGAACCGATGCTGATCGTCGTCGACCATGGCAAGGGGCGCGTGTTCCACACGCCGATGGGCCATGCCGACGAGTCGCAGGAGTGCGTCGGGTTCATCACGGTTTTCCAGCGCGGCACGGAGTGGGCCGCCACCGGCAAGGTGACCCAAAAGCTCCCCGATGACTTCCCGTCCGCCGAGAGGACGAGCAGCCGCCCCTTCGGTGGCCGTTAGAACGTGATCCCGACCCAGCGCCAATTCGACGCGATCATCGACGGCGACAGCTCGGCGCTCGCGGGCGTCCGCGGCCATCACACCGTGGCGATGATGGCGGGGGTGCTCGAGGTCCCCGTGACGGCGATCCGTCACTGGGTTCGCGGCGGTCTCCTGCGGCCGACCCACCAGGTTGCCGGGATCGACTGGTTCGACTTCGGCGAGCTCGTCGTGGGCCGCCGCTTGGCGAGGCTGCTGCGGGCAGGCTTCGGCCTCCGTGAGCTCGACACCCGCCTCGCGGCCCTCCATTCCGGCGGAGCGGCCGGGGCAGCCCGAGACCTCGAGCGAATCGTCGTCGATGGCAGGCGGCTGAGCCTACGCTGCGGCAGCACTCTGCTCGGTGCCGGCGGACAACGGCAACTCGGCTTCTACACTCCCGACCTGACCGCTGAGGACGTCCCCCCGGTCGCCGTGATTCCGTGGTCGGCGCCGGTCAACCACGCCACGACCGACGTGATCCTCGACGGGGAAGCTCCTCCGGCGGAGGCCGAACTGCTGGCGATGGCGGCCGATCTCGAGGCGGCCGGGGAACTCGAGCCCGCCACCGAAGCCCTCCGAGCGCTCCTCCAAGCAGGGGGCCCGAGTGCCCGGGTGACGTTCATGCTCGCGGAGTTGCTCTACCGCATCGGCGACCTGACCGCGTCACGGGAGCGGTACTACGCGGCGATCGAGCTCGATCCTGACCATCTCGAGGCCCGCACCGGGCTCGGCTGCGTGCTTGCCGAACTCGGCGACCACGAGCTCGCCGAGGCGGCCCTCGACGGCGTCTTGCGGCAGCAACCCGACTACGCCGACGCCCACTGGCATCTTGCCGGCATCCTCGACGGCGTCGGGCGGGCATTCGATGCCACGCGACACCTCCGCACCTTCGTAGCGCTCGCCCCCGACAGCCCCTGGGCGCGGACGGCGATCGAACGCCTCGCCGACCGCGGTTGAGTGCACCGCGTCATCGACCGGCGGATCGTCCTCCGCGCCCGCCTCGCTCCGCACTGTTCACAACAGTCCAGGTGGTCACCACGGTCCGCGGACGCTGTGAACACCGAATTGGACGGTGTCGCTGGGCCAGTAGGGAGTGGGCAGCATGCCAGCCCCCTGTCCAGGAACGGCCCCAGGCCCCGGGTAGGGACGCTGGTACTGGTGATAGAGCGGCATCACCCGCGAGCTCGGCACGCCCCAGGCGTACTCGGAGGTGAACTCCGCCGTCGGCGGCACGACCAGCGCCATCGGACGCCCGATCGACGGGTCATACCAAACGCTGTGCCAGCTCTTCCCCTTGGCACGGAGGAAGTAGCGTTTCTCGGTCGCCTTGTCCCCTGCGCTGGCCACCGTCGCCAAACCGGCGAGGAGCGTCGCGACGAGACCGACGAGGATCACGGTGCGGGCCAGGGCATCCGGCCACGGGGACAGAGGCAGTTTCATGGACAGATCCTGCAGGGAGAAGTCGAGAGGGGAGAAGAAAGCTTCGATCGGCCGCGATGGCGGGGCTCACCACCAGACCGCGCGGACCTCGGTGCGGAGACCGGTAGCACCGGCGGGCCGGACATACTTGCGATGATGCTTGTAGAGAAACTCGTGCGGCAGAAACGGCGGGTATGTGTACCAGGTGTGGCCGACGCGCGGCGGCACCGGCCGCGGCGCGACGTAGAGTTGGGCGCCGAATCCCGGCGAGGCACCGGCCGGCACCGGCGGCACCCAATAGTTGTGGAAGACGTCCGGCGTGGGAGCGTCGATGCCGTGATTGATGGGGGCCGCGTGAAGTGCGGATGATCCGCAGACGCCGGCCGCCACCACGAGCAGGGCCGGCAGCACGCGCCGCCAGGAAGCAGAGAGAGTCATCGCATCACCTCCGAGACGTCGATTGGTGCACCGGCATTCACCGGCCCATAGGGGGTTTCGGCTGGTGACGAATCGACGAATCAGTCGCGGCACGACACCTGTGACGCCTCTTCCCAGCAGGCAAGGTCCCCGGCCCCCGGAGGGTCGCCCTGGCCGGAGAACTGCCCCCCGCAAAGCCGCTATACTCTGCCCATCTTCCCAGGCGACGATCCCCCTCTTCCCGGCGCGACAGCAGGGCATCAGGCCCTGTTTCCCGCACGCTTTCCCGAGTTTTTCACCGAGCCATGGCCAAGCAGCCCCCTTCCCGATCCGCCACATCCACTGCCGTCGCGGCGGTGAAGAAAGCCACTGTCCAAGCCACGGTAACCCTGAAGGATCATCCCGCTGCGGAGCCCACGGCACCGCTCGACACGCCTCCCCCCGCGCCGACGAAGCGGCGGGCCACCGCACAGACCCTCGCGGCCGGCCAACGCGACATTTCGGTGAGCGAGTTCTTCGCAAAGAACCGCCATCTGCTCGGGTTTGATTCGCCCCGCAAGGCGCTCCTCACGAGCGTCAAGGAAGCGGTCGACAACTCGCTCGACGCCTGCGAGGAGGCGGGCATCCTCCCGGAGATCTGGGTCCACATCGAGGCCGTGACCGACTCGACCTCGCGCTTCCGGATGGGGGTGCAGGACAACGGCCCGGGGATCGTGCGCAAGCAGATCCCGTTGATCTTCGGCAAGCTCCTCTACGGCTCGAAGTTCCACCGCCTGCGGATGAGCCGCGGCCAGCAGGGGATCGGGATCTCGGCCGCCGGGATGTACGGCGTGCTCACGACCGGCAAGCCGGTGAAGATCATCTCGAAGATCTCCGCCAAGGAAGCGGCCCACTACTACGAACTGCGGATCGACACGAAGACCAACGAGCCGCAGATCCTCAATGGCAAGGGGGAGGGAATCGATCTTCCTCCCGGCAAGGCGGCAGCCGACTTGATGGCCAAGCATGGCATCGAGTGGGTGGCCGCCAACGATCTCGGCCACGCGATCGATCACGGCACGCGAGTGACGATCGAGATGGAGGCGAAGTTTCAGCGTGGCCGCGGGAGCGTCGAGGAGTATCTCGAGCAGACGGCGATCGCCAATCCCCATTGCCGCATTCATTTCCAGGGGCCCGATGGCCCAGAGCGGATCCTCGAGCGATCGACCCACGACTTGCCGCCGGAGCCGAAGGAGATCAAGCCCCATCCCTACGGCGTCGAGCTCGGTCGCCTCGTGACGATGCTCCAGGAACATGCCAAGCTGACAGTGGCCCAGTTCCTCACCAGCTCCTTCTCGCGCGTCTCCCCCGGGATCGCTCGAAAGCTCTGCGACACGGCGAAGCTCTCGACGCGGGCCAGCTGCGCGAAGCTCGGCCGCGGCGAAGCCGATGCCCTCTACAAGGCGATCCAGGAAACGAAGATCCCGCCGCCGGCCACCGACTGCATCGTGCCGATCGGTGAGCCGCGCTTGCTCGCAGGATTGCGGCAGGTCGTGCCGGGGGAGTTTTTCACCGCCGCCACCCGGCCGCCGGGGGTCTACCGGGGCAACCCGTTCGTGATCGAGGCGTCGCTGGCCTACGGCGGCGGCCCCGGCGCGCAGAAAGTGTCGCTCGAGGCGCTCACGGAGATCGCCGGCGAGAGCGACGCCCGCAGCCTGCGGCAATTCCTCACCACGACGTTTTCTGGAATGAGTGGAGAGGCGGCCGACAAGATCCTCGACGAAGCGAAGCTCGCCAGCCGTCAGTCCCCCTCGAAGCT
>CAMARC010000256.1 GCA_945860405.1 Candidatus Kuenenia stuttgartensis | reverse complement strand
TGGTGGTTGGCGTGCCGAGCGAGAACGAAGAGGAGATCCCCGAGGCGGTTGAGGTATTCAATCGCGTTGACCGGGATCTGGGCGTCCGGGGTGGCGTTGAGTTTCACGATCCGCCGCTCGGCTCGACGGCAGACGGTGCGGGCGACATGCATTGCCGCGGCCAGCGGCGTTCCGGTGGGGAGGATGAAGTTCGCCAGCGGGGGAAGGACCGCATCGTGCCGGTCGATCGCCTCCTCGAGGGTCTCGACGTGGGCCGCGGTGATCCGCTCGGCGGCATCCCCGGGCGTGGCGAGTTGGGCACCGAGCTCGAACAAATCGCACTGGATCCGCCGCAGGAAGTCGTCGATCGCCCCGCTGCCGGGAAGGGTGCGGACGACGCCGAGGTGGCTGTTGAGTTCGTCCACGGTCCCGAAAGCCTCGATCCGGAGGTGGTCCTTCCGTACCCGGGGGCCTCCGAACAGGCCTGTTTCGCCGGCATCGCCGGTCTTCGTGTAGATCTTCATCATCGTCCTCCCAGGGAGCGTGAATGGCTTTCTGAACGTATACTGCTGCCCATGAGAAAAACCTTCAACGGCAGCATTCTGCACCCGCTTCTAACCCGTTGTGCAGCCATCGTGGTGGCCGTTGCCAGCCCCCTGGCTGGCTTCCGCACCGCGGTTGCGGCCGAGGAGGCACCACGACCGGCGGTGAGCACGTCTCCGGCTGGTTCGGCGCTCGAGGCCGGCTATCTTTCCCCGCCGGTCAAGGTCACCGACGGACTCACCAAAGCGGGCGAGGGATACTTCGCCCCTGATGGCCGCCACATCTGCTACCAGGGGGTGCCGGCCGGCTATCCGTTTTACCAGATCTACGTCCAGCCCTTCGACGCCGCCGCGCTGCGACCGACCACTCCCACGCGGGTCAGTCCGGGCCGCGGGCGGACGACGTGCAGTTGGTTTTCACCCGATGGCACGCGGCTCCTCTTCGCCTCGAGCCACCCCGATCCAGCGATCGACAAGACCGAGGCCGACGCCAAGGCCCAGGCCGAGGAAGACGCCCGCACGGGGCGACGCCGACGCTATCAGTGGGACTTCGATCCCCACATGGATCTGTTCACCTCGCGTCTCGACGGCTCGGACCTGCAGCAAATCACCGACAACCCCGGCTACGACGCCGAGTGCTCTTGGTCGCCCGACGGGATGAGTCTGCTGTTTGTCAGCGACCGCGACGGCGACGCCGACATCTATGTCGCGGACACCGACGGGAGCAACGTCCGACAGTTGACGAACGCACCCGGCTACGATGGCGGGCCATTCTTCTCCCCCGACGGAGCCTGGATCTGCTACCGTTCCGACCGCGTCGAGAAGGACATGCTCCAGATCCACGTCATGAAGGCGGATGGCAGTGGCGACACGGCGATCACCGCCGGCAAGGGGGTCCACTGGGCTCCATACTGGCATCCGACGAAGCCGTGGCTGATCTGGACCGGGGCCGATCACAGCGACCCAACGCAGCGTCCCAACTACGACCTGTGGGTGGCCCGGTACGAAGCCGACCCTGCCACAGGAACGTTCCGCACCGGCGCTCCGCTGCGGATCACCGACCACGTCGGTGCCGACGTCCTCCCGGTCTTCTCCCCCGACGGAACGCTCTTGATGTGGACCGCCAGCCGGGATGGGGAACGCTCGGCCAGCCAGTTGTGGGTGTCGCGCCCTGATCTCGACGCGATCGAGCGCGATCTCCCCGCCGTGCCGCCGGCCGGGACTGCGGAGGGAAGCCGATGAGCCTTCCGACTGAAAAACATCCGCCGATCGGGCCGATCGCGATGGTGGGGGGCGGACAGATGGCGCTGGCGCTGGCGGAGGGCTTCTGCCGCGCCGGTCTGGTCTCCGCCTCGGCGATCACCGTCCATGATCCGGTGCCTGCCGCCTGCGCGCGACTCAGCCAGCGGGTGCCGGGGATCCGCTTGGCGCCATCCTCGGCCGAGGCGGTGAAAGGGGCGGCCCTCGTCTTCCTCGCCGTCAAGCCGCAGCAGGCCGCCGGGGCGGCCCGGGAATGCGCCGCCGCCCTCGATTCGAGCGCCACCGTCGTCTCGATCGTGGCCGGCGTCACGGTAGCGACGCTCGCCGAATGGTTCGGCACAGCGAGGATTATCCGGGTGATGCCCAACACGCCCTGCCTGGTGGGGAAGGGTGTATCGGTCATCTGCCGAGCGCCCGAGGTGTCGGCATTGGCCGCCGCGAGCACCACGGCTCTCCTCACCGCGGTGGGGAGCGTGCACGACGTCGACGAACACCTCCTCGATGCCGTCACCGGACTGTCGGGATCCGGCCCTGGATTTGTCGCCCTGCTCATCGAAGCCCTGGCGGACGGCGGCGTGAAGGCGGGGCTGCCACGGGGCCTGGCCCAGGCGCTCGCCGTTCAGACCGTCGCCGGCACCGCAGCCCTCATCGAACAGACCGGCGAGCATCCGGCCCAAATCAAGGACCGTGTCGCCAGCCCCGGGGGAACGACGATCGCCGGACTGGCGGTCCTCGAACAGCGTGCCGTCCGCGGGGCCCTCATCGATGCGGTCGTCGCGGCCGCCGACCGAGCCCGGGCCCTGGGAAGACCGTCCGGCGGCTGATCGCCAGACGGGGGATCCGCCAAACGGAGCGGGCCAGATTCCGTCTTTCCCCAGCCCCGCCGGTCTCTCGCCGGCGGGGAACCGTGGCAAAGCGGAAAACGCCTCCGGGCATCGGTCACTGCCGAAGGCCGGCAACCTTCAGCGCTTCTTCTTGCCGGCAGGAGCCTTTTTCTTGACTGCTTTCTTCGTCCCCTTCTTGGCGGACTTCGTGGCAGCCTTCGCGGCAGTTTTGCCGGAGGAGGCCTTCGAACTGCCGAAGACATTGCTCCACCCGTTGGCATACTTGCTGTTGGAACCGACTCGGATCACGGACATCAGGGAAACTCCTGCTGCGGTCAGGCTCGAACGCCGGCCGGGGAGTCGTCCCGCGGCGCCAAGGCGATCGGCCCTCGAGCCGTGTCGTACCGATCGCCCGGCCTGCGGTCAAGCCTGCGATCAGGGATGATCCTCAGGGAATGCCCCGTGGATCTCGAGCCACACCCTCGCCACGGTGTCGGGGAGAGGGCCGCGGCGACGGCTCGTCGCCCCCCCTTCGACAGCGCCACTTTCGGCGTGGAGCCGGAGTTCGTTTCTCGCGGCCAAATCCGCCGTGACGTCGCGTCGCCCGAGAAACATCCCAACCGCGTTGGCCGATTCGCTCCGCCAGGGAACCGATCGGCCGTTGAGGGTCACCGACTCGAGGGTCCGCCACGGGGCGACGACGACGAGCTCGATGCGCTCCCCGGCCGGGAGATCGGCGGGGCGACCGAACGACCGGGCCCAGACGTGCGTTGTGGCTCCGGAGGGCTCCCACGCCCCCTGGAGCGAGATCCGATGGCCCGGGTTTCGATCAGATGCGACCAAGACATTGTCCCCGGTGGGGGGCCGGTATACTGCTTCGGAAGGTGTCTCGGGCCTTGAGTGGCCGTGCAGACATCATGACGTCAGTCCCCGCCGAAATGAAGGAGCCGTTTGCGATGGCAGGACATGCCCTTGAGTTCACCGACGAAAACTTCCAGCGCGAAGTGCTCGATTCGGACGTGCCGGTGCTGGTCGATTTCTGGGCCCCGTGGTGCGGCCCCTGCCGGATGATCGGCCCCACGATCGAGGAACTCGCCAAGGAAAACTTGGGGACGTTCAAGATCGGTAAGGTGAACGTCGACGAGAATGGCGAGACAGCCATGGCCTACAACGTCTCGAGCATTCCCGCCCTGATGATCTTCAAGGGTGGAAAACTCGTTCAGCAGTTCATGGGAGTGCAGCAGAAGCCCCGCCTCCAGCAGGCGCTCGACGAGGCGAAGGCCTGAGCTTCAGCCCGATGGATTTTTTCAGCAGGCAGCCGGCTGGGTGGTGCGCCCCACCCAGCCGGCCCGCCGCGAACCCCCCTCCGACCGCTGGCCGGAGGGTTGCATGACCGGCTTGTGCGGCTGCCGGTCGCCATTAGTGGCAGGTGGTCTCCATCTCGCAGACAGCGAACTCGGCGGTCAGGCCGTCACCGCCGAAGGGCAAGCCGACATTCGGCGGGAGCGAATCCCGGCTGATCGGCCGGACCGACTCCCCCCGCCCGGTGGCACGACCGGGGGGCAGGAGCCCGATCCGCTCGAGTTGCCCGTCAGCGACAAAACCAGCCAGATGATGGTTGAAGCCCGGCTGACGGAGCTTTTCGACCGCCTTGGCCTCGATTTGCCGGACGCGCTCCCGGGTGACACTGAAGATCGTGCCGACCTCCTCGAGGGTGTAGGCGTAGCCGTCGGCGAGGCCGAACCGGAGGCGAATGATCTCGCGCTCCCGGTAGGAGAGCCCATCGAGCGCCGTCTGGATCGAGTCCTTGAGCGACTGCTGGTGGATCCCGCGGAGCGGATCCTCCTCGCGGTGGTCCTTGAGGAAGTCGCCGTACCCGGCCTCGTCCCCATCGCCGACCGGCTGGTCGAGCGACAACGGTTGGCGTGACATCCGCCACACGCACGTGGCCTCCTCGACCGTCATGCCGGCATGTTCGGCCAATTCGGCCACTGTCGCCTCGCGGCCGTGCTGCTGCCGGTATTCACGGGCGATGTTCCGCAGCTTCGTCATCGTGTCGATCATGTGGACGGGCACGCGGATCGTACGGCTCTGGTCGGCGATGGCACGGGTGATCGCCTGACGGATCCACCACGTCGCGTAGGTGGAGAACTTGAAGCCCCGGGCGTGCTCGAACTTGTCGACCGCGCGCATCAGGCCCGAGTTGCCCTCCTGGATGAGATCGAGAAACGACATGCCACGGTTGCGGTAGCGCTTGGCGATCGACACCACGAGGCGGAGGTTGCCGGCGGCGAGATCGCGCTTCGCCGCGTCGTACTTCCCCTGGAGATCTTCGAGCCGGGCCAGCCGCTTCCGGAGGGTCACACGACTCTCGCGGGCGGCGAGCAGGAGGCCGCGGCATTGCCGCTGGAGCTCGGCGCGCACCTTCGGCTCACGCCCCATCGGGCCTGCCATCTGCGCGGTCGCCTCGTCGATCCGTCGACCGGCGGCCCGCAGTTCGCGGACCAAAGGCATGAGCTTCTGGATGCGGAGGTTCATCTCCTCCACGAGCCGCACGGCCTTGCCGCGGAGCCGCACCAGCCGGCGCCACGCCGCGCGGCGGACCTCCATCGGCGTCCGCTTCGACATCGCCACCCGGAAGAGCTTCTTTTTCTCCTCCTCGATGCGACGGAGCGTGACGAGATTCGGGCCGAGGCGTCGCAGCGCCCGCTTCTTCTCGCGCGTGTTGGTCACGGAGACCTCGATCGTCCGATCGAGACGCACCCGGCCGGCCTGGATCTTCTCGAGCAGTTGGATGGCACC
>CAMARC010000255.1 GCA_945860405.1 Candidatus Kuenenia stuttgartensis | reverse complement strand
ATGCCCTCGATCAGGTCCACGACGGCATGGAAAACCAAAACTCGGGGGCCCGGCAGATCCGCGACTCCCTCGATCGCCTCCGCGCCGGCGCGGGGCAATCGGCCTCAGCCATCGAGGCCTTCGTGGCCGGTATGAATCAACTCCGCGCTTCGGTCACCGACCTCAACGACGAACTGACGAAGCTCCGCATCGTTCCCGATCCTTCCAAGGACTGACGGCCCGCCGATCGGGCGGCGGGCACTTTGCCCACAGCCTGCTAGCGGCGCGGGGCGGTCTCGCCGAAGCGCGACGCCTGACGGGCGGCAAGGAATCGCCTCAGGCCATGGACGATCCGCGCCGGGGGTTGGGCGCCTGACTGGCTGAACAGCGGGGTTTGGCCGTCGTCGGTGACGATCAACTCGACCGCGTCCGGGGCCAGCTCCACGCCGCCGAGGAGGTTTTCCATCGACGCGGCCTCCTGCGTGCCACTGGAGGCCGTCGGGGGGACATGAGCGACGATGAAGTTTTCCTGGACGAACGGGGCGAACTCCGGATCGGAAATGAGCGAATCGGAGTGGCTCCGGGCAGCCTTGTCGCCGGGGCGGGCGACGACGAGGAGAATCGGACGCTTCGCCCCCCGGGCCGTCTCGATCGCCTTGTCGAGCGAATTGAGGACGGAGGTCGAGGTCGGGGCGGAGGTCAGGGCTGAGGTGGCGGGGGGAGCCGTCGCTGCGACGGCGGTCGTGGCGGGCCGTTCCGGGAGCGAGTTGGTCATGTCGGCGATCCAGGCGGCGGGCGACTGCCCCTGGTAGCCACGTTTCTCGGCGAGCTTCGTGCCGTCAGGATTGATGAGGAGGACGGCCGGGAAGTTCCGCACCCCGTACTTGCTGCACACCTTCGAGCGTTCCAACCGGACGGCCTCCGTGATCCCGTGTTGGGGGAGGTCGATCATCAGCAGGACAACGTTCCGCTCGGCCCATGCCTGGAACGCACCCGTTTCGAGGACGTTCTTCTCGAGCGTCTTGCAGTGCGGGCACCAATCGCTGCCGGTGAACACCGTCAGGACCGGCCGGCCGGTCCGTTCGGCGTCGGCCATCGCGGCTTCGTAGCTCGTGTGCCAAGAATGGGCGGCCACTTCGGTGGCGGTGGCCGCCGAGGGAACGGCCAGGCCGGGGAGTGTCCCGAGGGAAGGGAGTGCCACCAAAGTCATCCCGGCGACGACACCACGGACGGCCGCTCCGAGGTCGATCCTTCCGCCGCGCTGCCGGCTGCTGCCAGCCTGATGCCGGGGGCGGTCCGCCCATCCTCGACCGGTCGCTGCTCGCCTGATGCGCATCGTGGCACTCCTCCGTGAATCCGCTACCCCCAATTTCAATCGGGTGTAAGCGGCTTGCTCCAAGAGTTTCTGGCTCCAAAACCAACGCAGCAGGCTAACAGTGGGGGAATGTGATGTAAATCACTCAACTTGACGTAGATTTCCTATCTTGCCTGCACTGCCTGGATTTGTGTCTGCGTAGGGACTTACGGCGAGTCGGCAGACTGCGAACGGGAGAGAGAAACGACTCGGAGACGGATAGAATCCCGTCTGAAATCCTCCGGGGGAGAGGGTGGATTGCCGGAACCGCAGGGGGAAACCGACCGATGATGACCACCCTTCCACGCGGCCTGAGCCGCCGCCTGCCGATCTCCGCCGCCGTCGCTTGGCTGTGGATCGCGACGTTTGCTGGTGGGGCGTGGGCCGACGACGTCGACCCCGGGGCCGACAAGCCGGTGACGGTGCCGGAGGTGTTTCGGCAACCGGAACGGGGCCTGGATGGAGTCGGGTGGTATCGCTGTCGCGTGGTCGTGCCGGCGACGTGGGAAGGACGGTCGCTGGAACTGTTCGTTGAGCCGTTCGACGCGGCGGTCGAGGTGATCGCCAACGGGCAGTCCGTCGGGGGCGCAGGGGAGTTTCCTCCCCGGTTCCGCAGCGGCTTGGGGGGGCCCGACCGGTTCCGGATCCCTGCCGGGCTCCTGCCGGCCGGAAAGCCGGCAGAGATCGTCGTCAGGACCTGTCTGCGGGACGGACGGACCGGGTTCAACGTGGCGGCACCGGTGCTGTTCGCGGGGGATGAAGCCCTCCGCCTCACCGGACGGTGGATGTTCCGGGGGGGAGAGATTGTTCCTGGCCAGCCTCCGGCGCTCCTCGAGCCGGGCATCGAGCCGTCGGCGGAAGTCGAGGCGACGCTCCGCCAAATCGACGATGCCGGTCCAGTTTCCGCTGCCGAGGAGCGGGGGAGGTTTCGGGTGGCGGAGGATCTCCGTGTCGATCTGGTCCTCGCCGAACCGGACATCCGGCAGCCGTTGTCGGTGAAATGGGATGCCCGTGGCCGGATCTGGGTGGCCGAGTTCATCCAGTACCCGGAGCCGGCGGGGCTGACGATGGTCAGCCGCGACGCCTTCTTGAGGAGCGTCTACGACAAGGTGCCGGCCCCGCCCCCGCACCACGACCGCGGTCTCGACCGGATTTCGTTCCACGAGGACGTGGACGGCGACGGGATCGTGGACAAACACGGTGTTTTCGTCGATGGCTTGAGCCTCGTCTCGAGCTTCGCGTTCGATGCCGCCGGTTTGTGGGTTCTCCAGCCGCCGTACCTCCTCTTCTATCCCGACGCCGACCGGGACGATCGGCCCGACGGCGATCCGAAGGTCCATCTCGAGGGCTTCGGCATCGAGGATTCCCACTCGATTGCCAACAATCTCCGCTGGGGGCCCGATGGCTGGCTCTACGCCGCCCAGGGGAGCACGGTCAGCAGTCGCGTCCGCCGCCCCGGGGCCGCCACCCCGCCAGTTGTGTCGACCGGCCAATGCATCTGGCGCTACCACCCGCCGACGGGACGCTATGAGATCTTCGCCGAAGGGGGAGGGAATGCCTTCGGGGTTGAGTTCGACGCTTCCGGCCGGCTGCTGTCGGGCCACAACGGCGGCGACACCCGTGGCTTCCACTACGTGCAGGGGGGCTTCTCCCGGAAGGGGTTTGAAAAGCACGGCGAGCTGTCGAACCCGTTCGCCTTCGGCTTCTTCGAGCCGATCAGCCACCACAGCGCCCCGCGTTTCACCCATGCCCTCGCCGTCAACGACGCCCCGGCGCTCGGGGAAAAGTATGCCGGGAGCCTGTTCGGCGTGGCCCCGCTCCAGGGGCAGGTGGTCCGCAGTGCCATTCGCCCCGATCGCTCGAGCCTCGCCACCCAGGATCTCGACATTCCCCTGGCCTGCGATGACAGCTGGTTTCGTCCGGTCGACATCCAACTCGGTCCGGATGGGGCCCTCTACGTCTGCGACTTCTACGAGCAGCGCATCGACCATGCCAGCCACTATCAGGGGCGGATCGACCGGGATCGGGGACGCGTCTGGAGGCTCGCGGCGGCGGCCGCCCCCCCTGCCCGGCTCCCCGACCTCGCCCGCGATGACGGCGAGGCCCTCGTGGAACGGCTTTCTGATCCCAATCGCTGGATTCGGCAGACGGCGCTCCTCGAATTGGCCCACCGACAGCCCAAGGGGGCCCGCGACCGGGTCGCCCGGCTGCTCTTCGGCCCGACGCCCGGCCCCTCCCCGTTTCCGATCGACCTTGCCTGGGCGCTGATCCGCATCGGGCCCCCGAGCGAGGAGGAATGGATCGCGCTGCTTGGGCACTCCGATCCGTGGGTGAGAGGGTGGGCCGTCCGGCTGGCCTGCGACGACGGCCGCGTCTCTCCCTCCCTGCTTGCCCGCCTCGAGGCGGCCGCAAGCGCCGAGGATGACCTCCGGGTGCGCAGCCAGTTGGCTGCATCCGCCCGCCGTCTCCCTCCCGATCAGTCGCTCCCCCTCGTCGCCGCGTTTCTCACCCGCGATCCCGAAGCGACGCCCGCCGACGGCGATGACATCCACATTCCGCTGCTGGTCTGGTGGGCCGTCGAGCGGCTCCTCTCCGCTGACCGGCCAGCGACCCTCGCGCGGCTCGGAGGGGAAGACGGCATGCTCTGGCATTCCCGGCTCGGCCGCGACGTGCTTCAATCGCGCGTGGCCCGCAGGCTCGCCCTCGGGTCGCGGGCCGATCAGCTGGCCGCGGCCGGGCTTGTCGATGCGGCCCCCGAGGCGATGCACCGGGAGAGTCTCCTCCAAGGATGCGAGCAGGCGTTTGCCGGCCGGTCGCTCTCCGCGGTGCCGGCCGAGCTCCTCGCCGCGATCAGCCGGGCGGGCGGTGGCTCGCGGGCCCTGCGGCTGCGGCTCTCCGACGGGGCGACCGTGGCCGACGCGCTCTCGGTGGTGGGAAGCGCCGATGCCAAGCCAGACGATCGGCTCGCCGACCTCGCGATCCTAGGCGAGACGCTCGCCCCCGCGGCGGAGAAGGTTTTCCTCGCCGTCGCCGCGGCACCGGGGGATGATCGCGTCCGCGCGGCGGCGCTTGCGGCCCTCGAAGGATGGAGCGATCCGACGATCGCCACCGCGGCCATCGGCCTGCTGCCCGGGGCCCCGCCGGCGGTGGCCGCTGCGGCGCTTGATCTCCTCGCCGGGAGGCCGGCTTGGACGATCGCGCTGCTCGAGGCGATCGATGACGGCCGTGTCGATTCGTCTTCGGTCCCGGAGACGGTCGTTCGACGGCTCCGTCTCCACCGCGAGCCGGCCGTCGCGGAAAGGGTGGCACAGCGATTTGGCGCTGGCCCCGAGCCGGGGAGCGAAGAGGCCGCCGCGGCCGCCGATCTGGAGCGGATCCGCGGCGTGCTCGCCGAAGGCTCGGGGAGCCCGATCCTCGGCCGGACGGTTTTTCGCACCACCTGTGCCTCCTGCCACATGCTCTTTGGCGAGGGGGGGCAGATCGGCCCCGATCTCACGAGCCACGACCGCGCCGACCCGCGAGCGCTCCTCGTCCATGTCGTGAACCCCAGCGCCACGATCCGCGAGGGCTACGAGACGACGGTCATCGTCACCGACGAGGGGCGGACGCTGTCGGGATTTGTCGTCGGCGAGGATCCGGGACTTGTCCTCCTCCGCACGGCCGACGGCCGGACGGTGAGCGTGCCCCGCGACGCGATTGACGACCTCCACCGCAGCCCGGTGTCGATCATGCCAGCAGGGTTGCTCCGGCCCCTCGACGACCAGCAAGTCCGCGATCTGTTTGCCTACCTGCGGTCGACGCAACCGCTGGCGACGAAGTGAGCCCCGCCGCCGCTGGATGTGGCGGTCGACATCCCCGAAAAGCCTTCGCCGTTTCGGGTGTGTCCGAGGTGGAAAAAGATCAGGGATGACTTCTTCCACGGACAGTCAGCTCAAGCCGCCGACTGACCCAGCGACTGGTTAGGCCGAACGCTTGGCAAACGCTCGAACCGCCGCCTTCGGCACCTCAAGCCTTGGCCGAACGACCAGGTTGATCAGCTCGCAGCCAACACGCTCACCATACCGCAGGACGCTATCGCGAGTTTGCTCCAACGCCTGGTTCGCCAAGCA
>CAMARC010000254.1 GCA_945860405.1 Candidatus Kuenenia stuttgartensis | reverse complement strand
GCGAGGGCAAACTGGGCGTGATGGCCGTTGTCGCGGCACGATTCCTGGCTGAGGCCATCGGGCCACGTCGCCGGCCGGCTCCAGAAGGCGGGCACGTCGCCGCCGTCTCCCTCGATCGCTTTCGCCTTGGGTCCGTCGGCCGCGAGGTGGAAGTAAGCCGGGCTGCGGCGGCGGAGGCGCTCGACTCCGAGCCGGAGGAGCCGCTCGTCCTCGCAGAACACGGCGATGTTCATCAGGGCGTCGATTTGGGTGAGATCGACGTTGCCGTTCCAGGGGCTCATCCGCTCGAGGGCCGGGACAAAGGCGGTCGTGAACATCCGCTGCACGCGCTCCCGGTCGGCCGGCTTCCAGTCGGGATGATCGCGGAGGAGCTCGGCGGCAGGCCCGAGCAGCGCGCCGATCCAGCCGGCGACGAGGAGATTCTGCCCCTCGGCCGGCACGTAGCCGGTGAACGTCTGCCCCCAGACATTGAGGATCGCGATCCCGCGCCTTGCCGCCGCGTCGTCGCCGGTGGTCGCCCAGACCAGCGCGTTGGCATACGCCTGCCGGGCATGCTCCTTCTGATCGGCCTCGCTGCGCGGCGCCTTGTCAAACGGCCCCTCCACGGCCAAGCCGCGGAGCTTGCCGAGGGCACTCGTCCACGGCTCTTCCCCAGCGGCGAGCTTCGCCTTAACGACGTCGAGTTCGGCCTTCCCGACGACGCCCCCCGGGTGAGCGAAGGCGTGTGGCTCTGCCGCCGCGGCCGGCGCGGCGAAATCGGCCCACAGGGCCGCCATGGCCGCGGTGATCACGACGAACACCAGGGCCATGGCCGCAGGCCACGGCCGGGCGAGGTTTTGCTTGGGTGTCATGGTTGGTCGATCCACCGGAGGCTGCCGAACGGCCCGGAGGTTAAACTACTTCCCTGATCGTGTGGGGGCCCTCGCCACGTTTGCCGGCCACCCGACGGGTTTCGCTGCTCCCACTCGCCAGGACCCATCGATGGTTCGATCCGCCCTCCCGCGAATCATCGTGCTTGCCGCCGCCCTCGTGGCCGGAGCCGGGCGCGCCGTGGCGGCGGAGGAGGGGGGCGTCGATGCCTCCCCGGCTGCCATTCAGCTCCTCCTTGCCCGCCGCTGTGGGAAGTGCCACGACGACGCCACGGCGAAGGGGGGTTTGTCGCTTGCCTCGGCGGCGGGGCTCCTCGCCGGGGGCGACAGCGGGCCGACGATCGTGCCGGGGAAGCCGGAGGAGAGCCTCCTTCTCGCCGCGGTCGGGTATGCCGACGATCGGGTGCAGATGCCCCCGGATGGGAAGCTCTCGGCCGCAGAGATCAAGAGCCTCGGCGAGTGGGTGACGCAGGGTGCACCATGGCCGGCCGACGGCGTTCCCGCCGGCGCGCCCGTCGCGCGGCCCGCGCCGCGGCGGATCACGGATGCCGACCGGGCTCACTGGGCTTTCCAGCCGGTGCGCGACGAGGCGCCGCCTGAAGTGGCCGATGAAGCCTGGCCACGGGGGGCGATCGATCGCTTCATCCTCGCTCGCCTCGAAGCCGTGGGCCTACCCCCGTCAGAGCCCGCCGACAAGCGGACGCTCCTCCGCCGGGCGACGTTCGATCTCACCGGCCTCCCGCCGACCCCCGAGGAGATGGCAGACTTTCTCGCCGACGAGTCACCGGAGGCGTTCGAGACCGTGATCGAACGGCTCCTCGCCTCGCCGCGCTACGGCGAACGCTGGGGGAGGCACTGGCTCGACGTCGTCCGCTACGCCGACGCCCGCGATCTCATCCAATTGCCCCCCGAGAGCGATTTCCGCGAGGCCTGGCGCTACCGCGACTGGGTGGTCGACGCCTTCAACCGCGATCTTCCCTACACCGACTTCCTCAGCAAGCAGATCGCCGGCGATCTCCTCCAGCCTGATGATCCTGCGCGGATCGATGCCGAGGCGCTCGTGGCAACCGGGTTCCTGGCGATCGCCGACTTCGTGCCGGGGGATGTCGACAAGGAACGGATGATCGCCGACTGCGTTAACGATCAGATCGACGTCGTCAGCCGCACGTTTCTCGGCCTCTCCCTCGCCTGCGCCCGCTGCCACGATCACAAGTTCGATCCTGTCTCCACCGACGACTACCACGCGCTGGCCGGGATTTTCCTGAGCACCCGCACGATTCCCGGGCCGGTGAAGGGAAACACGCCGCTGATCCGCGTGCCGCTCCTGCCGGCAGCTGAGATCGCGGCGATCGAGGCCCAGGCGGCCGCCGACCGGAAGCGGCTCGCGGAACTTGCCGGGATGATGAGCGTCGCCCGCGATGCCGAGCATCGGCGGGCCCTCGAGGCGATCGTGGTGGCAGACTCGGCCCGCTATTGCCTGGCCGCCTGGGATCTCCGCCATGCGGCCCGATCAGGCCTGCCGATGACGGCCGCCGCGGTGGCCGCAGAGAGACATCTCGACGACAAGACGCTCGTTCGCTGGCTCGCGCTCCTCGACGCTCCACCATCCCACGTTGCGCCCCTCGCGGCTGCCACCGACAGAGCGGAGGCGGTCCGCCTCGTGGCTACGCTCTCCGGGCACCTTGCCGCCGAAGGGGCCAAGCGCGAGGCGCAACGCACCGATCCGGCCCGCGCTGCAATCCTCGTCAACGAACTGTTCCGGTTTCGGGCCGATGATCCCGGGCTCGTTTGCGATCTGGCCGGGAAGATCGTCGCCTGGCCCGACCGGGACGGGCTGGCCGACGATGCCCTTCCCCTCGCGGAGCACGCCGCGCCGGCGCTCGCCACGACCATCCTCGGCGGTCGGGAGCGGCCGGTGGTGCGCTTCGATAGCGGCGCGATCCTCGCGGCCGGCCGGGAGGTTCCGGCGGTCGGTGCGGTGACGGTCCTCTTTCGCCCCGCCGCCGACGCCGCGCCGGGGCAGCGCCTCCTCGGCTGGGAAGATGCGGCCGTCGGGCAGCATGGCGTCGGGCTGATCGCCGAGAAGACGGGGGCCCTCCACGCCATCCTCCGCCACGGCAGTGGCAATGGCGACATCGTCGTCGGCCCTGAGCCAGAGCCGGTGGGCTTTCAGCTCCTGACGCTCACTTGGGGCCCCGGTGGCACGAAGCTCTTCCGCAACGGTGAGCTTGCCGGATCAAACGCCGGACTCGAATCGGTGTCGTCCGCCCCCGACATCCGCGCCCTACGAATCGGCGGGGCCGGATCGGGGGCCGGGCCGTCGTTTCGCGGCGACTTGGCCGAGCTGCGCGTCGTCGCCGGCGCGCTCGACGAGGCGACCCGCGGCCAGATCGAAGCGGAGATTCGCGCTCGCTGGCTCGAGGAGCACGCTGTCGCCGCGGAATCCACCGGTGCCGAGAGCTTCGAGTTGCTCACTGGATCGACAAGCCCATTTGCCCGCCCCGCCGCTGAGCGCGATGCCTGGCTCGCGAGCGCCGCCCGGGAGCGGATCGAAAGCCTCCGCGCCGAACACGATGCCTTGGCGAGAAAGCCCGCAGTGGAGATTCCCCGCGCGGTGGTCGTTCAGGATGGCGGCGTGCCCGAGACGCGGCACGCGGGCTTTCAGGATGCGGCGGTGTTTATCCGGGGGAATCCCGCCAACCGCGGCCATGTCGTGCCGCGCGGGTTTCCGCGAGTCCTCGGCGCTGGCGAGCCGATGCCGATCGGCCCGGGGAGTGGCCGGCGCGAACTGGCCGCATGGCTTTCGAGCCCCTCCCATCCGCTCACGGCGCGGGTCATGGTCAATCGGCTCTGGCAGCATCACTTTGACGCCGGCATCGTCCCGGTCGAAGGAGGTTTTGGCCTCCGCGGTGAGCCGCCGAACCATCCAGGGCTCCTTGATCACCTCGCCAGCCGATTTATCGAATCGGGCTGGTCGGTGAAGGCGATGCACCGGCTGATGATGCGCTCGAGCACCTACCGGCAGGGGAGCCGGGCCGAGGAATCGTCGCTTGCTGCCGATCCCGGCAATCGGCTCCTCGGCCGGATGCCGCGGCAGCGGCTCGAGGCCGAGGCGATTCGCGACGCGTGCCTCGCCGTTTCCGGCCGGCTCGAGACCACGCCCGGGGGCCCGGCCTTCACCGAGCTCATGACACCGCGGCGAAGCCTCTATCTGATGGCGACGCGGACCGGCGCGAAGACGACCGGCTTTGGCGCGCTCTTCGACGGCGCCGACTGCGGCGCGATCGTCGAGGCGCGGAAGGCCTCGACCGTCGCTCCGCAGGCCCTCTTCCTCCTCAACGATCCCTTCATCCTCGATTTGGCCGACGCGCTCGCGGCGCGCGTCGCGCTCGAGCGGCCGGAGGGGGATGTTCAGTCGCGGCTCGAACGGCTCCACGCGTTGCTCTTTGGAAGATTGCCGACCGATGAAGAACGGACGCTTGCCGGTCAGTTCCTCGCCGAGTCGGGGAGCGATGGCTGGGCCCGTCTGTGCCATCTCCTTTTGTGCAGCAATGAGTTCATCCATGTCGACTGAACAGCCGATCGTGTCCACGCGCCGCGATCTCCTCCGCCACGCTGGCGCAGGCTTCGGCGGCCTGGCGCTGGCGGCGCTACTGCAGGAGAGGGGTGCCTTGGCCGCGACTGACGCGTCCAATCCACTCGCGCCGCGGCCCCCCCATTTCGCCCCCCGAGCCAAGCGGGTGATCTTCCTGTTCATGCCGGGGGGGCCGTCGCAGGTCGACACGTTCGATCCGAAGCCGCGGCTCCAAGCCGACGACGGCAAGCCAGCGCCAAAGGCCTATCTCGGCCAGCAGCGCACGCTCCTCGCTTCGCCCTGGAAGTTCGCCCGCCATGGTCGATCGGGGATCGATGTCAGCGAGCTCTTTCCCCACACTGCCAGGCAGGTCGATCGCTTGTGCGTCATCCGTTCGATGGTCACCGACGACCCGAATCATCCGGGGGGCTGCCTCCTGATGAACACCGGCGAGCGGGTCCTCTCCCGGCCGAGCCTCGGAAGCTGGGTGACTTACGGCCTCGGATCAGAGAATGAAAACCTCCCCGGATTCATGGCGATCGGCCCGGGGCCGCTCATCGAGGGGGCGCGGCAGTACGGGGCAAGCTTCCTCCCGGCGGCTCACCAGGGGACGTTCGTCTCCGATCTCGAAGCACCGATCCGCAATCTCGCCAACGCCCGCGTCAGCCCGGCGCAGCAGCGGCGCGATCTCGATGCGCTCGCCCGCTTCAACGAGCTTCATCGGGCCAGCCGGAGCGACGACAGCCGGCTGACGGCGCGGATCGCCACCTTCGAGCTGGCGTACCGGATGCAGTCGGAGGCCCCGGAGGCCTTCGCACTCGCCGGGGAGACCCCCGCCACGCGGCGCCTTTACGGGCTCGATGAGCCGGCCACGGCCACCTTCGGCCGCCAGTGCCTCCTCGCCCGGCGGCTCGTCGAGCGCGGCGTCCGGTTCGTGCAGCTCTACCACACGACCGGTGGCTTCCAGCCCTGGGATCAGCACTCCGATCTCAAGGGGGG
>CAMARC010000253.1 GCA_945860405.1 Candidatus Kuenenia stuttgartensis | reverse complement strand
CACCGCCGGCGACCGCGACAAGGCGCACTGGCAGATCGAGGCCGCCCTCGCCGCCGCGGCCGATCTCGTCCTCCGACTTCTTGGGGGTGAGCGATGAAGCGCCCGATCCGCCTCGGCATCTCCACCTGCCCCAACGACACCTTCGCCTTTCACGGCCTGCTGACGAAGGCCGTCGACTGGCGCGGCCTCGAGTTTGAGGTCGACCTCCTCGACATCGAGCAGCTCAACGAGCGCCTCCTCGGCCCCGCCTCACCTGCCTTCGACGTCGGCAAGGTGAGCTTCCATGCGGCGCTCTCGGCGGCCGAGCGGATCGTCGTCCTCCCGAGCGGCTCGGCCCTCGGCTTTGGCGTCGGCCCCCTCCTCCTCGCCGCGGCCGCCGACTCAAACCCTTGCGACGCTGCCCAGCTCACCCTCTGCCCCGGGAAGCACACCACCGCCTCGCTCCTCTTCGCCCTCTTTCATCCGCGCTCGACGCGGGTCGAGCAGGTCGTGTTTTCCGAGATCATGCCCCGGCTCCTCGCCGGCTCGGCCGACTTCGGCGTCTGCATCCACGAGGGGCGCTTCACCTGGCAGCAGCAGGGCCTCGCCCTCGTCGAGGATCTCGGACTCCGCTGGGAGACAGCGACCGGCTGCCCGCTCCCCCTCGGCGGCATCGTCGCCAGCCGGAGCCTGCCCGCCGACACGATCGCGGCAGTGCAGGGGGTGATCGCCGACTCGCTCCGCTTCGCGCTTGCCAACCCCGCCGCCTCCCTGCCGACGATGCGGGCCCACGCCCAGGAGTTTGACAACGCGGTCCTCATGGAGCATGTCGACCTCTACGTCAACGACCAGACGCTCGACCTCGGGGCCCTCGGAAAGCGGGCCCTCGACGAACTCTCCGCCCGGGCGGCCGCCGTCGGGCTCGGCTCCGGGTGCAGGCTCGAGGTCTTTCACGGCTGCCCCGAATCGGTCGAGAGTTCTCCGGCCGCTCCGGGTAGACTGGACTCGTTCGGGGGGTGATTGCCCACGCTTGGGGAGCCGACCGATGCCGATCGACACCAATCTCGCCCGCGACCCTGCCGGCGCCGCCCACTGGGAGCGGCGCGCTCGGCTCCTCGCCGCCGAGATCAACGCCGGCTGGTGGCTTTCCAGCTGGCTGCCGACGGCGCTTGTGATCGGCATCGCCGGGACATTCGCCCTCCTCTGGGCCCGATGGCAGGCGGTGGAGCTTGTCCCCTTTGCCTGGGGGGCGATCGGCGTGGCGCTCGTCGTCGCCGGCGTCGCGGCTTGGTTCACTTCAAGGCCGCGGTTTGAATCGGTGGGCTCGGCGCGGGTCCTCCTCGAGGAGCGCCTTGGCCTCCATGCCCGGCTCTCGAGCGCGGCCGCCGGCGTCGGCGACTGGCCCGGGCGGCGGATCGATCTCGATGGCCGCTGGCCGGTGCGCGTCCGGGCCACGCGCCCGGTGATGCTCCTGGCGCTTGTCGGCACGATGCTCGCCGCCGCGATGGCGATCCCGGTCGCCGACGCCGGCGCCTTCCGCCGCCGATCGATCGAGGCCCCGGCCGATGCCGAGATCGTCTCGAAGTGGATCGACGAGCTGCAGCGCGAAAAGGCGATCGACGAACGCTCTGCCGGCGCAGTCCAGGAGCGGATCGAAGAGATCCTCGAGCGCCCGCGTGACGCCTGGTACGAACATGCCACCCTCGAAGCAGCCGGCACGCTCCGCGAGCAGACGGCCGCCGAGCTGGCGGCACTGGCCCGCAATCTCGCCGCCGCCGAACAAGCCGCCGCCAGCCTCGCCGCATCCCCCTCGAGCACCGCAAGCAGCGAGAAGCAGCGCGACTCACAGGCCCTCGCCGCCGCCGCGCGTCAGCTTGCCCTCGGTGGAATGCGGCCCGCGGGCGACGCCGGCGAGAAGCTCGGGAAGGAGGCGGCAGAAGCGCTGGCCGATCTCTCCCCGGAGCAGCTCCGCGAGCTCGCCGCAGCGCTCCGCGCCAATCGCTCCAAGCTCAAAGCGGCGTTGGCCAAGGCCGCCAACTTCGACCTCGCCGCCCTCGGCCCCGAGAGCGACTGCGAAGGGTGCAAGCCGTGTGGCACCTGCAAGGAATGCCGTGATGGAAAGCCGTGCAAGAAGGGGGCCTGTGCCGCCTGCAGCCGTGCCGGCCGTGGCGGCATCAACCGGGGGCCTGGGGAAGCGCCAATGAAGGCTGGAGCGGAAGAGGACCTCGGAGCCACGCGCCGCGAGCTGGTCACCGCTCCGACCGACATCGAGCGCTCCGCCGCCGGTGAATTGCTCGACGTCGTCGATGCCGAACATGCGGTCGACGAGTCGGCCTATGCCGGGCCGCAGGCTGGCGGGAACATCGCGCCCACGGCCGACGGCGGCGGCCCGAGCCGGGTCGACAACCTCCTCCCCCGTGAGCAGGATGCGGTTCGTCGGTTCTTCAAGTGATCCCCTCTCTGCCCGGCTCATCCTGGCTCATCCCATGAATCCTCCCGCTCTGCTCCCGCTCGACGACGCCCATGCCCGCCATGCCGCCGAATCGATCGGTCGTCTGCGGCGCGTGCTCCAGGGGGTGCTGTTTGGCCAGAACGACCTCATCGACCTGGTGATCGTCGGCGTCCTTGCCAGGGGGCATGTCCTCCTCGAGGGCTTGCCGGGGCTGGGGAAGACGGAGCTCGTCAAGGGAATGGCGCGGGCCCTCGATCTCAAGCACAAGCGGGTCCAGTTCACCCCCGATCTCCTCCCTGGCGACATCACCGGCAATCCGGTCCTCGAGGAGGTCGACGGCCGGCGGGCGTTCACGTTTCAGCCCGGCCCGGTGTTTGCCAACATCCTCCTTGCCGACGAGATCAACCGGGCCTCGCCGAAGACGCAGTCAGCGCTGCTGGAGGCGATGCAGGAGCGCTGCGTGACGGTGATGGGGCAGACGCATCCCTTGCCGAATCCGTTTCTCGTCCTTGCCACGCAAAACCCGATCGAGCTCGAGGGCACCTATCCTCTTCCCGAAGCGCAGCTCGACCGCTTCCTCTTCAAAGTCGACGTTCCGGCGGCGAGCGTCGAGACCCTCGAGCGGATCGTCCTCGAGCGCGAGATCGGCGTTCCCCCCGAGGTTCCCTGTGTCATCGATGCCCACGCCCTGACTACGCTCCAAGACGAGGTCCGCCGCGTCTATATGCCGCCGCCGGTGGCCAACTTCATCGCCCGCCTCGTCGCTGCCACGGCGCCGACCAATCCGCTCGCGGCAGGGGTGCGCTACGGGGCGAGCCCGCGGGCGGCGCTCGCGCTCTCAGCAGCGGCCCGGGCCCGCGGCCTCTGTCAGGGGCGGATCAACGCCAGCTATGAGGATGTCCGCGACGTCGCGCTGCCGGTCCTCCGCCATCGCCTCGTCCTCGATTACGGCGCGCGGCTCGAAGGGCTGACACCCGACGGAATCGTCGCCCGTCTCCTCGACGCCGTGCCGGCCCACGACAAGCCGCTGCCGACGAGCCTCAAGGCAGCGAAGGTGTGAGGCGTTCATGAACTCGATCCAACGCACCCGCCCCATAGCCTTCCCCGGCCTCCACCGCCTCCTGCGGCTGACCGTTGCCATCGTTGCGCTCCTCGCACTCGCCCCGGTCGCTCCCGCCGCCCCGGTGACCGAATCGCGCCAGCTCATCAGCGACAGCGATCAGAAGCTCACCGTCGAAGTGAAAAGCTGGCTCGGCCTGGGCAGGCTAGCGCCTGGGTGTTTCGAGGGCCTCGTGCCGCTCGAGTTCACGGTCATCAACGGCGGCACAACCGAGGCGGTGATCACGGTGCGGTGCGGCGCTGGCTACGGCACGCTTGTCACGGCTCCCCGAACACAGATCGTCGCTCCGCCTGGCAGCACCGTCCGCTCGACGGTGTATGTCGGCCAAGGGCCATTTGGCCAGGCTCCCAGCGCCGAGTACTACGCTGCGGGAATGCTCATGATCAATGCCTCCCCGGGGATCGGACCGCGGCGCGAGATCGATTGTCAGCTCCATCAAACGTGGCAGTCGCTCGGGGCGGTGACGTCATCCTCAGGCATCCCATCGACCGCAAGCACGGCGGATACCCATCGGCGGGTGATCACCCCCGCAGCCGGCAAGCGATTGCTCGAGGCCCACAGTGCCTTCTGGAACGGACTGACGCAGTCCGAAGTCGACCCCGCCGCGGCGCCTGAGGACTGGCGGGGGTGGTCGACGCTCCGAGAGTTTGTTCTCACCGACGACGATTGGACGACGATGCCGGCCCCCACACGGCGGGCGATGCTCGAGTGGATGGCGCTTGGCGGGCATACAATTCTCCTCACCGCCGACGCCGATGGGGAGAGGCTCGACCGGCTCGGTCTGCCGGCTCGCCAGGCCGATGGCCACCGGCGCGTCGGGGCCGGTGAGATCATTCCAATGGCCGACAGCGCTCTTCGCCCCCCCTCCCCTGATGATCCGCAGGCCGACGAGTTCGCCGGGGTCATCGAGCGTCCCGCGGGCTGGCTCGATTTCCCCTGGTCGGGTGCCGGCCTGAGCCGCAGCGCGGGCTTTGGCGAGCGCGACTTGCCGGTGGCGGCGATTCTCGTTTTTCTGGCACTCCTTGCGATGATTGCCGGCCCGGTCAACATCATGCTGTTTGCAGGCCGCGGTCGGCCGTCGCGGATCTTCTGGACCACGCCGGTGATTTCGCTGGTTGCCACCACGTTCTTGCTCGGGCTGATGTTCTTCCGCGACGGCGTCGGCGGCGCGGGAGCGCGGCGGACGCTCGTCCTCCTCGATCCCGACCGCAACACGATGGCCGTCCTCCAGGAGCAGTTCAGCCGGACCGGGATTCTCCTCGGCCGCTCCTTCCCGATTCGCGAGCCCTCCTGGATGCTTCCCCAGCTGACCGATTCGTTCGCCATGTCGACCATTGGCATGTCGCGCTCGGCGGGGTCGTTTGTCGAGGTCAACGACGAGCGTCGGACGGGAGACTGGTTTTCGAGCCGCTCCGATCAGGCGTTCACGCTTCAGGCGATGCGACCAGGGCGGGGACGGATCGAATTGCTCGGGCCCCCCGACGCCCCGGAAGTGCTCTCGAGCGTTGATGTACCCCTCGCGCGGTTGTTTTTCCTCGACGACGACGGGAAGTGGTGGAAGACCGGGCCCCTCGACGCCGGTGAGCGGCGCCGCCTCGAGCCGGCCGGCGACGGGGAGTTTGGCCCGGTGCGGAGCGAGTTTCTCAGCAACGGATCCCCACCGTTTACCCGATCCTTCCTTCGCCTTGCAAACGCCCGAGGCTATGCCTGGGCCGAGGCCGCCGTGCCACGGAAAGTGGCCATTGCCACACTCGACGCGATCAGGTGGACCAGCGACGCCGCCTGGTTCGTCGGGCCGGTCGTTCGCACGGAGGGCCGCTGACCATGTCCCTCCCCGAGGCCTCCACTCCGCCGCCGCTCCCCCCCGCCCCGCTTGTCAGGGTCGAGGCGCTCAACCGG
>CAMARC010000252.1 GCA_945860405.1 Candidatus Kuenenia stuttgartensis | reverse complement strand
GACCGATGCCGTAGTCGTTCCACCGCTCCCACGCCGGGATCTTCCGTTCCGCGGCGGCGGCGATCGACGTCGCCGAGCCGGCGACCGGGAACGTGACCTCGTCTTCCGCCATCGTCACGATCGGCAGATCGTCGACGTACGGCTCTCCCACCACATGCCCACGGAGCGGGTCATCCCCCGGCCGCGCCTCGTCGGCGACAAACCGCATGTACTCGGCATCGAACTTCCGATAGCGGAGCTTGACGTTCACCGTCACCGGCTCCGTCACGTCCGCAGGCAGCGCAAAGCCGTAATGGACCGTCCAGCCCGCTCCCGGCGGGATCTGGTGGTTGTAAAGGGGCACGAAGATGTCCTGGGGGTTGCGCCGGTTGATCCGGTTCCCCTCCCGGTCGAGCATGAAGATGTTGATGAAGTGGGAGTAGCGGTCGACCTCCTTCCCCTTCGCCGGATCGATGCCTCCGCTGCGACCGATCACCCTGTTCCCGGAGGTAACGGTGACGTCGAGCCAGACTTCGTTGGAGTCGGCCGTGCCCTGGGTGAACAGGTGGCCCAGCTTGAGCGTCCGGATCACCGTCTCGAGCAAATACGAACGGCCCGGCTCGAGCGTCGGCACCTCTGGGCGGAGCGGCGCGTGGAGCGTCCCCTCGATCCCGGCGCCGTCGCGGATCCCGAAGATGTCGACCCGGGTGATGTCCTGGAGAAACTTCGCGTGGGCCTCGACCATGTCGTCGCGGTCCTTGAGCCACGCCAGCCCCGTGTTCGCGGCCGGGAAGAGGTGATCGTGGACCGTGAGCCGGCCGCTGTCGTCATACAGCCGGGCGCCGAAATCGGCCGAGTCCTTCAGCGGCATGTGGCAGGACGCGCAGCTCTCCTTCGCCTGGGGCGGGTAGTAGAAGCTCCGCGCCCCATGCCCGGAGACGCCGGAGAGAAGGAACGGGTCGTAGTGGTTTTGGCCGCGGAGGAATTCCTTGTAAGCCGTGAGCTCCTTGGGGAGGTGGACTTTATGGCAGGAGGAGCAGAACTCGGCATCGCGATGGAAGTCCTTGAGAAAGGTCTTCTTGTGCATCGCCGGCTTCGCCTTGACGAGCTGGTTGTTGACCCACTGGAGGAGCGTGTTCTCACTCTTCGCGAAGGGATAGTGAATCGGCTCGTCGATGGTGTAGTCGGCATTCCCCTTCGTGCTGTTGATGTGCGTGATCGCGTGGCAGACGGTGCAGGTGATGCCGGCGTGGGCCGTCGGGTGGTGGACGTCGTCGTAGTCTTTGTCGTCGAAGGCGCCGCTGTAGAACGGCACCGGATCGTGGCAGCCGGCACACCACCGGGCCGCCTTCACGCTCCCATCCCGCTCGAAGGAGACGAGACGTGTCTCGCGAACGCTCGCCAGATAGGCGGGGTTGTTGAAGCTCGAGAAGTGGTGGCTGCTCCCCTCCCAGCCCGCGTGGACGTCGGCGTGGCACTTCTTGCAGTAGTTGTCCATCATGAGCGTGTCGGCGGGGATGTAATTGCCGGTGGCGGTGCGGGCCAGCGACGGCTCGAAGTACTGCTTCCCCTCCTCCGGTCCCTTGGCATTCCAGTGCCGCGGATCCTGGGCATGGAGGAACACCATCAGCCCGATCGCGGCCGCCACCACACCGGCGTATGTCAGCCCCATCCGCCACTTGATCTTCGGGCCCACCAGCCGGTGGAGCCAGTAGAGCCATGCCGCCACCAGCGGTGCCGCGACGTGCGCCCAGTAGGTGGCCTGCGTGAGGAGCGGCGTCCGCGCCCCGGTGTTTGTCGCCCGCAGGCCCAACAGCAATCCCCCCGAGACGAGGACCACCAGCGACGCCACGAAGAGGGCGTAGCCGACGCGGACCGCCCGGCGGTTCTTTCGGTTCTTCGTGTTGAGCATGTGGACGACGCCGAAGACGACAAACGGCGCCACGAACACGAACCCGAGCACGAGGTGGACGAGGAACATCCACTGGTAGAGCCAGTTTTGATAGGTCTCCCCAGAGCCCCATTCGAGGAACGTGATCGCGGCGAGGTAGGCCGAATTGGCGCCGATCACAGCCAGCAAGCCGAGAACAACGTTGAGGAGGATGCGGAGCCGCGGGCCAATCGCCGGCAGATGGGCTTTTCGCGGCGGGCGCGGGGAGGTCGTGACGGCGTCGGAGGCCATGGAACGAGGTCCTCTTCGTGAAGCGGGCGGAGGCAGGCGGGCGACAAGGGCAGCCCCCCGAATCCGGCGGCACTCGGCCACCGAGAAGAGGGGAGGGGCCCACGGAATCCCCGCCTCCATCCCGACCGTTCTTCCCCGGGATGACCGGGGGAGCCAACGGACGATTGGAGCGGGGCGCCTGATCGACCACCGCCGGTGCCCCCTTGCGGGGCTTCTCGGACAACGGTGGCAAACCGGGCGACGTCAGGCCTGGAGAGAAGCCCGCCTCGGAGGACGGATCGGCACCGCAGCGATCAGGACCAGCGGCTTGGAGTCGTTCGCGGCAGGGAAGGGACGACCAACGTCCCGATGGCAGAGGGACGCCAAGGCAACCACCTCGGCAGAGTCGGAACGGGGGGCGTCGGCTGAGACGTCGCGCGGCAGCACCGGGATGAAGGGAACACCGCGGCAGGCCGGGCCGTCGCAGTGGGGCAGACGCGGGGCCTGGGAACCGACCGGCGCGGCAGCGGCTTCCCCCCCGGTCTCGATCGCGTCCGCAGAATCTGCCGATCGGTGACCGGCCAGCCAATCGCCGCAGCTCGCCTCGGCTCCGCTGCATCCCAGGTGGAGGGCGGCGAGCGCCACCAGCAGGCCGATAAGTCGGCCCACTGCGAATCGCGATGCGAGGGTAGCGACGACACGACACATGGGACAAAAACCCGGGATCAAGCTGGGACCACCGACTCCCTGAAAACCCCCTTGGACAGATAGGACCCCGTCCTCAGGAACTGTAGACCGCCCCACAGGATGCGTCAACGAAAGCACCGCGGGGCGCCGGAATCACTTGGCAGCCTGGTGGAGCGGGGTCAGCTTCCCCTCGCTGTCCGCCTCCCAGACAGTTTTCGCCTGCGGGTCGGCGATGAGGACTTTCCCGGCCCGGATCGCAAGGCCGACCGGGCCTTTCAACGGCTCGCCGCTGATCCATTTGGAGGCCGTGCCGTCCGCCGTCACCTTCCAGACGGCCCGGGCATAGTTGTCGCTCACGTAGGCGGTGCCGTCGTCGGCCACGACGACGTCATGGGGAAACTCGAACACCCGCTCTTTGACCACCGGTTCGATGCTCCCGTCGGCGGCGATTCGCACCAGCGGTTGCTCCCCGGAAGCCGCCACGGCCCACAGTCGCCCCGCTCCATCGACGAACAGCCCTCGCGGGGCGGCCAATTGGGCCACTTCCTTAGGCTCGCCACCGGCGGCCGGCACCCGCCAGATCCGCTGCGTTTCCAGATCAGATACGAACAGGTCGCCCGAGGGATCGAAGGCGATGTCGACCGGGATCCCGATCTTCCCTTGGGTGAGCGGCACCGGTTGGCCGTCGACGAACTTGAAGACGTCCCGGGTTGCCGAGTCGGCGGCATGGACGGTGCCATCGGCGGCGACCGCCACGGCCCGGACGGCGTTGAGCGGGGTGCGGAACGTCTTCTTCCCCTGGAAAAAAACCTCCGACGTGCCGGCCTGGAGCTTCAACAACCCCGGGAGCATCCGGTCAGCGACGAGGAGGGCGTCGTCGCCAGCCACCGCCACCGAGAGGGGATAGAGCATCTCCTCCCCCCGCACCGCGCCCGGCAGCGCGGCAAGCGCGGCTAGCGCGATCAACCCCGCGTTCAACATCCCGATCAGGCCACTGCACCGCCTCACGCCCGCGCCCCTCATCACTCGTTCCTCCTCGTGTCGCGTCCCCCATCGGGCCCGGCCGTCCGGGCTTCTTCAAGCCTAACACCCCCGGCCCTCCAGCGGCGGATCGCCCTCCAGAAGGCGTCGGAGTGCTCGCGGGTCTGGTCGTCTTGCAGCCAGGCCTCGCGGGCCGGCGAGGCTTCAGGCTGATCGTCGTCGGCCGGCGGGTAGGAACGCATTCCGCGGAAGGGGAGCGGCTCGACGGTCTGCCCCTCGGCGGTGGCGAGGTTGGCATCTTTGTCCCACCCGACGCTGCGGAGAAGAAAGCTCCGCTTCCAGCCTGCCGGCGGCCCAGGGGGCACCGGGAAGGCGACCGTCATTTCGTCCCCCGCCCCCATGATCACCAGCCGGTCGTCCCCCTCGGCGACGAGGTCGCGAACATCGCCGTAGCGGGTGAACCGGCCCCGCATCGGCGGCCAGCGTGGCTCCTCGAGGGGCTCGCCGTAGACAAACCGCTCCGGGGCGTCGCCGTCCTCCTGCTCGATCCGCGATCGGCCGCGCCAATGAAGATCGGCCGAGACCGGATCGACCTCCACGGTGTCGAGCGTCGGCGACTCCTCCCCCGAGACAAGAAAAGCCTCATCCCAAGAGATCTCCATCGTCGTGTCGATCCGCAGCCGCGCGTGCGCCGGATCGAGGAGCCGGGAGACGTCGATGACGATCGATTTCGTTTTGCCGCCGGGGAAGCCGGTGAAGGGGATCACTTCCCGCCAGCCCCCTGCGTCATCGGGGACTGACAGCGACGGCGGCTTCGGCAGGCTCAAAACTGAATCGTGCGACAGGGCGACGTTCTCGCTGACGGTCGTGGGATAGGTCCAGCCGGTGAGGACGAGCTTCGCGTTGTCGGCGTCGGGGATCGGACCGAAATCGAGGACAAGCGTGTTGTCGGCGACGAGCCCCTGTCGGAGTTTCTTGGCATACGACCTGGCAAACCTGCCGTCCGCCGCGAGGACGTCGCCCCGGAGATCGACCCCGTCTCCACGGGTGGCCGCCACCGGCCGGATCGGCGTGCGGACAGCGTGGATCCCGAAGGCGGCGATGTCGGGGGGGCCGACCTTTTCGTTGGAGTAGATCTCGACGTCGGCGGGATGATCGACGACGACCAGCCGCAGCTGATCGAAGTACGCCGCCTCCCACAGCTCCTCCGTCACCTGAATCGAATACCGGCCGTCCCGCGGCACCATCGGGGTGTCGATCTTCAAGCATTCCCATTCCCGCGACGGCATCAGCTTTCCCTCGGCCCGCTGCAGCCCCAGCGGCGCAGCCCAGAGGAGATCAGTCGCAAACACGAACTCCCGGCCGTTCCAGGTGTAGAGGTAGGGGCAGGAGCCGAGCAGGATCTGCTCCTCGCAGATCAGGCTGTCGGCAGCCGGTTGGATGACGTTCTGCGGCACGCCATTGATCCAGGCGACTCGGACGACGTCGGCCACGGGGAGATTCCCCAAGCCGAAGTGGGTCGTACGGCGACGAACGGGGCGCGGCTGGTAGAGCGCCCCGGCTTTGAGCTCGAGGAGGCTGCCGAGGCCGTGGGCGTTGACCCGGCCGCTCGGCGACATCGCTGTCCCCTTGATCTGCTGGGCCTCGAGGGCCACGTCGATCCA
>CAMARC010000251.1 GCA_945860405.1 Candidatus Kuenenia stuttgartensis | reverse complement strand
GTCGGCTCGTCGAGGGCACCAAGGATCGAAAGGAGCGTGCTCTTCCCCGAACCGCTCGGCCCCATCACCGTCGCCCGCTCCCCGGGAGCGAGGCGGAGATCGATCGATTCAAGCACCCGCACCGGCCCCGTCGGCGATGAATAGGCCTTCGTGACCTGGTCGACTTCGAGCACGCTTTCCTCCGCGAGCATGGGGCGTCATCGGCAACACGAGAGGTCAGCCCTCCGGGGAGCCACGGGCTGCGATCCGGTAGGGCTTCAGCCGCGTTTGAACCGAATTGGGGATCGGCACGGCCGCCGGAGCGAGCCCCGGACGGAGCAAGCAACGGACCGCCACCACGCGCCCCTGGGCGATCCACCGCCCCGCCTGCTCGAACCGGAACGTCCAGGTGACGCTTGATCGACCGATGGCCTCGAGCCCGACAGCGATGTCGAGTTCGTCGTTGAAACGCACGGCTGACTTGTAGTCGCAGGCGGCGCTGACACGCGGCCAACTGTAGGTGCCGGGAGGCTCGTCATCCTTGCCGGCGGCCCCGTGCAAAGGCTCCGTCACCACCTCCACCAACGGCACCCCGGCATGGCGGAGGAGTTCGTGTTCCGCCGACTCCATCCAAACGAAGAACGTCGAGAAGTGGGCAATGCCGGCGGCGTCGGTGTCGCGAAACTCCACCCGCCGCCGGGCGACGAAGGGGGAGATTGGCTCGTCGTTCGAGGAAGCTCCGCGGGCCGCATTCATCGGGCGCATCACCGGAGGACGAAGCCCCGCCAAAAACGGGGCGAGCGGAAGCAAATCCATGACGACAGGGCATTCACCCTGCCGTCATTCCCCGTTACGAACAAGCAACCACAAAAAATCCATCAGCGACCAATCAGCCCTTCTGGGCCCGCCGAAGGAGGGGCGGGCCCAGAAGCAGCTCTGACGGATTCGGTCACTCGCCGACGTAAGGGAGCAGGGCCATGAAACGGGCCCGCTTGATGGCCGACGTGACGGCGTGCTGGCTGGCAGCCGTGCAGCCGCTCTTCCGCCGACCGAGGATCTTGGCCTGACGGTTGACGAGCTTCCCCAGGAGCTCGAGATCCTTGTAGTCGACATACATCGGACGCGGACGATTGCCGTCGATGTAGATCGGATCGCGCCGCTTGACCTTGGCGCGGGGCTTGGCCTTCTTCTTGGCGAACTTGCCGAACTTCGGATTGGCAGGAGGCATCGTGTGCTCGTGTGGAAACGGAACCGGAGAGAACGCCGGCGAATGACGGAAGGAGCCATCATACGCGCCGGCCGGAAAACTTTAAACAGGGCTCACAATCAGGGCCCAAAGAAGTGGGATCAACGGCCCACCAAAAAAACCATCGACGCGGAGTGCTCCACGTCGATGGCGAAACAGTCAGGGGAGCTTGGCCAGCAAGGCCGGCGGAGGCCGGGACAACGCCCCGACCTCCGCCCGGCGGATGCCGAATGAGAACCCGGAAGACTAGTAGCGATCGCCGCCACCGTAGCCACGGCCACCGCCACCGCCGCCACCGCCACCGTAGCCACCACCACCGCCGCCGCCGCCGTAGCCGCGGCCACCGCCGCCGCCGCCGCCCGGACGACCACCACCGCCGCCGCCGCCACCCGGACGCGGGGTGCGCTCACGAGCTTCGTTGACGGTCAGCGGACGACCGTTGAGCTCGTGGCCATTGAGGGCCGCGATCGCGGCCTGGAGCCCGTCGTCGGTCTCCATCTCGACGAAACCGAAGCCACGCGACCGACCGGTTTCACGGTCGGAGATCACCTCGGCGGAGCGCACGGCACCGTGCGCGGAAAACATCTGCTCCAGATCGGAGGACGTGGTGGACCAGGGCAGGTTCCCCACGTAAATCTTCCGGGACATAAAAACAACCTCTAGGACTCGGGAACTGGTACCTGGAATCACATCGACTTGTCGACCATCGCCGAAGTACGCACCGCAGTTCCCGATCGGACTCGATGTGCGGACGAAAGTCAGTCGTACATTCGAAGTTCTAGCATTTCGACGATCCAGGGACAACTCCGCCCGTGGTGTCAAGGGCTTCCCGGGGGAAATTATTTTGCCCCCGCCTGAACAACCCCCCTCGTGAGCGATCGGCCGAGCTCGCTCCAGAGCCGGTGCAGGGCTCACCGCGGGGCGGAGGAAGAGCCCTTTTTCCGGGCGTTTTTCCGCTGTTCCTCAGCTGCCCGCCACTCCCAGGGGGCCACCGGATCGGCATCCACCCAGAGGCCGAGATGACGGGCCTTGGCGTCCCGTTCTTCCGCCTCGAGCACCGGATCCTCGACCACGCTCCGCTGATGCCAGGCCATGCCGGCAGCAAGGATGTCGATGCGGAGGTCTTGGCCGTTGACGCGGATCGTTGCCAGGGTTCGGCCGGCCGAATCCTTCCCCACTTCGGTCACCTGGAGCTGGCGACCCTTCGTGACCTTCCCGAGATGCTCGCGAGCGGCCTTGAAGAAGGGTTGGCCATCCTCCGGGCTGTCGATCCCCTGGATCCTCACCTTGTGAAGCTTGTCGTTTTCGTCGCGGATCCGCAGCGTGTCCCCGTCGATGGGGGCCTCGGCCTTTCCCGTCCAGCTCGTCGTGTCTGGCTGCAGGGCGGTGGCGACGATGATGAGCAGTTGGCTGACGATGGTGGGCATGACTTCCTCCGTGCTATGCCGCGATCATAGCGGCCAGCCATGCGGCGCGCAAACAGGGCTCTGCCAAGCCATTGCGGCGAACAACGAGCGACTCGCCGCCCCCCTCCCAGGCTCCGACATACGTGCTCGTTCGGCTCCTGTCGTTGCAGCCGGCCAGCAACACGGCAGCCAGTGGCCAAGCTGCCATCCAGCCAAGGAGAAATGCACGTTTCACGAAGGGGTAACTTGAAGGCGAAATACACCTCGAGCTTCTCACGCTCACCCCCACTTGCAAGGGGACTGGCTTACAAACCGGCAAGGATCTTGGCTTTCGCGCGCACCAAACCGGCAGAGCTTGGGACGAAACAGGCAACGACATAAGCCACCGGAAAAAAAAGAGGGGGCGGGCCGAAGCCCGCCCCCTCCTCTGATTCCTGTCTTCGGCTGGCCTCAAGCCGACCGAAGCACGCTGGCGATCAAGCCATCCGACGCTTCCGAGCAAGCTTCTTGCGGCGGGCCATCCAGCCGGCGAAGCCGACGCTTGCGAGCGTCATCGCCCACGTCGAGGGCTCGGGGACGATCACGAGGGTTCCAGTCGAAGGGAGAAAGACCAGGAACTGGTTGCCAGCCGTCTGGGTGCTGGTCCACCTTCCCGGAGTCCCGGCATCTTCGGGCGAATAGGTGAAGGTGAGTCCCGAGTACGGCGCGTTGCCCGCAGCGGTGACCGTCGCAAAGCCGCTACCACCATTTGCCGAACTGTCGAAAACCCCTGCCTGGAAGAGGCTGAAAGACGTTCCGTTGGCGTAAGGGGTGGGGCTGACGTTGTCGAAGTTGATCGCCAGATCCCCGCCGTACTTCAGTCCGCTGGTGGAGATAACCGTGTCATAGTTGATGCCAGCCACCCCCGAGTTGACAAGGTTCATCGTCGTATCGCTCGAGCTCCCGAGGGTGATTCCGGCCGCTTTGAGCGAACCGGGAGCACTCTCACCCGGCTTGAGCGAGCCGTTCACCGCGAGGCCGCCAGAGAAGGTTCCAGACCCGATCAGCGTCGCACCGCTGGCGATCGTCGTCGTGCCGGAAGCCATGGTCCCAGCCAAGACCAGCGTGCCGGCGTCGACATTCGTCGCACCGGTGTAGGTCTGATTGGCACCGAACTTGAGGGAACCGGTGCCTGACTTCGTGAACGACCCGGTGCCCGACATCACACCGGAGTAGGTGCCGGTGGTCGTTTGATTGAACGCGACCAAGGCATTGTTGGTGATGTTCCCCTGAAGGCTCGACGTCGTACCGACAAGCGAGCCGCCCGACACGATCGTGCCACCCGAGTAGGTGTTGGTGCCCGAGAGCGTCAGCGTGCCGGAGCCGAGCTTCGTGAAGCTGCCGCCGGTGCTCGTCAGAGCCGAGGCAAGGGTCACGTTTTGGCCGTTGGTGTCGACGCTGTACTGCTGACTGGCAGCATTCGAGAACCGAGCCGAGTAGTCGGTCGTGTTGCTTCCCGAGTACTGCAGCGTGCCGCCACCGAAGGAGACAGTGCCGGTGGTGCCAATCGCATTGGCATTCCCGAGTGCAAGCACGCCAGCGTTGAGCGTTGTGCCAGCGGTGTAGGTATTCGATCCCGAGAGGGTGAGCGTCCCGGAGCCGATCTTCTGGAGGGCGGTGTTGTTGGAGATCGTTCCTCGGTAGCTGCTCGTGGTGTCGTTGTTACCGACGATCAGGGTGCTCAGGGTGCCCACCGTCGACTGGATCGTGCCAGCCAGGGCGGAGTCGTCGAGGCCGTTGACCGTCTGGGTGGTGCCTCTCAGGTCGAGGACCGAAGAGCCGCTCCCCTGGAAGACGATATTCCCCTTGCCAGCACCGGTCGAAAGAGCGTTGCTGGTTCCCGTCAAGAGCGTCGAACTGTCGATCCGGGTATCGCCAGCATACGACGTTGCCCGGCTGAGCGTGACTGTACCCGACAGAGTACTCGAACCGAAACTGATCCCCCTCGAGCCGGCGCCGATAATCTCTCCGACGGTGAGCTGCTTCCCCGCGACGGCTCCGAGCGTCAGTCCGCCTTGGGTATCGGAGTTCGTGATCGTGCCTGAGATGACAGCGTTAGCACCGCCACTTTGGGCGATCGTCTTGGTGCCCGCCGAATCGGCGATCGTGAAATTGTTGGCAAGGGTGCGGCTGATCAAGCTCAGGCTGGTGGCACTCGTCCCGGAGAGAGTCACTGTGCCAGTTGCTCCGAACACGAAGTTGTTTGACTGAGCAATCACCGAAACGTCTTGGAGTTGGGTCCCGAGGAGGCTGTTCGAGGCGGAGAGAACAAACGTACCAGTGCCCCCGTCGATCCTTGCGAGGGTGAGCCGGCCGTTGGTGATCGCCTGGCCTAACGTCACCGTGCCACTCGTACCGATAGTGATTTTTCGAGTGGAATTGTTGAGATCGAATCCGTTTCCGTTAGCGGTAAAACTGTAATTGACAGCAGCGTTGTTTCCGCCCACGGTACCAGAAAGCCCGATTTGGAAGTCACCGCCAACCTTGATACCTGTAGTGCGACTTGCAGCGGCACTAGGGATGATAACGGAAGCCTGGGTCGCTCCCAAAATGCCACCGTTGATCGTCACCTCACCTTGTCCGAAAATGTTCGCAGTCGTGGCGACGAGGGTGCCTGCATTGAGCGTCAAGCCGCCGGAGTAAGCTCCGCCGCCCATGACGAGTGTTCCGGCGCCGGCCTTGACCAACCCGTTATTCCCCGCGGTGGAGTTTCTGAGAGCGAGCTGTCCGAAATTGGCGACACTGCCAGCAAAAATGTCGAACGTCTTGGTGCCCCCTCCAAACTCAATAAACGAAGTACTCGGAGCGCTAGTGAA
>CAMARC010000250.1 GCA_945860405.1 Candidatus Kuenenia stuttgartensis | reverse complement strand
AAGACGCGGTGATTGCCGACGAAGTCGATCACCTCGAGCCGCGTCTTGCCCGTGGCCGCCCGCAGGCCGCGGCCGAGCTGTTGCAGGAAGACGATCTTCGACTCCGTCGGCCGGAGCATCACCACGCGATCGACGAGCGGCAGATCGATCCCCTCGTTGAAAAGATCGACCGCGCACAAGGCCGACAGCCGCCCGTCCTGGAAGGCGGCCAGGGAGGCCATCCGAGGGTCGCCACCGTCGCCCGAAAACACGGCCGCCGCCGCCACGCCGCGGCGCCGGAGCCAGTCGCGGGCGAAGAGCGCATGCCGCCGCGAACAACAAAATACGAGCGTGCGGCTGGCCGGAGCGGCTTGCCACTCGGCCCAGAGCCGCTCCATGCGGGCGCTGCTTTCGAGAGCGACCTCGAGCTCGGCCACATCGAAGCGGCCATTGCGCCACGGGATCTGCGCGGCGTCGTAATCGACGTCGTCCTTGAGCCCCCGATACCGAAACGGCACGAGCGACTCCTCCGCGATCCCCTGGCCGATCGTCGCCTGGTAGGCGAGGATGTCGTCGAAGAGCGTCGCGATGTCGACGCCGTCGGTCCGCTCGGGCGTGGCCGTGAGGCCGAGCGTGAACGACCGGTCGTGCCGCGGCAGCCGCGCGAGCACGCGCCGGTAGCTCGGTGCCTCCGCGTGATGGACCTCGTCGATCACGCAAGAATCGAAGGGGGGAGCTGAAGCGAGGGCCGCCAGCCCGTCGGGCCGGGAGAGCTTTTGGATCGAAGCGATGACGAGCTGGCCGGAGAGGTCGCACGACGAGCCAGCGACATACGAGACGCTCGTCGGGACCAGCGCCTGCCGCATCGTCGCCTCGGCCTGCGCGAGGATCTCCGCCCGGTGGGCAATCACGAGCACCCGCGGCGGCCGGCCAAGGGCCTTGCCATGGGCCAGCGCATCAAACGCCGCCAGCCAGGTCTTCCCGAGCCCCGTCGCCACGGCAACGAGGGCCTTTTGATAGCCCTCAGCTCGGATGGCGGCCAGCGAAGCCAGAGCTTCCACCTGCCAAGGGCGCGGGGCAAAAGAAACGGGAGTCGAGGCGGCAGCGGCCGGAGATGGCGGGGCCTCACCGTCCCACACGCGGCGCAGCGTTGCTGCCTCCGCGGCCCGGGCCGCGTAGCGCTCGACGACGGTGGCAGACAGCTGCGTGGCCTGCTGCCAGAGGTCGTCAAACGCCGCCGTGAGCTCACGATCGAGCTTCCCAGAGCCCGACGTCTCGCCGACGAGGTTCCATTCCACGCCCGTCTCGAGCGCCGCTCGGGAGAGGTTGCTCGACCCGACGACGACGATCCCGCCGGAGGCATCGGCAATCCGCCAGGCCTTGGGATGAAACGACGCGGGGGTGCCACGGAGGTTTTCAAGCTCCGCGAGGCGAGCTTCGAAGGCCGGGCCAGCGAGGTCGATCCAGCCCAGCAACTGCCGCAGGGCGGCGGGGGAGGTGATGCCGAGGTAGTCGCCCACAAGAAGCCGCACCCTCGCCCCGGCTCCCATCGCACTGAACAGCGCCTCGCGCACGTAGTCGAGCCCCGAGGGCTGCACAAACGACGCGAGGAGATCGATCTCGCTCGCCCCCGGAAGCCGGTGGGCCAGCCGATGCCAGAGCGGGCGCTCGGGGCCGGTCGTGAGCGAGAGCCGCGGCCCCTGTTCAGCGGTGACAGAAGGCCCCGCCAAATAATTCCCCTTCTCGGGGATCACGTGCCGCACGCCGCCACGCGGGTCGGGCATGTCGCCGGAGTAGCGCGGGATCACGTGGACATGGACGTGCGGCACGGTTTGGCCGGCGGCGAGGCCGCAGTTGAAGCCGATGTTATAGCCATCGGGCTTGGGATCGAGCCGCTTGTCCAGAAGTTGCTTCGCTTCAGCGACGAGGTCCATGAGCGCCGACTGCTCTTCGCCAGAGCACTCGAAGAACGTCGGCACCACCCGCCGCGTGATCACGAGCACGTGCCCCGGCGACACCGGAAAGCGGTCGAAGATCGCAAACGCCAGATGATTGGCGCAGACCCACTCCGCCGCGGGGATGGCAAGGAACGGCGAGGGGGGAGCGGAATCCATGGCCGGAAGTGTAGATCACGGCCGGCCAGCTGTGGTCCGGATCGGACGAGTGCCCTCGGTGCTCATGCTCGACTTTGATGTCCACGGCGGCGGCGGCGATCCGATCCGAGAGGCGACCCATTCCGCGATGGTGGAGATGACGCGGGGCCTCAAAGCACCGACCGCGTGAGCCCGCTGGAGGGGGCAGTTCGGCGTCGGCTACACTGAAGCCTCAAGGGGAGCGGCCTCCATGACTAGGTGATCTGTCCCGGCAGAGATTTCTTCCGCATGAAAAACATCTTCCTTTTCCTGGCAGTCGCCCTCTTCGTCGCAGCGACCGGCTCGGGCTTCGCCGCCGGCGCCGAGCATGACTGGAACCTCGGCGCCACGGGCCTCCGCGGCTCGATGCACTGCGACAAGCTCGTGACGACCGACGCCCGTGACATCACGATCACGAGGGTGGAGACCGGTTCACCTGCAGACGGCGTTTTCGTCGTCGGAGACTCGATTCTCGGGGTCGACGGCAAGCCTTTTTCCCAGGACCCGCGCACGGAGATGGGCAGGGCCCTCACCCTTGCCGAGTCGGAAGCTGGCGAGGGGGATCTTCATCTGACACGGTCGCGCGAAGGCCGGTCGGAGGGGGTCGTGCTCAAGCTTCCGGTGTTCGGCACGTACAGCGCCACCGCTCCCTACGACTGCCCGAAGTCCAAGCGCATTCTCGAAGAAGGGTGCAGGGCGCTGGCGGCGCGGATGGCGGAGCCTTCCTATGCCGAGCGGCTCGATCCCATCCCTCGATCGCTCAATGCCCTCGCTCTCTTGGCCAGCGGCGACCCGAGCTACCTGCCGCTGGTGAAAAAGGAGGCCGAATGGGCCGCGGACTTCCGAGACGAAGGGATGGCGACATGGTATTACGGTTACGTCTCGATGCTCCTCGCCGAATACGTCGACGCAACCGGCGATGAGTCGGTCGTGCCTGGCCTTCAGAGGCTCGCGCTCGAAGCCGCTCATGGTCAAAGCGCCGTCGGCTCCTGGGGCCACAGATTCGCCCGGCCCGACGGGCGGCTCTACGGCTATGGGATGATGAACTCGCCGGGACTGCCGCTGACGATCTCTCTGGTGATGGCGCGGGAGGCGGGGGTGAACGATCCCGTCCTCGATCGGGCGATCGAACGCAGCACCACGCTGCTCCGCTTTTACGTCGGCAAGGGTGCGATTCCTTACGGCGACCATCATCCCTGGATCGAGAACCACGAGGACAACGGCAAGTGCGGCATGGCCGCCGTGCTGTTCAACCTGCTCGGCGACTCGCAAGCCGCGGAGTTCTTCACGCGCATGAGCGTCGCCTCCCACGGACCGGAGCGCGACACGGGCCACACCGGCAACTTCTTCAACATCCTCTGGGCCATGCCGGGCGTGTCACAAGCCGGCCCGCACGCCACCGGCGCCTGGATGCAAGAGTTCGGCGGTTGGTACTTCGACCTCGCGCGGCGGTGGGACGCCAGCTACCTCCACCAGGGCCCACCCGAACCGGAGGCCGACAGCTACGGAGGATGGGACAGCAGCGGTGTCTATCTCCTGGCCTACGCCATGCCGCTGAAGAAGATCCGGCTCACAGGGAAACACACCGGGACCATACCGCCACTCGATGCCGCGGCGGCTGGGTCGCTGATCCGCGACGGGCGTGGCTGGTCCAACAAGGATCGCACGAGCTACTACGATGCGCTGACCGACGATGAACTCCTCGACCGCCTTCGCAGCTGGTCGCCGATCGTGCGTGAGCGGGCCGCCATGGCCCTGGGGCGCCGCGAAAACGCTCGCGTTCCTGCGCTTGTCGAGATGCTCGCCTCCCCGAGCCTCGACGCCCGCTACGGCGCCTGTCAGGGTTTGATCTTCCTCGGGCGTCGGGGAGCGCCCGCCGTCGAGGCCCTCCGAGAGACCTTGGCCCATCAAGACCTCTGGCTGCGAATCAAGGCTGCCGAGGCCCTCGCGGCCATCGGTGACCCCGCCACGCCGGCGGTGCCTCAGCTGCTCGAGATGCTGGCTCAGGTCGATGCGGAAAACGACCCGCGCGGCATGCAACAGCGCTACCTCAGTTTTGCGCTGTTTGATCGCAACGGGATGCTCGCTCGCTCACTCGAAGGCGTCGATCGCCCCGCGCTCTATGCGGCCGTGCGCGCGGGGTTGAGAAATGAAGACGGTCGGGCCCGCGGCAGCATCGGATCGGTCTACCGCCGTCTCTCGCTCGAGGAGGTCACGCCCCTGCTGCCCGCCGTCCACGAGGCGGTTCTTCAGCCGGCGCCGAGTGGCGAGATGTTCGCCGATGAGATTCGGGTGGAGGGACTGCGCCTCCTGGCGCAGCACCACATCGAGGATGGGATGAACGCTCTCGTGAGCTACACCCGCGATCAGAATCCCTGGGCGAGCGAGCACCGCACGCCCGAGTTGATGAAGATCCTCCTCACCTACGGCACCCACGCGCAGGCAGTCATACCGGATCTAAAGAGGCTCGCGCAGTACTTCGAGAGTGAAGAAAAGGACTTCCCGCCACACCTGAAGCTCCAAAAGGCGGAGTCCGTCCGGGAAACGATCGCGGCAATCGAAGCCTCGACAGTCACTCCGAAGCTGATCCGCATCGGGGAGGACACGACGCGCCGCCGAGCCACCCCATAGCGCGCCTGGGCAATCTCCGCGGGCTCGAGCAGCTCGTTTCTCGGCGGGTCGTCCGCCGCGCTCGCCGCCGACCTGCTGCCAGACGCCCGTCCAGGCGTGGTCTTCTTCCTCAAGGCGGATTGCGCGTGTAGCCGGGGATTCGCCGGCTGGACCTCCGCCCTCGCGGCCCACCTCGACAAGGCCGCGGCCACAGCCACGCTGTTTCTGGAAACTTCCGACCCGAGCGCCCGCTCCACGTGCTCGGCCCGGCCACCGGAGTGGCGGTGCAACGAGACGGCCGCTGGGAGAGCCTGCCGACCGGCGCGAGCCCAGCCGCGCGGGAGATCCGGCGGGTCGGGGCCGACCGCCTCTTCATGCCCATCTCTTTCACGCTCCCGGCGGGGCCCTACGACGAGCTGCTCCGCGGCTACATCCACGTGCGAATCTCGGCGTCGCTGGTGGTCGGTGACCGGGACGATGGCACCGGCGACCTCTTCGAGCGGTCCGACGCCTACTACGTCTACCTCCGCGATCCGCGGCTGACCGACGACGCCATCCGCACCGCCAACGGCTGGGGGGCAAAGGCAGCGGTGCCGCTGTGGATCCCGATGCCCGCGCATTGAGGCGGGCTTGGCTGGCAGCGGCGGTGGTTCATCTCGGATTCCCCCCCGCCATGGTAGGCTTCCCCTCTATGTCTGGCCCTCGTCTCAATGCCGCCTTCTATGCTGACGCGCTGGAGACTTTCCTCCGCGCTTCCGACGACGAGGTGTATGCGC
>CAMARC010000249.1 GCA_945860405.1 Candidatus Kuenenia stuttgartensis | reverse complement strand
CATGATCGCGTCTGCGAGGGGGGGCGGGATGTCGGCCCAGTGGTTGCGGATGTCGTCGGGCAGGATCGTGTCGTGGGCCAGGGCCGTGCGGCCGGTGGTACCGCGGGGCCAGGGGAGGGTGAGCGTGCAGATCTCGTAGGCGGTGATGCCAAGGGAGAAGATGTCGATCCGCTTGTCTGCCTGACGGCGGCGCACGACCTCCGGCGCCATGTAATTGGGAGTGCCGATCCGGTTACCTGGCTGGAGGAACACAGGCCGATCGGGCACCGTCAACCCGAAGTCGAAGAGCACGAGCCGGCCATCGGGATCGAGGATGAAATTGCGCGGACAGATGTCACGGTGCACGAACCCGGCCCGATGGACGCATTCCAGCGCCGTAGCGGCCTGCCGCACCAGCTCGAGCCGCTGATGCGGGGGAAGCGGCTCCCTCTTCGAGACGATCGCGTGGAGCAGCGGCCCCTCGATGAACTCCTCGACGATGAACGACTCGCTCTCCGTCGACACGCCCCAATCGATCGTTTTTACGATGTTGGGGCCGAGGATCTGGTCGCCGATCTCCCCCTCGGGGGGCTTGTTGAGCCCCTTGTAGCGCCCCTCGATCGGGGCGCATTTCTTCGGGTCGAGAATCTTGAGGCCGACGATCTTCCCGGTCGTCCGCTCCCGCGCCTTGTAGAAGCTCGACATGGTCCCCGAGATGCTGCTGTGGAGCTTCTCGAAGCGCTTCCAGACGTCGACCTTCGAGCGGAGCCTGATAGCGCGGATCTTGAGCCGCGCCTTCTCGGCAGCCTTGTCCTCTACCGTCGGTGCGGTCGCGACCGCACCGCGCGCGGCGCCCTTCGAAGTGGCCGCCGGTTTGGTCGCGGGTTTCTTGGGGCCGAGGCCGAAGAGTGCGAGGAGTCCGTCCAGGCCCATGGGCGCGTGGTTCCTGAAGGTGCCACTGACTTACCGATCGTACCCCATTCCGGCGCCGGAAGCCCGCGTGCTCAGGCGGAATATCAGGCGGAATAGAGCACGGGGTTGAGTGGATCGGCCATGACATCCCCCACCTGCGTCGACGGCGTCCAGGCGCGGTGGTCGGCCTCCTGCCAGGTGTTCTTCGGCTGGACGAGCCGCATTCCCTCGTCCATGTAGATCACCGTGTGCACCCGCCGGGCCTCGGTGGTCGTGTTCGGTCCGGCGCGGTGGAGGGTCCATCCGAGGTGAAAGGACACTTCCCCGGCGGCATACGGCTCGATGACTTCGGTGATCCCCTCGGCGGCGATCGCGTTCTTGATCAGTTGCTCCGATTCGTCCGAGATGGCGAGGTCGCGACCGATCCGCTTGAGGTGGGTGCCGGGGGCGAACGACAACGGCCCGCGCTCGAGCGGCACGGCGTGGAGCGGAATCCAGGCCGTTACGCACAAGCCCGAGGCCATCGGCCAGTACTGCTGATCGGCGTGCCATGGCGTGAAGCCACCGCCGGGCTCCTTGAAGAGGGCTTGGTCGTGCCACATTCGCACGCCGCTGGTGCCGAGGAGTGAGGTGGCGATTCCTGCCAGACGGCGCGACGTGCTCACGGCCTTGGCGTCGTCCGACTTCAGCCACAGGTTGAAAACCTGGGTGAACGCCTTGCCGTAGGTATCGCGCGACTCCATCGGCACGCCGGCGAGGGGGTTGTTGGCCTCGACGAGCCGGCTGATCGTGCCATCGATCCAAGCGAGCGTCTCGGCGGAGAGCACGCCCGGGATCTTCAGGTAGCCCTGTTCACGGAAACGCCGACGCTGTTCTTCCCTGACCGGGAACGGGGCGTTGAGCTCGGCGGCCACGACGGCAGGCACGGCATTCATGAACGACTCCTGAAAGAGGTCAGCGGGCGGACGCCAGGCCCCATGGCCTGCCCCCCGGGATGCGGAGCCGGGGGGGTAACGGCGTCTCTTCATCAGCCCTTCTTGAGATTGGCGAGTTCAGCGTGGGCCGCGGCGAGATCTTTCTCGAGGCGCGGCACCTCGGCCGGATCGTCGGGCTGTTTCTTCGCCCCGGCGAGGAGCTGCTGGAGCTTCGCGATCTTCTGCTGCAGCACCTCGATCCGCTTCTTGTCCTTCTTGTCCATCGGTGACGTTCCTGGGGGTGGCGGGATGGAAATCACTTCGCGCCGGCCGGCGCGTCGGCACCGGGCTCGGGTTCACCCTCGTCAGGCGGGGCCACAGGCTCGCTCGGCGGCGCCGCGGCGGCCCCATCCGTGGCGGCAGGCGGCGTGGCCTCGGGCTCCGGGTTGCCCTCGTCGGGGGGCGGAGCATCGCCACCGCGTGGCCCACGGCCACGGCCCCCTCCGAATCCACCGCCTCCGAGTCCGCCCCCACCACCGAACTCGTCGTCCATCATGCCTCCACCGAAACCGCCCCGCGGCGCCCCCTCCTCGCCGCCCCCGCCGAGGCGCTCGCCTTCAGCGGCCGCAGCCACGGTGTTTGGGCCGGTATGCATCTGGCGGAGGTAGCCGGAGAGGATCACCACCGCCAGGCCGAGGCCGAGGGTGATCGTGAGCCACTTCTTCCGATCGTCCCGCGCCCACTGGGTCGCCTCACCGCGGCCGATGAGGGCGCTGGCGAGATAAAAGAGGGCGAAAGCGAAGAGAATCTTTGCCCCCATGAAGGCATGGTATCCGTGGGCCTTCATCCACATCCGGCCGTTGCCCCCCCAGGCCTCGGTGTTGGCCCGATTGATCATGAGGAGATAGTTGGCCAGCCCGGTGAGGAGGAGGATCGTGATCGATCCCATCACCCACTTCATCCACGACCGGCGGATGCCGTCATGCACGCGGCGGCGGGAATCCTCGTCGAGGTCCTCGAGCGCTGGCAGGAGGGCAAACCGCGAGAAGATCAGGCCACCCAGCGCGGTGATCGCCGCGAGAAGGTGGCTCCAGCGGAGGAGAAGGCCGATGGGTTCCTGGAATTGCTCGAGGATCTGCATGGGGGCGGGCTCTCTCGGGGCCGGGGATGTGCGGCCGGTGAAGGATCTGGGTTGGGGGCGGTGGATTCTGTCGATGCCTGGTGGCGGCTCGGTTGAATCCCCGGCAGAATCGTACCGCGGCGGCACCGGGCGAGGAAGCCACGGCGCTTGCCTTCGGAGCCCATCGATGGACGACATGATCCTCCCCGGCCACTCGCCTCATGACCGCTGGATGCGGATGGCCCTCGACGAGGCCCGGGTAGCGGAATCTGAGGACGAGGTCCCGGTGGGGGCGATCGTCGTGGCCGCCGGCCGCGTTGTGGCGGCGGCCCACAACCAGCGCGAGCAACTTGCCGATCCCACCGCCCACGCCGAGATGATCGCGCTGACGCAGGCCGCCGCAGCCCTCGGCTCCTGGCGGCTGGAGGGCTGCACGCTGTACGTCACCCTCGAGCCCTGTCCGATGTGCGCCGGAGCGATCCTCCAGGCCAGGGTGCCGATCGTCGTCTGGGGCGCACCCGATCCGAAGGCCGGGGCGGTGGAATCGCTCTATCGGCTCTTCGAGGATCCCCGCCTCAACCACCGCGTTGACCACGTCGGGCGGGTGATGGCCGACGACTGCGGCCGGATCCTCAGCGACTTCTTCAGGCGGAAGCGCTTGAAGCCCGGCTGAGGCGTGTGGCCGGGGGCTTCCAGGTGAGCTCTAGCTCCGCTCGCCGATCGGGGCGAAGTCGCGGAGTTTCTCGCCGGTGTAGACCTGCCGCGGGCGACAAATCTTCTTCGTCGGCGAGTGGTGCATCTCGATCCAGTGGGCGATCCAGCCGGGGAGGCGGCCCATGGCGAAGAGCACCGTGAACATCTGCACCGGGATTCCCATCGCGCGGTAGATCACGCCGGAGTAGAAGTCGACGTTGGGGTAGAGCTTCCGCTCGACGAAGTACTCGTCGGCCAGGGCCACTTCCTCGAGCTGCTGGGCGATGTCGAAGATCGGGTCGTGGCGGGCGATCTTCGCCAGGAGGCGGTCGCAGGTGGCCTTGATGAGGCGGGCCCGCGGGTCGTAATTCTTGTAGACGCGGTGGCCGAATCCCATCAGGCGGAAGCCCGAATCCTTCTTCTTGGCCATGTCGACGTATTTCTTCACATTCCCGCCGTCGGCACCGATCTTCTCGAGCATTTCCACGCACGCCTGGTTGGCACCGCCGTGGAGCGGTCCCCAGAGGGCGGAGATGCCGGCCGAGATGCTCGCAAACAGATTCGCGTCGCTCGAGCCGACCATCCGCACCGTCGACGTCGAGCAGTTTTGCTCGTGGTCGGCATGAACGATGAGGAGCATGTCGAGAGCGTCGGCGAAGTCGGGGTCGACGTGGTATTCCTCGCACGGCACCGCGAACATCATCTGGAGAAAGTTCTCGCAGTACGACAGGTCGTTGCGCGGATAGATGAGCGGCTGGCCGATCGACTTCTTGTGGGCATAGGCGGCGATCGTCGGCAGCTTCGCCATGAGGCGATGGACACTCACTTCCACCTGCCGCGGATCGCGGACGTCGAGCGAGTCTTGGTAGAAGGTGGACAGCGCTCCGACGACGCTTCCCAGCGTGGCCATCGGGTGCGCGTCGCGGGGGAAGCCCCCGTAGAACGCCCGCATGTCCTCGTGGATCATCGTGTGGTGGGAGAGCGACGTGCGGAAGGCGTCGAGCTCGTTGGCGTTGGGGAGCTTGCCGTAGATGAGGAGGTAGCTGACCTCGACGAAGTCGCACTTCTCGGCGAGGACCTCGATCGGATAGCCGCGGTAGCGGAGGATCCCCTGCTCGCCGTCGAGGAACGTGATCGAACTCGTCGTCGATCCGGTGTTGACGAAGCCCTCGTCGAGGGTGATCGCGCCGGATTGGCCGCGGAGCTTCGAGATGTCGAGGGCCCGCTCGTTCTCCGTCCCCACGATCACCGGAAGCTCGAACGACTTGCCGTCGAGTTCGAGCCGCGCCGTCCCGTCGAGCTTCGTGCCTTCCCAGACGGGGGCGGCGGGCACGGTGGCGGGCTTCGGGACGGAAGAGCTCATGGATGGGGGTTCCAACAGAGGCGGCGAAAGAGGCACAGCCGCGGAGCACGGGGGGAGGGATTGCGGGGCCAGTTTATCCCGCGAAGGGGGCGGCGGCAATCAGCGACGAGCCGCGGCCGGGCGGAGAAACGCCGGCCTCCATGCCTTCCGTTCGGTGCTCCGAGACGGTCGTGCGGATGGTGCCGGGTGGGTGAGCCGAAGCGCCCGCCGGCGGGGGACTCGAGTCAGCGTGATCGGCCCGCGCCGGCCGACGTCTTGGTGCCGGAAGCGGTCTGCACGCCGTTGCCCGAGTCTTCGTCGAAGATCGTCCACACCGGGGTCCGATCCCGGAGCTTGGAGAGGTAGTCTTCCATCTCCTTCTTGCGGCGTTCGAGGATGAGTTGGTCCTTGATCGCCACCTGGGCCTCGATGAAGGGCGTCCGGCCGGCATCGACGCGCTCGGTGACGCGGACGATGTGGAGCGCTTTGCCATCCTCGAGGATCGCACTGAGCTGCCCGGTGGGGAGCGTGAAGATTGCCTCGTCGATGGCCT
>CAMARC010000248.1 GCA_945860405.1 Candidatus Kuenenia stuttgartensis | reverse complement strand
CGCATCATGCCGGCGGCGTCGCGATCGAGCATCACGACGGTGGCGCCGTGGGCGGCGAGCGCCAGGGCACTGGCCCGTCCCAGGCCGCTGGCCGCTCCCGAAACGACCGCCACCTTGCCTTCGAGATCGAACAGGCCGTCAGCCACGAGAGTTGTGCTCCAGATTCTTTCTTGCCCGCAGCGTCGGCCATTCGAGCGTCCGCCACGCGACCAGCGCCATGGCGACGCCCCACAGCATGATCGCGACCAGCGGCCCGATGCCGAAACGGCCAACCATCGACGGAGCGATGATACCGCCGATGTTGGCGACGGAGTTGATCAGCGCGATCCCTGCCGCCGCCGCCACGCCGCCGAGGAACAACGGCGGCAGCGCCCAGAACACCGGCAGCACCGCCATCATTCCCGCCTGGGCGACGCACAGCCCTGCGAGCTTCGTCCACGGATCCCCCCCCTGCCAGGCGAAGTACCAACCGACCGTCGCGGCCGTCAGCGCCCCGGCGATGAGCGTCGACCGCGACCCGGTGCGGTCGGAGATCCGGCTGACGACCACCATCGCCACCACCGAGAGAATGCTCGGCAGCGTCGTGAGCAGCCCCACCTTCCAGAAGGTGCCGTCGCTGGTCGCCAGGAGTGGCTCGAAGGAATCCTTGACGAGCTTGGGGAGATACGACCCAGTCACATTCGTGCCGACGGCGACGCTGAAGTAGAGGGCGATCAGCAGCCAGACCCGCGGGTCGGCAAGCGCCCAGAGCTTGTCGTGGCCCCCGACGCTCGACCGCACGCCCACTTCGGCAACGATCTCACGCTCGAGCCAGTCGCGCTCGTCGGCGGCAAGCCAGGCGGCATCGCGGGGGCTGTCGGGGAGATACCAGAGCACGGAGAATCCGAGGAGGATCGCCGGGATCCCCTCGAGAATGAACAGCCACTGCCAGCCGGCGAGCCCCCCGGTCCCCTGGAAGCCATCCATGATGGCGCCGGAGATCGGATTGCCGAGGATGTTCGAGATCGGAATCGCGAGCATGAAGCCGGCCACGACGCGGGCCCGCTTCGCCGCCGGAAACCAAGCCGTCAGATAGTAGATGATCCCGGGGAAGAAGCCCGCCTCTGCGACGCCGAGGAGGATCCGGGCGCCAAAGTAGCTCCCTGGCCCGGTGACGAAGGCGGTGAGCATCGACACAAACCCCCAGGTCACCATGATCCGGGCGATCCAGGTCCGGGCCCCGAAGCGACGCAGCAACAGATTGCTCGGCACCTCAAAGAGGAGATAGCCGACGTAGAAGAGGCCGTAGCCGAGATCGATGACGGCATTGGAGAGCGAGAGGTCTTCCGTCATCTTCAGCCGCGCGAAGCCGACGTTCGAGCGGTCGATGATGTTGAAGACGTAGAGGAGCGCAAGGAACGGCACGAGCCGCCACGCCACTTTGGCAAGCGTCCGTCTCCCGATCGCTGATTCGTCGCCCGTCGCGTCCATTCCGCCTCCTTCGCTGTGTCCAACGGGGAGAAAAAGGTGGCAGCCACCTTTTTCCTCGTGTCATCCGCTCACACGCCCGTGAGCCGCTCCGCCTGCTCCTCGGCCACGGGATTGGTGAGCGTGCCGATCCCCTCGATCTCGATCGACACCGAATCGCCGGCCCGCAGGAAGACCGGCGGGGTGTGGGCGAAGCCGACGCCGTGCGGCGTGCCGGTGAGGATCACCGTGCCTGGCCGGAGGACCGACGAGGCGGAGAGAAACTCGATCAGCGTCGGCACGTCGAAGATCATGTCGTCGGTGCTCCAGTCCTGCATCACCCGGCCATTGAGGACGGTGCGGATCTTGAGGGCATTGGGATTGGCGATCTCGTCGCGCGTCACGAGCGCCGGCCCGAGCGGACAGAAGGTGGCAAACGTCTTCCCCCGGCACCACTGCCCTCCCCCGCCCTGCCGCTGCCAGTCGCGGGCACTGACGTCGTTGGCGCACGTGTAGCCGAGGACATGCTCGAGGGCGTGTTCCCGCTTGACGTTGTGGCACGTCTTCCCGATCACGACGGCCAATTCGCATTCGTAGTCGACCTCGCGGCTGTCGAGCCGGCGCGGCAGGACGATCGGGTCGCCGGGGTTTTGCACCGTGCCCGAGTTCTTCATGAACAGCACCGGATGGGAGGGAATCGCCTGCTTCCCCTCCTCGGCATGGCGCCGGTAATTGAGGCCGATGCAGAGGATGTCGCGCGGCTCGAGGGGGGCCAGCCGCTTCTCCATGCGGACCACCTCCCCGGTGTCGACGAGGTCGTCGAACAGATCCCCCTCGAGGAGCGTGACGCGGCCGTCGCCATGTTCGTTGCCGAGGTGCTCGTGGCCTTTGGTCGCAAAGCGGACGATCCGCATCGGGGCTTCTCCGGAGGTGGGTCAGGGGTTGATGAGGGCTGGATCAGGGTTCGATCTGGGGGGCTGTGTGAGGGGTACGTCGGCGAGGGCGGGTCAATCGCCGGGAATCAGTCACCGATCAGGGCGATCGCCCGGCCGTAGCCGCCGCGGGTGCCGGCGATCTTCACCGGGGCAAAGAGGAAGAAAGCGTCTTTGTCGGCGATCGCGCCGACGTTCGTGAGATATTCGATGACGGCCATCTCCGCCGTGGCCGCCGCCCAGTCGATGGAGTGCGACTCGGCAGCATCGACTCCGCCGAGCGTCGGCCCATCGGTGCCGAGGCAGCGGATGCCGCGCTTCGCCAGCCAGAGGATCGCCTCGGGCGTCGGCTGCGGCCAGCCCTCCGCCTCGCCAGCAAGCGGCGCGACAAACATCGCGTCTTTCTCCGGCGCCGCCGGGAGCGGTCGGAAGTGGTCGTCGGAATAGCCCGACCAAAAGACCACCACCTCACCGGGGAGGAACGGCCGCGTCGCCTCGTGCTCCTCGAGAAACGCCCGGTTGATCACCGGCCCGGCTGGCTTGTCGGCGTCGAAGCCCCCCGCCCCGCGCATCCCGCGGACATCGACGACATGCGCCGGCCCCATCAGCTGCGAAAGCTCCGCCGACTCCGTCCGCACCGTCGCCGCCGGAAGCGCCCCATAGCGGGCCTCGTGGGCCGCGACCGAAGCAAGCACCGCCGGCTCGGCCGCTTCGAGCTCGGCCCGGTTGGCAGGCAGGGAGAACGACGGGAGCACGAGATGCGTGCCGGCCATGCTGTCGAAGAGGTGGGTGAGCGCGAAGAACGGGCCGCGAGCGGCGCCGAACTTGTTGAGCACCTTGCTCACGTACCGCCCCCCTTCCTCGCCTGGCCCGCGCCCCGGCCAAACCACCGGGAGATCCTCGTCGAGGGTCACGGAGAGATCGACCACCCGCCGGGCCCGCGTTCGGGCAATCAACTCGGCGGCGAGCTTCGGCTCGGTGATCGCCACACAGCGGCACTCGCCCCCTGAGCCCCCGGCATGCTTGGCGGGCAGAAGAGCAAAGAATGCCCCGGTTGTTGGCAGGCTCACCAAGTTCGTGGCGCACTCCACCCACACCATCCCGCGCTTGCCGCCGGCCTGGTGAGTCGCCACGGCGAGGTTCGGCAGTGGCCCCATGCTCGCGCCATCGAGTCCGAGCGTCATCACGCCCCGGTCGGCGAGGTACTCCATCGTGGCGGCCGTCGGCGCGGGCCAGCCCGGCGCTTCTTTTCTCAAGGCCGCCGCCACAAACCGCTCCCCTTCCGGAAACGGCTTGTAGAAGTCATCGGTGTAGTCGCTCCGGAAGAGGACGACGTCGCCGGGGCCGAGCCGGCGGTGGGTCATCTCCCATTCGCGAACCACCTCGGGGCCGACGAGCACGCTCGATCCCTTCTCGGCACTGTCGCGCCCCTGGCGGACGTCGATCACGCAGGCCTCGCCGCAGAACTGCCAGACGGGGACCTTCTCGCCGGTTACGAGCCCCATCGGCCCGGCGCCGGGAAGACCAGAGTCGGGGGGCGGAACAAAGTGCGCGGGGGCATCCCACTGCGTGCCGGTGTGCTCGTCGATGACGAGCATGTCGCGGTGGCGGCCGCTGCGGCCAAACGTCGCGGTGGGGATCACCGCCATCGGCGTCATCCCCGCCGGCCAGACACAGGGGAGATCAGGGGCGATGGTGAGCGTCAGGTCGCAAACCTGATCGCGCGGCACGGCGACCGACTCGCCGAGCTCGAGCGGCGGCGGCGCTCGGTCGTCATCATCGGCAGCGCGGAGGACCACCCCCACGAGCAGCCCGGAGAGCGCCAGCAGCGGCACACACCACGATCGAAGTCCACGAGCCATGCAACACCCCCCGGATTCCCCTGTCAAAACCCCATCGCCACGGCGACCCTTTCACCACGGCAAACCAAGATCGACGATCCCACCCGCCTCCGCAAGATTGGCCCGCACATCGGCGGGAAGCGCGATGCCGGCGGCGAGGCTGTGGCGATACTGCTCCCACTCGAGGTCGCCGGGAAGGCGGACCCGATCGCTTCCCTCGGCCGCAGCGGCCCCTCGGACCTCGGCCGCGAAGCGGGCCAGCGACGGGCCATAGGCGTCGGGATCGGCGATCGCACTGATGTCGAAGACGATGAAGCCGGCGTTGTGAAACGTCGGATCGCCAGGGGGATCGAAAAGCCAGCTCCCCACCTGCGTCGTCACCGCGCCGCCGGCAAGAATCCCGGAAAGCCACTCGGCAAGGACGCCGATCCCGTAGCCCTTGTGGCCTGCCATGGGTGCCAGGCTCGCGTGCTGCGGGTACAAGGATCCGTCGGCGGTGGGCAGGCCGCGCTCGTCAATCAGCCAGGTGGAGGGAATCGGCTCGCCGCGGGCCACGGCCGCATACACCTTCCCCCCGGCGACGGCTGCGGTGGCGATGTCGAGGAAGATCGGATCCCCTCCTGGCACCGGCGCTCCCCAGGCGAGTGGATTGCTTCCCAGCACCGCTCCGCGCGATCCGGCGGCGGCGACGCTCGGCCGGTCGTTACCGACGACGAGCGCGAAGAAGCCCTCCCGCGCGGCGCGGACAACCTGGGCTCCGGCAGCGCCGATGTGGCCGGTGTTCCGGAGGCCGACATAGGCGACGCCGACGTTCCTCGCCTTCTCGATCGCCACATCGACCGCATGGCGGCAGCCGATCTGGCCGAGAGAAGCGTCGCCATCGAGGACGGCAAACCCAGGCCCCTGACGGACCATCCGCGGCCGGGCGTCAGGCTTGTAGCCCCGCGCCACGAGCTTCCTCAAATAGCCGGGGAGGAGCTTCGTGCCATGCGTGTACACCCCCATCGAGTCGGAGAGCACCAGCGGCTCGGCAGCATGACTGGCGTCGGTCGCCGAGAGACCGGCACGAACGAAGGCCTGCTCGACCCAGGCCGAAAGGATCGCGACGGGGATCGGGCTCGGGGCGGGATGATCGCTCGACATGGACCTTCCTCCCGCGTGGGAATCCTCCGGAGATCGCACGCCGTCAGCCCTGTGCCCCGGCACCCACGCCATTGACGACGCTCGGCAGCGGCTCGCCACGGATCGCCATCACGGCCAAGTCCGCAGCGCCCGAGCGCAGCCGCTTCACCGCTG
>CAMARC010000247.1 GCA_945860405.1 Candidatus Kuenenia stuttgartensis | reverse complement strand
TGCCGGACGGAGCGGAGCGTCACTGTCTGGCGGAGGCGGCGGCCGGGGCTGATTGGACGGTGGTCGTGGCGCCGGAGACCAACGGCATCCTCGCCGACCGCGTGGCCTTGGCCCGTGCAGCGGGAGGGCGTGTGGCCGCTGCCGACGGCCCGTTCATCGCACTCGCCGCCGACAAACAGGCGACCGCACTCGCCCTGGCGGCGGCCGGCGTGGCTGTCCCCGCCGGGGTTCTCCTTCCGGCCGGTGAACGGCTCCCCGATGCATTCCGACGGCCGGCTGTGGCCAAGGCCCTCGATCGGTGTGGCGGTGATGGTCTTGTCGTCCTGCCGCGGGGCGGGGAGCTCTCCCCTGCCCTGATTCCCAGACGGGTCGAGGCGTTCGTCACCGGCACGCCGGTCGGGGTCTCCTGCCTGTGCGGACCGGCGGAAACGATCGTCCTGCCGCCGGTCCGACAGCGGTTTTCCGCGGGGATCCATCCCGGCTACCTCGGTGGCGATCTGCGGCTCGAGTCCCTCCCCCGTGACCGGGCCATGGCCCTGGCCCGGAGGGCCATCCGTGGCCTCGAATCGCCCTCCCGGCGGGCCCGCGGCTGGGTGGGTGTCGACATGATCCTCGGCGATCGAGAGGATGGCGGGGATGATCGTGTTCTCGAGATCAATCCACGGATGACGACGTCGTTTGTCGGGCTTTCCACCCTCGGCTCCGCGAGTCTCCTGCGGGCGATGCTCGCGGTGGCGGAAGGGGGACCGTTCATCTGGCCCGGGATGGAAACGGGAAGGGATGGTGTTTTCACCGTCGACGGCGGCCCCGTCGGGCGCGGTGACGTGGAGCATGGGGGGAGCGATGGGCCACCAGCGCCGTGATCAGTTAGCCGGCGGTGTCCTCGCCTTTGATGTCGGCGGCGCCAATCTCAAGGCAGCCGATGGTCGCGGGCGGGTGCATGCCGAGACGTTCGAGCTGTGGCGCCGCTCAAACGAACTCGCCGATCGTCTCACGGCGATCGCGGCCGCGTGGCGTCCTGGGAGGATCGTCGCCACGATGACCGGCGAGATCGCCGATTGCTATCCCGACCGGCCGGCGGGGGTGGCGTCGATCGTTGCCGCACTCCAAACTGCCGCTTCCGCCGCGGCGGCCGACCTCGGCATCTACCTCGTCGACGGCCGGCTCGTTGACCCTGAGATTGCGATCGCCGATCCACTCGCGGCCGCGGCCTCAAACTGGCACGTCCTGGCGCGGCTGGCCGCCGCCGTGGCCGAGTGTGACCACGGATTGCTCGTCGATGTCGGCTCGACGACGACCGACATCCTTCGCTTCGATCAGCGCCGACCGCTCCCCCTGGCGACCGACGACGCGGGCAGGATGGCCAGTGGCGAGCTGGTCTACACCGGGATCGAACGGACACCGCTCGCCGCGCTCGTGCGATCCCTGCCACTGGCAGGCTGCCGTCGTCCGCTGGCGGCCGAGCTCTATGCGCGGGCCCAGGACGCCTGGCTCCTCCTCGGTGGGCTCCCTGAGAATGCAGCGTCGGGCGACACCGCCGACGGCCGTCCAGCGACTCGGGAGGGGGCGCGGGTCCGCCTCGCCCACCAGATGCTCCTCGAGCCGGCGGCCGTCAGCCTCGACCAAGCCACCCGCGCCGCCGAGCGCCCTGCCGCCATGCAGGTCCGCCTCGTCGCCCGGGCGATCCGCCGCGTGCTCGCCCGAGAGGGGCGGGCCCCTGAGCGGGTTGTCCTCTCCGGCCACGGCACGATGCTGGCCACGCGGGCCCTCGAGCAGGCCGGCGTTTCGGCGCCGGTGATCTGTCTCGAGGAACGGCTGGGGGGAGCGATCTCCAGGGCCGCCCCGGCGCATGCTTTGGCGCTGGTGGCGCTTGGAGAACTGCCATGACCCACCCACGGCGGTCAGGCAACTTCTCGTGGGGCGATCTGCGCTGCGGGCCGGAGGGCGGCGGGCCGGAGGGAGCCGGGGCCGTGTCGGAGCCCGGTGCATCGCTTGTGATCCGCTTCGGGGGGAGCCTCCTTGGACGGGCTGACTGGCCCGAACTCGCCACTTCCCTGCTCGATGGGCCGATTCTTTTCGGAGCCGCGGGGCGGCCGCGGACGATCGTCGTCGGCGGCGGAGGCGTGGTGGAGGGGTTGCGCGATATCGATCGGATACGCCCCCTCGACCTCCGCCTCGTTCACCGGCTGGCGATCGATTGTATGGGGATCACAGCCAGGCTCGTCGCCACCATGCTCGGCCTGCCGTTGGTGACTCGGCCGGTCGACCGCCACGCCGTGCTCGACATGGCAAGCTGGCTGGCGGCTGAGCCGGCGCGGGCCAGTGCGATCCCGGCCTCGTGGAGCGTGACGAGCGATTCGCTCGCCGCCGCTGTGGCCGCGACGGTGGCCGGCGATCTGCTCCTCGTGAAGAGCATTCCCCCGCCGTTGTCGCAGGGGGCTGCCGAAGCGCCGAGCCTCGAGTCACTCGCCACGCTCGGCTGGGTTGATGGATGGTTTCCCGAGGCCGCGGCGCGGGTGGCGAGGATCGGCTGGGCGGCACCCTCCTGCTAACCGGGACGAGCCCCGATCAGCCGGGCCGGGCCGGTGGATCAGTCCCACCACCAGCCGGCGTCGGACCGGGCGGCCAAGGCCGCGGTACGCGTGGTCGCTACGTCGTCTGACTCGACGGTGCTCGTCGCGAATCCCCACGGCTGGAATTGGATCCCGCCGGAGGCGCTCACCACCCACCGGCCCCCCTTCTTCACGCCGCTGGCAACTGTCGGAACAGTGGAGGGGGATTGGTAGGTGGGGAGGCGAACGCGGTCGGCGTCGAGGAGCGGGGAGAGATCGAGGCCCGCCTTGCGGTCGAGTTGCTGCCCCTGGATGAGGGCGGCCACGACGGCAAGATCGACGCAGTTGGCGAGCTCCGCAAACACCGGATGCTTCGTGGCGAGGGTGTCGTACTTCGCGCTGAAAGTATCGCACCACTTCTGCGCCACCTTGTCGGTCGGGCCCGCCCCACGCTTGACCCCGTCCTTCGCAAACACGTCGTTCTCGGTGAGGCAGGCGATCTTGCGGCCGGAGAGGCGGAAGGCGAGCTCGTCGGCATCACGGGCGATCGGGTCGTACGACGCCTCGAGCCAGAAGCGGGGCAGCGCCCCGACGGTGGCGCCGGCCGGCACCGTCGCCAGGTAGCTCGGAAGGTCGTTCAAGCCGGAGGGCTCGAGGCCCATGCCGATCCGCTTCAGGCGGTAGTCAGCGGCGACGAGGACGCGGGCAAAGCGGCTGTCGGTCGGCACGCCGCCGATGCGGACATTCTGGGGGCCGAGAACCTCTTCCATCTTCCGCAATGTTCCTTCCGGATCAGCGGCACTGGCCTGCTGGCTCTTGAGGAACTTCTGCAGGTCGGCGACGCGCTCGGGGACCGGATCGATCGAGCAAAGCATGCCCCCTTCCCGGGCGCCATCGACGGCCCGGAGGGCGACGATGAAGTCCTCGAGCTGGAGCAGCGGCAGGCCGCTCGACGCGCCGAGGACGTTGCCTTTCGAATCGACGCGCGCCGCATCGGCCGGACCGGCGAGGATGATGTCGTGGCCATCGGGATCGACAAAGACGTGGGTGATCCGCTCGAGCCCGCCCATGAGCACGGCATCGGCCGGCAGCGGCGCCTTCCCGGACGCGGCCGCCTCGACCGCCTTCGTGAGGCGAGCCAGCGACACCTTCCGCAGGCCATCCGTCGATGCCTTCGGACCGCCGCCGGCGAGGGCCTTGCGGCGGGTGGCGGAGAGCTCATCGAGGGCGCCGGGCTCGACATTGCGGACAATCCCGCTGGCGTCGATCGAGATGCCGCCGACGGCCTGGCCGCCCAAAAATTGGGCCTTAGCCGAACCGGCGCCGGCGAATGCCAGGAGGATCGCCATCAGAGGCGCCATGAACCGCACCGCAACGCGGCTCGGAAGCTTCTGGCGGGAGGGGTCCTGCCGGTCGAGGCATTCCCGGGTCGTCGCCTGGGAGCTTCCGCCGATCGATGGCGGGGCAACGAGGTGGGAGAGCGGTGCCTGGCGCTTCATGGACGTCCTCCGGCTGAGAAACCCGTGCCAGGGAGACACGGGGGCTTGACAAATGGGGTGATCCCGCCATTCGCGGCAATCGTAGACAGATGGGGGTTTCTTCTGCAAACCCGATTGCCGCGGGTTAAACGGGGGTTGTGGTCGGTTTTTCGTCCCTCACACCGACCGGAACCGTTCCGAAACGCCCGCGACTCGCAAATCCGCATCGACTGATGCATCATGGATCAGACGCCTGCCGCCGCGAAAAAATACCTGGGGCCACTCCCCGTCCCTGAGCCCGAAATTGGCCGATGGAATCCTCCCCCGCCTTCCTGCTCGTCCTCGACCCCGCTGTCGGCCATGCCGTGGTCCGCCTTCACCCGGGGCAGACATGCACGATCGGCCGGGGGCCTGCCAACAGCATCGTGCTCCATGACGAGCGTTCGAGCCGCTTCCATGCCGAGGTGATCCCGGTCGCCACCGGCTGGATGGTGCGGGATGTCGGCAGCCGCAACGGGACGATCGTCGGGGGGGAACCGATCGCCGGGGAGCGGGCCCTCGTTCCGGGGGACATGATCCGGATTGGCGGAACCCAGCTCGTCTTTGGCGAGGGAGACCCTCCGTCCGACGTCTCGGGGCTCTCCGATGAGGCCACGGAGACCTCCGAGGTCACCAGCGACATGCAGAAATGGTCGGACGCGATCACGCTCCGCCGCGACAAGACCCGGCTCCTCGAAGACATCGGTGAATCGGCCGGCAGCGTCCCGCGCGTCGGCAAGGCCGCCGCCAGCCTCTGCCGACTCGCCTTCGCGCTCGCCCGGGCGAGCGACGTCGCCGAGGTGGCCAGGCTGGCCCTCGAAGCCGCGATGGAGGGAGCCGCTGCCGTTCACGGCGTCGTGCTCCTCCCTCCCCCCGGGCCGGCGGCGGAATGGCGCGTGCCCACGGGCGTGGCGTCGCTTGTGCCGGCCGCAGCAGCGCCTCAGGGCTGGCCCGCCGAGGGAGGGCTCCCCGCCGGTGCCGTCGCGACGGTCCTTGCCACCAACGAGGCGATTCTTGTCGGCCGGGCGCCGAGCCGCCAGGCCGCCGGGGCGGGCATGGTTGATGATTCCCGGTCGGCGATCTCGGCGCCGGTGCGCGTCGCTGGGCGGCCGGTGGGGGTGCTCCACGTCGAACTCGCCTCCGGCGGCCGGCAGGCCACGCCCGACGACCTCGAGTTTGTGATGGCAGTGTGTGATGCCCTGGGGATTGCCGTCGAGAATCTCTCCATGCGGGAGCGGCTCTCCGTCCGGCTGGCGAGCACCTCCGACGAGAACGAGCGGCTCCGCCAGCGCCTCCGCGAGGAATCAAGGATGGTGGGGGGGAGTCCGGCGCTGTCGGCGATCGCCGGCCAGATCGCCCGCGTCGCATCGACGAAGGCCACGGTGCTGGTGCGCGGGGAGAGTGGCTCGGGCAAGGAGCTCGTCGCCCGGGCAATCCACGACGCCAGCGACCGTCGCAGCGCGGCGTTTGTCTGCCTCAACTGCGCGGCGCTCACCGAAACGCTCCTCGAGAGCGAGCTGTTCGGGCACGAGAAGGGCGCCTTTACTGGCGCCACCGAACGGAAGGCGGGGAAGTTTGAGGCCGCTCATCGGGGCACGCTGTTTCTCGACGAGAT
>CAMARC010000246.1 GCA_945860405.1 Candidatus Kuenenia stuttgartensis | reverse complement strand
AGATAGTCACCGGCCGACTCGATATCCCCCATCGCCCGCTCGCCCGGATGACACTCGAGATCGAACGTCACGCCGTACTTGCGGCAGGCGTCAAACACCGGGGCGAAACGCTCGACGAGGAGCTCCAAGCTGACATCGAGGACTTCCGGAATCGGGTAGCCGCCGATCGACTTCGGCCGCGGCGGAAACTCGAAGAAGTGGCTCCAGCAATGGGCCGGCGAGCCGACGAAGCCGGGGACGGCGACGGTCCGGTCCTGGAGCTTGCCGAGATAGTGGGCGAGGCGCACCGAACGGATGAGATCCTTGCAGGCCTTCTCCTGCATCAGCTTCCCCACCTCGTCGGGAACGAAGTAGGGATTGGTGCGCGGCGGCTCGTTGCCGGCCTTGCGCCACTGCACGTAGGCCTCGACCGGGTCGCCGCCGATGAACTGGAGCGTCTTGGCGGAGGGCTCGTCGCCGAGGACCTGGCCCTGGAGATGAGTGGCGATCGAGAAGATCTCGAGGCCGCGCTGCTTCGCCTTCTCGACCCGGCTCTTCGCATAGGCCTCGGCGCCGCTCTCGGTGTCGCACTGGGGGAGGTCGAGCTCCCACGAGGCCTCTTCCCAGCCGTCGAAGCCGTTCTTGGCGAGGAAGTCGAGCCACGTGTCCTCGGGGATGTCGCCGAACTGACCGCGGACGAGGCCGATCTGGTGGTAGGAGTGCTTGCCGGCCCGGTGTGTCTTGGTCTGGTGAAAGCCCATGTTGTCTCCCATGCTGGCGCCGGCTTCCCCGGAGCGGGGGCGGCGGTGAATAGTTCCCCTGGTCTGCCGGCCCACTCCCGACCGCGGGGCGGTGGTGGCCAGCCAGACGCCCCAATCGTCGACGGTGGCAGCGTTCCTGTAAATCCCCGCCCCTTTCCCACCGCTGCCGGCCGGGGATACAACCACAGGGGCCCGGGCCCGGGGAGTGCGACGGGCCCCAGGGGAGCAGCACGAAGAGCTGGACCGGTAGGAATACAAATCGTCGGGCCTCATGGCTCCTTGGGAATGACGCCTTCCTTGGGAGTCCCGGAGGGGAGCGTCCGATCGACCCATGGCGACCCACGATGCCCATGGCGAGGGGAGTCGATGCGATGACGAGCGACGACACAGTGCCCGAGGGGGACGGGGCAGCGGCTTCGGCCAACTTCGCCTCTCTCTACGACAGCCTCGCCGGCCGGCTGCTGGGGGCCGCGCGGACGCTCGGCTGCACCGGCACCGAGGCGGAGGACATCGTTCACGACCTCTTCGTGCGGCTGGTGCGCTCGGGAGCCTGTCTGGGCGACGTCGACGATCCCGAGGCCTACGCTTTCACGTCGCTGCGGCATGCGGTTTCCCGGAGCCGGCAGCGAAAGGCCCTGGAGCGAACGGCAATCGAGCGGATCGGACGGGAGCGCGAGACCGATGGCAGGATGGTGGCCGACGAAACGGCCGCCGTCTCCGACGAGCCCGACGCCGGCCTTGCCCGGGCCCTCGCGGGCCTGCCGGAGGCCCAGCGGGAGGTGGTGGCCCTGAAGATCGATGGAGGACTGACGTTCGCGCAGATCGCGAAGGTGACCAACGTGAGTCTCAACACGGCCGCCGGCCGCTATCGCTACGCCCTCGATAAACTCCGCGCGGCCCTCGCCGTGGAGGTGATCCGATGAACCTTTTCGATTCCCGCGACGCAGACGATTGTCTCGGCCCCGAATCGCAGCCGAACTGCCACGCGATCGAAGCGCTCCTCCGCGGTCGCGGCCTTCCCGCGCCGGATGCCGGCTTCCGGGACTCCGTCGTCGTCGCGATGGAGGAGGCGGCCTGCGAACGCCGCCTCATGCTCGCCGGCCAGGCTCAGGTTGAACAAGGTTCGAATCCGCGGCGGCGGCACCTCCCCGAGATGGTGGCCGGGATCACCGCGGCGCTCGCGTTCAGCGTCGTGCCTTGGGGAAGCGGTAGCCGGGCCGTTGTCCTGCCCGAGGCGACGGCCGCAGTTCCGGTGGTGAGCGCGACAGTCGTGGCAGACGTGCCTCCCGACGTCCACCATGCCCTCGCGCTTCTCGATGCGCGCCGGGATCTGTTTGCGGCAGTGGCTGGCACCGGCCGGCAGCCCGCCGAGTTTTAGGCTGTCCGACGGTGGGCGATCACTCCCCCGCGAGGTTTGTCAGACCGTGGCGAGTGCCGCGGCAAGCTCGCGGAGGAACGTGGCGACGTCGGCTTCGGTGTTGTAGCCGTGGAACGCGACGCGGAGCCTGCCGGCGTGGTGCATGACGTGGATCTGTCGATCGTGGAGGAAGCGATGGACAAGCTCGGCCCGGGGGTGGCGGAAGGCGAGGATCCCCGCGAGCTGCGCCGGATCGGTCGGTGAGAGGAGATCGACGCCGAGGGCCCGGAGGCCGGCGAGGCACTCGGCGACCAAGGGCGTCGCCCGCCGATCGATCGCGCCGACCCCGACGCCCGAGAGATACTCAAGCGCCCCCCTGATCGCGTAGAGCGCCGGATAATTCGGCATTCCGACGGCGAAGCTCGCGGCGCCGGGAAGGCTCTCGGCCCGCTCGAAGCGGTCGGCCCCGAACGCGTCGTGAATGTTGAACCAGCCACCGGCCGGCACGGTCCACGTGTCGCGGTGGTGTGGCGGCACGCCGACGATCCCGCCGCCATGGGGACCCAAGAGCCACTTGTGCGTGCTCGAGACGATGAGATCGGCGCCGGCGAGGGCACCCGAATCGCGATCAAGGGGGATCCGCCCCAGCCCCTGCGTGATATCGACGGCAAGGAGCGCCGGGGAATGGCGGTGGACGATTTCGGCAACCGCCGGGACGGCGGCGCGGAAGCCGTTGTAGAAGCTCACCAGCGGCAGGGAAACAAGCCGCGTCCGTGGCGAGAGGAGCGCGACGAGGTCGTCAGTCACGAGGCTTCCCGCCCGCGATCGCCACAGCTTCACCGCGGCCGGGCAGCCATCTTGAAGAAACGGCGTGACGCTCGCCGGGAAGTCGAGATCAGTGACGACAACCTCGTCTCCAGCGCGAAGCCCGAGGGCGAGGCTCGCGAGATTGAAGGCCTCGGAGGAGCAGGAACAGATGGCGACGTCGTCGGCCTCGAGGCCGATGAGTGCCGCCGCGAGCCGGCGGGCTTCCGCATGGACCGCGGCATGCCGCAGCCTGCCGTCCATCCCCAGCTGCTTGTCGCGGAAGTACTGGCTGAGCCCCTCACCGACCGCCGGCGGCGGGATCCCTTCGGCAGCGGTGTTGAGATAAACGATTCCCGCGAGGGCGGGAAAGTCGCAGGCCCGCGTGGCGGCATCGAGCATGGGGAACCTGTGGAGCGCGGCAGTGGGTAGGATCGCGAGATTGGAAAAGAATACCGCGGAGGCCTCTGACCATGCGTGCCCGACTGATTCTCAACGGCAAGAAGGCGGGGCTTCAGCCGGTCCGCGACGCGGTCTGCACGCTCCGGAGGGCGGGGCACCTCATCGAGGTTCGCGTCACCTGGGAGAAGGGGGATGTCGAACGGCTCGTCGCCGAGGCGGCGGCCGACGGCGTGGAACGGATCATCGCCGGCGGCGGGGATGGAAGCGTCAACGAGATGGCCAATGGATTGATGCAACTTGCGGCGAACGAGCCAGCGCGGCGGCCGGCGATGGCGATCCTTCCCCTCGGCACCGCCAACGACTTCGCCACCGCCTGCCGGGTGCCGACCGATCCGGTGGCGGCGCTCACGCTTGCCTGCGAGGGGGCACCTGTCCCTGTCGATCTGGCCCGCGCCAACGACCGCTACTTTGTGAATGTCGCCTCAGGGGGCTTTGGCGCCGCTGTCACCGCCGACACGCCGGTGGAGCTCAAGGACTTCCTCGGGGGCGGGGCCTACACGCTGATGGGGATCCTCAAGGCGGTCAACTTCCGCCCCTATGCCTGCACGCTCCGCACGCCCGACGGCGAGAGCAACGCCGGGATGATCGTCGGCGCCGTCTGCAACGGCCGGCTCGCCGGTGGCGGCCATCCCCTCGCCCCCGAGGCGAGAATCAACGACGGCCTCCTCGATGTCGTCTCGTTCGCGCCGTTTACGCTCCCCGATGTCCCCGAGGTGGCTGCCGAACTGGCGGCCGCGGTCTCCGCCGGCGCTCCCTGGCGCGGGGGGCGATGGGTCCTCCGCCAACGGGTGCCGTGGGTCGAGACGGAGAGTGCCGGGGAGCTTCCGGTGAACCTCGACGGCGAGCCGATGAAGGCCCACCACTTCCGCTTCGAAGCCGTCCCGGGAGCCGTCGCCATGATCCTCCCCACAGACTGTCCTTGCCTGTGAGGCCGGGGGGCGATTGAGAAAGCCCTCCACGCCCCTTCCGGCCGCCTGCCCGGGCCGCGCAACCCTTGACTGGCCGCGGTAGGATGGCAGCCAAGGGGGGAGGCGACAGGGATGGCTGCCGGAAAACCGGCGGCCCGGCGAAACCGCAGCGGGAGGAGCAAAGGATGGCGACCGTCGAGCCATCGACGGCAATGGAGAGCGCCGGGTGCGCTCCTGGTCCTGTGCGCGCCCCCGATCAGCCGACACGGATCGTGCCTTCAGGTCTGCAGCTGGAGGGAATCCTCAGCGCAGACGACAGCGGTGGAGCCCCGGTCCTCGACGAACGCTTCCACGCCCAACTCACCGTCGGGCCGATCGATCACACCGTCCACCTCCTGCCGCTTACCATCAGCGAACGCCGGACGGTGATGCACGCCGGCGAAGCGCCAGCCGACGTCGATGCCGGAATGGTGGCGGCGATCGGCGTGGCGGGGGCCGGCGGGCGTTATCGGCTCGTCCGCGAGGTCGGCCGCGGCGGGATGGGGGTGGTCTACGAAGCCCTCGATCTCCAACTCGAGCGATCCGTGGCGATCAAGTCGCTGAAAGTCAGGGGGGATCGGCCGTCGCAGCTGAAACGATTCCTGCGCGAGGCGCGGATCGCCAGCCGTCTCAACCATCCCGGCATCATGGCGATCCATGAGTTCGGCCAGACCGACGACGGCCGGGCGTTCATGGTGATGCGGCTGCTGCGCGGCCAGACGCTGCGGCAGATCCTCGATGCCCGCGCCGGGGAGGCCGACGATCTCCCGCGACTCCTCGCCGCCTTTCTCCAGGCCTGCCAGGCGGTGGCCTATGCCCATGCCGCCGGCGTCATCCACCGCGATCTCAAGCCTGCCAACATCATGGTCGGCGACTACAGCCTCGTGACCGTGATGGATTGGGGGCTCGCGAAGGTCCTCGACGATCCCCAGCCGGAGGTGGTGTTCACCGACGAGAGCCTGGGGGAGACGCCCGAGGAGATCCACACGGCCTGCGGGACAGTGTTTGGCACCCCCGGTTATCTTGCGCCAGAACAGGCGCGGGGTGAGATCGATCGCGTCGATCGGCGGACCGACGTCTTCGGCCTGGGATGCATCCTCTGCGAGATTCTCACCGGAGAGCCCGCCTACCGGGGGACGACGCCGGTGGAAGTGTGGCGGCAGGCGGAGGAGGGGGACACCGCTGCGGCGCTTGCCCGCCTCGAAACCTGCGACGGCCCTGAGGTGCTTTCGACCCTCGCCCGACGCTGCCTGGCGATCGACCCGGAGCAGCGCCCCGCCGATGCCGGCGAGATCGTCGAGGCCCTCGTGGCGTATCTGGAGTCGGGGCAGCGCCGGGCCGAGCAGCAGCTCGTCAGGTTCTTCGATCTCTCGATCGATCTGTTCTGCATCGCCAGCCTGTCG
>CAMARC010000245.1 GCA_945860405.1 Candidatus Kuenenia stuttgartensis | reverse complement strand
ACGGATGGGGTGGGATTTGAACCCACGAACGACTTTCGCCGTTGCCGGTTTTCAAGAGCAGCAAAGACCCTCTGGGACTCCCGACACGAACACCCTTGAAAACCAGGGAAAATCGCTCCTGATGCCGCTCCCGCCGCGGCGAAGGGCTACTGGTCCGCGGGGCGAAATCGAGCCAAACCGAGCCACCACAAGCCAAACCGAGACCACTCACCAGACAAGTCAGCGACAAGTCACGGACGGCGTGTCTCGAAAAGCATGGCTCCGGCCCTCGGGGACTCTCGCGGGAATCCGACGCCCGTCGCCAGAAACATGGCATCCAGTTCGGAAAGAGAACACCGACATTCGTTGGCGGGCCGATTCCGCGTCCGCTAGGTTGAATCCGACGAGAAGGTCACTGCATATACGAAGAGGCGGACTGCTACCTGGCCTTCGATGGCGATGAATTGGCACCTCCGCTCCCCGGAAAGGTCCACCGCCTCTCATGTCGGACGAGAGACGCCCACGAACAGCGACACCGATGCCCACAGAGAGGTCGAGACCAATGTCTCGCTTCCGTCCATCATCCAGGCAGATACCCCCGGAACCGTAGGAGCGGTTCCCCATCGTCGCGGTATGCCGGCGGCGGTGGCGTGAGCCACTCCCGGATCGGGTCCTTCACGGCGTACGCGAAGAAATGGTTTCCCCGTGGAGTGTAGTGGCCGATGTAGTAGCGATCGACATAGTCCTTCGCCGACATTTTATAGGTGTCGTATTCCGCGACGTGCGTGGGGAGCGTGTCGATCACCCGGATACCCGAATCCGCAAGTTGCTCCTGAAACGCCCGAGGGTGCCAGTCGACGTTGTCGGGATCGGTGGCGGGACTGCGACTGCAGGCATGCCATACGGCACCGACCGGATAGCTCAGCAGCACGAGCAGTTGCTTGCCGTTCTCGGCGCAGTAGTCGCGGAGACGGAGCATGACGGCAAGACCGACCTTGATCGCATAGGCGTGCAGCACACGGGTCGCGCCGCCGGAGATCCCACCCGAAGAGCCCTGGACGGGCATCGCCGCGCCGCACTTCACCGCCGCCCGTTCGAGCACGCGAGGGTCGAGAATCTTGCCCGTGCGCTGTGATACGAGCAGATGGACGATCTCGTCGTCGCGGAACGACTCGACGAGAAAGTCCTCGTCGCACAGCCGGAAGAGCGACTCCTCGGTCGGACAGAGGCTGGGGCGTTCAACGAGTGCCCCGCCTTCGTCGAGGCGGGCATGAACCCACGGATTGGCGTGGAACATCGCGCCCGCCATCGAATCGAGCACGTTGTCAGGAAACGCCAGCCAGCGCCAAGCGTAGACGCTGCGGAGATGGTCGTCCCCCCAGATGTTGAACACGATGAAGGGCGCACCTTGAGGCGTGGCCTCGATCCGCAGGAGCCGGCGGTACGCTTGGTAGACACCGAAGCCTCCGACGCCGTAATTCCGGAACGGCTCGCAGAAATGAGCGGCGAGGATTTCCTGCCAGGTTTCACCATCGCTCACCTGATGGCCCTGTGTGAAGCTGTCGCCGTAGGAATTGATGCGGCAGGGCTGGTCGGGAAAGTTCACCTGAGTGCGCTGGCCTGTCTGTTCGTATCGCGCCAGCGTGTGGCAACCATCCACGCCGTCCCGCATGAACGAGTTGCGGAGCAGATAGCCAAGTTCGGGGTCAAACTTGGCCCAGACTCGCTCCCGCTCGTCGAGAAAGCGTTCGATCGTCTCACGCTGGACGAGATGCGGGCGAAGGAACGACCTCAGGGCATCCACTCCGTCATCGGAGCGAGCGTCGATCGCCGTTGTGGCGATCGCCGCCGTGATGCCGCCCAGGAACTCACGCCTGCTCGGCGTCATGATTGACTCCCACGTTTCCAGTTCCGAGCCGGGTCATCGTGTGCCTCCGGTTGATCTCCATGGCATGCTCAGCAGCATCGCCATCTCTCCGCTCGAGCGCGTCGACGATCGCGGCGTGCAGACGGAAGCTGGTTTCGGTGTCGCGTGGCGTCGACGTGGTGATGTCCATCGAAACATGGAGATAATCGATCAGCAATCTGAGAACGGCTGCCATCAGCCGGTTGCCACCGATCTCCATGAGACGCAGGTGGAACGCCTGATCGCGACGGAGGCTTTCCTCCCTGGGGATACCCGCGTCGTCGATCGCTTGGGCGAGCGAACGAAGCTCCTCGATTTCGCCAGCCGTCGCGATGGCCGCAGCGCGACGGGCTGCAGCACCCTCGAGCACCCGCCGGAAATCGGTGAACTCGACGAGGTCTTCCGCGGAGATCGCCAGCGACGTCCCCAGCAGCCGAGCGCAGGAGGTGATCGCATCGGCAGAGCCCACGAACATTCCCGTTCCCCGGCGGACTTCCACCAACCCGATCGACACCAGACGCCCCACCGCCTCCCTCAGCACGTTGCGACTGCAGCGCATCGACCGGACCAACTCGGCCTCCGTGGGCAGCCGGTCACCGGTGCGAAGCCCGGTTTCGCGGATGTGCCGGGTCAGCGCCTCCTGCGTCTGCTCCACCAGCAGCGGACGAATCCTGCCTGGGGAGAGTGCCGGCATGGTGGGGAGCCCTTGTACCCTGAAGTCCATGTGGGATATCCTACAACTTGATGCAGACGATGAAAAGCTCGCTTGTGACGCCGTTGCTGCCGAATCGCGATGAGGTACCGCGTCACCGTAGACGGCATGTCATCCACCGGCCGACGGCGCTCTGCGTTGGGCCTGGGGCGGTGCTCGGAGGCATCCCATTCATCCTCTGGCTTCTGTGGCCGTGGATCGGCTTGGCTCAGGCTCACCCCCCGGCTCTCAACCGACCCATCGACGATGATCAGAGGGTCAGAGACTCAGAAAACGACTTGGGCAACGGGCTGCTAACGAAGTCTTTCTCTGGCAATCCAACCACCCCCTCCTCGATCCCCTGTACCCGGTCTCCATTCAACAGAAATGATCTCGGCACCGATCCGGTCGCGGAATTGTTGCTGCGCAACCTGCTCAACTACGCCGCCCGCGGCCTCGACAAGCCGCTGGCGAATCTGCCGGCCGACTTCCAGGAACAGCTCAAAACCATCGGATACGAATAAATACTCTGCTGATCGAATATCGGAAATCACACTATGATTCATTTCATCTCATCGCATTTATTCGTCCTGATCCTGACCCTGTTGGCGACAAACCTGAACGCCGCCGATCTGCTTGTCGCGATGGGCGGCAGCGGAACCGTGGAGCGCTTCGAATCCGCCACCGGCCGGCACATGGGTACGTTGATCAACGGGATCGAACGGCCCAACGCGCTGGCCTTCGGGCCGGACGGCGCGCTGTATGTGGCCACGGGCGCGGTCGGCGGGGCGGGAGCGGTGAAGAAGTTCAACGGGGTCACCGGGCGGTTTCTCGGCAATTTTATTTCAGTGCCCGCCGGGCAGCCCGGCTACCTCGCGCGCGCCTCGGACATCGTCTGGCATGAGGGCGATTGCTTTGTGGTGAGTTGTGATGACAGCAAGGTGCATCGCTACGATGGCAAGACCGGCGCGTTCAAGGGCACAGTGGCGACGGGTAATCCGAAGGGGTGGATCACGCAGATCGCGGTGCGCGACGGGGCGGTGTTCACCACCGAGTTCAGCGAGGCGCGGGTGCGGAGGTGTCCGCTGGCCGACGGCGAGCCGGCGGTGTTTGTCGAGCAGGCGGGGTTTACGCCGTGGGGCATTGCCTTCGATCAAGGCGGACACTGCTGGTGGAGCGGGAGCGGCGGCATCGCGCGCTTTGACGGCAAGACGAATGCGGTGGTGGTGCTCGCGGGCGAGGTGACCACCCCGGTCGCGCTGGCGGTTTCACCGGACGGGCAGCTCGTGTGCTCGAGCAACGGCAGGCAAAGCGTGACTGCATGGGATATTTCCGAAGACGCACCCAAGCTGCTGCGCACGATCACCGGCCCGGAAGTGCGCGATCCGGCGGGCGTGGCTTTCACCACGCAGCCGTTCGAGGCTCCGGCCCAGTTTGGAAATTTCGTGCCGCAGCCCTCGAAAACCGGCCGCGACTGGACGCCGACAGGAACGACAATCTACAACCTCCGCGCCGATGCCGCGTTTCCGCTCATCGCCGAGTTCGGCCTCGATACCGAGGGCGGCGACCGCGCGAAGACCCAGCTCCTGCGCCAGCCGATGCGGCTGATTTTCACCCTGGCCGACGGACGCACGGTCGATGCCTGGGATGTGCCCGCGAAGCGGCAGCTGCAGTCGGGCAAGGTGGAATATCGGTTCAGCCCGGCCGCTGGGATCGATGCCCGCTGGTCGGTGTGGCTTGCTGGCGAATCCCTGCGGATGAGCCTCGCGCTCGACGGCGAGAAGGCCGGTCAGGTGACCAAGACCGAACTCCTGATTCCCTTCGATCCGCGTGCGATGGGCACCACGATCCTGGCAGAGGAATGGGGTGCCGGCGCCGAGGTCAAGGCGCCGCTCATCATCAGCGCGCTCGACATGGGGCAGTTGCGGTTGAGCAACGCCGGCGCCGACGAGGCGCTTGCCTGCCGGTTCACCGGAAGCCGCCTGCACAAGCGCGTCGACCTACGCGTCGGGTTTCCCGGCACGGGCAATGGCGAGATCGTCTTTGCACCGGCACGGCTCGAAAAACCCGAGGCCTCGATCTCCGACGTCGAATGGGCGAAGGTCCGCCGCGGCCTGATCTCCCTGCTCCAGATCACGCCGTTCATGCCGTTCCAGGAGGACGGCTCCGCGTGGCTCGGCTCGCCCGGCGGCATCATCGGCAACAACGTCATCTCCGACCCCGTCTCCTGCAACATGGACCGCAATCTCCAGTGGCTCGCAGGCATGGGCGGCAAGGCCACAGTGATGGGTATCGACCTGAACAAGATCGCCCGCAAGACCATCGAGTTCTGGCTGAGCCAGCGAATGAACGACGACGGTTCGCTCGACTACGTTCTCCAAAAGGGCAACATCTCGGCGGACTCCAACACCGGCGTGCTCAACGCCGCCACCGACTACTACCTCTCCACGGGCGACAAGTCCTTCGTCTCCGCGAACAAAGATGCGCTCGTCAAGGCCGTCGGCTATTTCATCGCCCGCGATCTCGATGACGACGGCCTCATCGAGACCTTCCGCGACGGGAACGGCAAAAACCAGTTCGGCGATACCGGCTATGACACGATCAGCTCCGGCTGGAAGAACGCGCTGGTCAACGGGCAGGCCCACAAATCGTTCCTCGGCGTGGCGAAGATGATGGAGGACATTGGTGACAAGGATCGGGCGAAAGAATACCGCGAGCGGGCGCTCCGGCTGCGGCAGGCCTACAACAAGACGTTCTTCCTGAGAGAACAAAACCGCTACATCTGGTGGATCGGGCAGGACGGCAAGCGGCACGACTACATCAACCCCTTGATCCAGGAAAACGCCGTGCTCTTCGGCATCGCCGACGGCCTCGAGGCGGATACCGGGCTCAAGCGCGGACCGCGCGACGTGATGCAGGCGCTCTGGGATGCCTTCGAAGTGGCGGAGTATCGCGACAGCGCCAAGGGGACAACGGTGGACTACATCGACTCCAAGACCGGCAACTTCACCGGCTTCTACTGGGGCATCCCCTGCAACCTGGAAGACGTTCCGGACGACTACAACTTCCAGAACTACGGGGCGTATGAGTTTCCCTATTACTGCAACGGTGCCATCTGCCCGCAGGATGCGGTGACGGCAATCATGGCTTTCTCCAGTGCCGGGATGAACGACAAGGCCGACATCATC
>CAMARC010000244.1 GCA_945860405.1 Candidatus Kuenenia stuttgartensis | reverse complement strand
CCCGGATCCTTTCGGCGGCGGCCGACCTTCCTCTCGTCGTCGATGCCGACACCGGCTTCGGTGGCCCGCGGGAGGTCGAGGAGTGCGTCCGCGTCCTCGAGGCGGCGGGCGCGGCGGCGATCCAACTGGAGGATCAGAAGGGGGCCGCCAGCGGGACGGGGGGCACGAAGCGCTGCGGTCATCTGGCCGGCAAGCAGGTCGTGTCGGTGAGCGAGATGGTGGAGAAGGTGGCCGCAGCCCGGGCCGGGTGCCGCAATCCCGACACCGTGATCATCGCCCGCAGCGACGCCCGCGGGGTGGCTGGCCTCGATGACGCCCTGGCGCGTCTCCGCGCCTACCGGGACGCGGGCGCCGATTGGCTCTTCCCCGAGGCACCGCGGGATCGGGAGGAGTTTGCCCGGATCGGCCGGGAGTTTGCCGACGAGGCGCCGCTCCTGGCAAACATGACCGAGTTCGGGGTCGGCCCGTTGTTGACCGTCGACGAGCTCTCCGACCTTGGCTACGCGGCGGTCCTCTTCCCTGTCACCCTGATGCGCGTGGCGATGCAGGCCATGCACGCGGCGCTGGCTGTGATCGGCGATGAGGGGACGCAGGAAAGCCTCCTCGACCTCATGCAGACCCGTGAGGAGCTCTACGAACTCCTCGATTACGACCCCGCCGATCCGCAGGTCTGGCTCGCCGCGCACTCGAACTGGCTCGCCGCGCACTCGAACTGGCTCGCCGCGCACTCGAACCGGCTCGCCGCGCACTCGAACCGGCTCGACCGGCAGCCCCGCACCGCCCCCCGAGGAGACGCCTGATGTCGGCCCCCGCCCCAAAATCCACCTCCGGCACAGACGACTTCGCCCGCGGGCTCGCCGGCGTTGTTGCCGGCAAGACGGCCATCTGTTCCCTCGACGGCGACCTCCGCTACCGCGGCTATTCGATCGCCCCCCTGGCGGAGGCAGGCGACTTCGAGGATGTCGCCCACCTCCTCCTCCATGGCAACCTGCCGACCGCAGCGGAGCACGCCGCGTTCTCTCGTCGGGTGCACGAGGCTGCCGCTTCGATCGACCCAACGGTCATCGAAACGCTGCGGGTGTTGGCCGCCCGCACCCCCAACGCCTCGCCGATGGACGCCCTCCGGACCGGCGTCAGCATCCTCGGGCAGATCGAGCTCGACCAGCAGCCCGGGCCGCACGCGGCCTTGGTGTCGCAGGCGGAGCGGCTCCTTGGCCAGGTGCCGGCGATCCTCGCCGCCTGGCTCGATCTTTCCGCTGGCCGGCCCGTCGCCCCCTGGCCGGAAGGATCGATCGCCGCCGCGCTTCTCGAGCGGCTCACCGGCCGTAAGCCGAGTGCCGCGGAGGCCTCGATCTTCGGCACGACCCTCGTCCTCTACGCCGAGCACGAGTTCAACGCCTCGACGTTCGCCGCACGGACGGTGGTCTCCACCGGCTCCGACATGCATTCGGGGATCGTGGCGGCGATCGGGGCGCTGAAGGGCCCGCTTCACGGCGGGGCCAACGAACAGGTGCTCGAAGCCCTGGCCGAGATCGGCTCCCTCGACCGAGTCATTCCCTGGCTCGAAGAACGTTTCGCTGCCAAGAAGGTGGTGATGGGATTCGGCCATCGCGTCTACAAGGATGGCGATGTGCGGGCGAAGATCCTCGGCGGCATGTGCCGCCGGCTCGCCGATGACGGCGAAGGGCTGGCGCTCGAGCGCCTTGCCGACGCGGTAGAGCAGATGATGCTCGAGCGCAAGAATCTCCGCCCCAACCTCGATTGGCCCGCCGCCCGCGTCTACCACGCCCTCGGGCTACCGGTGCGGGTCTTCACGCCGATCTTCGTTGTCGCACGGATGAGCGGATGGACGGCCCACGTCATCGAGCAAGTCGGCGACAACCGGATCATCCGTCCGCTGTCGATCTACGCTGGCCCTGCCCCCCGCGACTGGGTCGCGCGCTCCACCCGCTAACGCCGCTGCTCCCGCCGAAACAGCCGCGGCCGCCGCGGGGGGATTCCCCCCGTGGCGGCCGCCTAGGTTTTCATAGCTCTGGTCGGTCGCCCGCGTCCGGTCGGTCCCCTGCTCTTCGCCCAACGGCGAGCGTCAGGGAAGGACCGCGGTCGGGGCCACCACGGCGGAGGTTTGGGCTGCCGTCGGCTGGGTCACCGCGGGCTCACCGGCTTCGGCAGCCTGCCCCTCGACGGTCGCCTGAACGGTCACCACAGGCACCGCACCAGCACCGAGATCGGTGGAGATCTGGATCTGCCGCTCGATCTTCCCGGTCGCCTCACCGGCCTGGAACGTCACCGGAAGGATGTGGACCGGAGCGGGCGTCTCCTTCACCGGGCAGGTGATGCAGCCGTCGGGGCCGCACTCCACACCGGTCACCTTGAACGGGCGATTGGCACGGACGACGACGTTCTTCGTGACCGAGCCACCGGGCTGCACGCTCCCGAGGGCCAGGAGTTGCGGGCTGACCGTCACCTCGGCGACGACGCGTCCTTCAACGTCCATCGGGATCTGCGGGGCACGGGCGTCGTTGGTGACCAGAAGCAGTTGCCCCTTGACGTACCCTGCCGGCGCCTCCGGCTTGAGATTCAGCGTGAGATCGTAGGCCGACTGCGACGAGGTGTGGAGTGGCGGGGAGAGCGTGACGGCGAAGTTCGAGTTCACGCTCCGCACGTCCTTGATCTCCCAGGGCGTGCTGCCGGAGTGGGTGACGCGCACCTTTCGTTCGGCTCCCTTGCCGAGATCGACGTTGCCGAGATCGATGAAGGGCGGATCGAACGTCACGTCGCCGCGGATGTTGCCGGTGACCCGGAGCTGCACCTCGGCGAAGAACGGCTTGTCGAAGGTGACGGTGAGCGTGGCCCCGTGCTGGCCGAGGAAGGTCTTCGTGTTGAACGTCGCCACGACTTCGGAAGTCTCGTGGGTCTTGACGTCTTTCTTGGTGATCGTCGGGGTCGTGCAGCCGCAGCTGGTGCGGACGCCGACGACGCGGAGGTCTTCCTTGTACTTGTTGCGGAACACGAACCGGTGTTCCGTCTTCGCCCCGCGGGCCACGTTCCCGAAGTTGTGGCTCGTCTCCGAGAACATCTGCTTGGCCCAATCCTGGGCCCGGGCCGGTGCCGCACCGAGCAGCAGGAGCCCGAGAACGACGAGGGGAAGAGCGAGCTTGCCGAAGACGGGGCGGGCGGCGCACATGGGCGTGTCACCAGAGGGTGTGCGGCCGGTGGAAGGCTTGGCCGCGAAAGACTTTGCGAAGAGTACGGATGCCATGGAAGGGGAGTCAACGGGGCTCTGGGCGGGCTGGGCGGACAACGGTGTCCGCCACTTCCCAAACATTCCCCGCCGAGGCGTCCCCGGGGGGTGTCCGGGGAGCTTTCCCCCTGGAATTTCCTTGTTTGCAGCGCCAGGACCGCTACAGCCCAAAGGGTTTGCTAGGATAGGAAAGTCACCCAACGGACGGCTCCCCAGCCGCCCCGGGACGACCGAGCCCGGCGCGAGCCGGGCCGGACAGTTCCTCAATCGCTGGTCCATGGTCGGGTTTTGTCGAGTTGTGGCTCGGTTCCTCCGGTGTTCCCGGCGGTTCGGAGCCAAGCCTGACGAACCGGCCGCCAACCTGCCGATGGAGGGAGTGACGAAGCTTTCGATTCCTGACTTCGGTCAGTGGTCGAGAGACCAAGGGGGCGTACCGGCTTCGACCGGATAGAAGAGGTTCAGATTGCGTGTCGTGGTTGGTCGGCTGGCCACGTTAAAAGTCGACCAAGCTTCAATTGCCGAAGCTCAGTTTTCTCTGGCTGCTTAATTAAGTAGCCCCGAGCGATGGCCCCAGTCGGAAGGGCCTCCCAATCGGTCGCCAAATCCGACTCGCTCCATTCCACCGCCGGGTACGGGTGGGGCTAAAAAAGTTCCTGGCTGGTGGATGACGAACCCTGTCGGCCGGGGGCGCATCCACGAGACTCAAATCGACCGGATACGCACGTAGACGTTTGTTCTGAATCATCACGGGACGCGGGTTCGACTCCCGCCGCCTCCACTGACACGGCCACCGCAAGGTGGCTCGAAGCAAACTGACCCGCTGGCTCACCCCAGCGGGTCTTTGCATTTCTACGCGGAAATTCGGGGCTTTTTCGCGTCGCCGAACTTCGATGGCGTCGAAACCACGGGACGTGCTCGACACCCATCGCCACCCGAAAAGGCTCGAATCGGGGCCAAAGGCTCTAAACCACGGGACGACCCCCAACCCCGTCCCGTACTCAGAAACCCTGCAAAACACGGCACTTTCGTGATTTTGAACAGGCGTGAGGTTTTAGCCTGAAACGCCAGTGGCAGTGACATGAAAAACCTGACCACCGCGTCCCGAGGAAGTATCACCAGCTCTCAAACAGAAAGATCTGGGACCAGAGGCGACTGCAAGCGACGTCGCTCGTTGTGAAGAAACGGAAGAATGCGGCTTGACGCGATGGGGGCTCGCGTTCACTCCGCCGCGATCAATGCTCGCCGTTGCTCTTCCCAAAAGACCGGAATGCCCTTCCGGCAATACTGCAGACTGATGTCTTCGAACGCCTGACCTGCCAGGATCGATTCGACGATATCCGGCGCAAGCGAGGTCAGTTGCAGCATACGCCCGACGTAGCTGCGGTCGACGCCCTGCTCTTTTGCGATGTCTGAGGTGGACCCCATTCTTTGGACAGATTTGGGCCTTGGATAAGGTGGAGTTGGGGTGGTGGCCCGCGAGACCCATTCCAAGGGTCTCGCGCGGCCACGAATCAGTTCACGGTATGGGTGCCGTTTGATGTAGCTTCGTTCTGAGTCCGTCACAACGGAGATTTGTGCGCGAACGCGACTGTCGCGTCAGCCGCCTGCATAGACCTCTGCCGGAGTTCTGTAGCCGAGAGCCTGGTGAATTCGCTCGTTGCGGTAGTAATCGAAGTACCTCCGCAGGGACTTCTCCGCTTCCCAGCCGTCGGCGTAGTCCCGCAGGTAGACCTCCTCGTACTTGACCGACCGCCACAGCCGCTCGACGAAGACGTTGTCCAGGGCCCGGCCGCGGCCGTCCATCGAGATAGCGACGCCATGACTTTCCAATCGGCTCGTGTAGGCCGTCGCCGTGAACTGGGCCCCCTGATCCGTGTTGAAGATCTCGGGGCGGGAGCGGGACAGCGCCTCGTCGAGCGCGTCGATGCAGAAATCGCCGGTGAGTGTGTTCGAGAGCTTCCACGACAAGACGTTCCGGCTGAAGAGATCCATGACCGCCGTGAGGTAGAGGAAGCCGTGCTGCATCGGGATGTACGTGATGTCGCTGGCCCACACCTGATCGGGCCTGACGATCTGCAGACGCCGCAGCAAATAGGGGTAAATCTTGTGGCCCGGGGACGGACGGCTGGTTGATCGTTTGGGGCAGGCTGCCTCGAGTCCGAGGAGCCCCATCAGCCGCTGGGCTCGCTTGCGGTTGATCTCGAAGAGCCTGCGAATCTTCCTGGTGCCGAGGAACGGGCATTTGGTGTACAGGCGGTCGATCGATCGCATCAGCTCCAGATTCTCCTCCGACTCGCCGCGTGGCTGGTAGTACCAGCTGCTTCGGGCCAAGCCGAGGAGTTGGCACTGCCGCGAGACGCTCAGGAGATCGTGGTCGGGATCGACGCATTGCCGTTTGACCTCAGCCGACCTCGGCAACTTTTTTTTTGGCTCTTCGGGGATTTCCGTGGTACGCCGCTGCCGATTCATGGAGGGCCGACGATTGGGTAGAGTGCCGAAATGGACACACTTCAATCGCATTACGCCCGTTTGCTTGGCCTCGATGACTCCTGGCGGGTGGAGTCTGTTGACCTCCAG
>CAMARC010000243.1 GCA_945860405.1 Candidatus Kuenenia stuttgartensis | reverse complement strand
GCAGCGGGAAGCGATCGGCGCGGCGCTCGCATTCCTTGCCTCTCCGGCCGCCGCGGAGGCGCCGGCACGCGAGCGGGCGATTTCTCGGTCGCTCACGAGCCTCAATTGCCTCGCCTGCCATGTCCGCAATGGGAAGGGGGGAGCGATCCCCGCGGTGGCCATCCTCGATGACGACGGCGAGCCGATCCTGAAAGATCCCGCCCGCGACGCCCTGTTCACCGGCCCGATCCCGGAGATGGGAGAAGAGGGACGGCTCCCGCCGACGCTCGACGGCGTCGGCGACAAGCTGCGGCGCGAGTTTCTCGACGAGGTGCTGGCGAACGGGGGCGTCGATCGCCGCGCCACGATGCACACGCTGATGCCGAAGTGGCACGGTGACGTCGCCAAGCCCCTGGCAACGCTCCTTGCCGATGATCCGAAGACCGACATCCCGATCCCGGCGATCGCCGGCCACGCCGAAGCAGAGATTGTCGACAAGGGGCGCGATCTCGTCGGCTCGAAGGGGCTCGGTTGCATCAAGTGCCATGCCTTCGGCGGCGACCGCGGCCAGGGGCTCGGCGCCATCGACATGACGCGCTTCCCCAAACGCCTCCGGCATGAGTGGTATCTGGCCTACGTGGAAAACCCGCAACGCTTCCGCCCCGGCACGCGGATGCCTGCCGCCTGGCCGGAGAGTAAGGTTTTTTATCCTGACATCCTCTCTGGCGACGCCGGCAATCAGATCGAATCGGTGTGGAGGTATGTGTCGCTTGCCAAGCCGCGGCCGCCGGTCGGACTGGGGAAAGACCCGATCGAACTGATCGCCACCGACAAGCCGGTGATCTATCGCAACTTCATCGAAGGGGCCGGGCCCCGCGCCATCGGCATCGGCTTCCCGGAACGGGTCAACATCGCCTGGGACGCCGAGGCATTCCGCTTGGCGCTCGCCTGGAAGGGATCCTTCATCGATGCCCGTCGCCATTGGAGCGGCCGCGGCGAAGGCTTTCAGCCGCCGATGGGGGATGCCGTCTTCACCCCCGATGCGGGCCCGTGCGTTGCGATCCTCCCCGCGATCGACGCCCCTTGGCCAGCCGAGCCCGTGCGAAAGCGCGGCGGACGGTTCGGCGGCTACGCGCTCGACGACAAGGGGCGGCCGACGTTCCGCTGGTCGCTGCCCGCTGAAAAGCTCGTCGTCCGCGAAACGATCGGCGGCGACTCCGTCGGCAACCCGCTCCTGAAGCGGGCCGTGACCGTCGATCGCCAGCCGAATGCCGCCGGGATCGAAGGCGTCGTCTTCCGCGCCGCCGTCGCCGGCGCCATCGAGGCGGAGGCCGATGGCTGGTGGCGCGTCGCCGGCTTTTGGCGCGTGCGGGTGATCGGGGCGGGCGTCGGGCCGGCCACGGTCGTGACGATCGACGGCAAGAAAGAACTACGCTTTCCCGTGAAGCCCACCGCCCAGGCCCCTGTCACCTTTCAGGAGGAACTCTCATGGTGAATTGTGAGTTGCGACGCGTCGCGATGCGATGCGACGGGGCGGGTGTGCGTTATGCCTGGTTGGCCATGATCCTGTCGATCATCGCCGCGGCCCCTGCGCGCGCCGCCGAGCCCCTCAAGAAGCCGACCGAGGCCGACTTTTACAAAATCGAACAACTCAACATCCCGCCGAGTGCATTTCTCGAGGTGGGAGCGCTCGAATGGCTGCCCGATAATAAGATCGCCGTCGCCAGCCGGCGGGGGGAGATCTGGATCGTCAGCGATCCGGCGGGTGTGGAGCCGACCTGGACGCGCTTCGCCCACGGGCTCCACGAGGTGCTGGGCCTGGCCTGGAAGGATGGCTGGCTTTATGCGACGCAGCGGCCGGAGGTGAGCCGGCTCAAGGACACCGACGGCGACGGCGAGGCTGACGAAATCGAGACGGTGGCCGACGGCTGGGGAGTGTCGGGCGACTACCACGAATATGCGTTCGGATCGAAGTTCGATGCCGAGGGGAATCTGTGGATCGTGCTCTGCCTGACGGGGAGCTTCTCGAGCGAAGTGCCGTTTCGCGGCTGGGCGATGCGCGTCACTCCCGACGGCCGCACGATCCCCACCACCTCTGGCGTCCGATCCCCCGGCGGGATTGGCTTCGATTGCTCCGGCAAGGTGCTCTACACCGACAACCAGGGGCCGTGGAACGGCTCGTGTGCGCTCAAGGAACTGCGGCCGGGGGAGTTTGTCGGCCATCCGGGCGGATTCAAGTGGTATGACCTCGCACCGGAGATGGGGCCGAAGCCGACCGAGCCGAAGAGCGGCAGCCGGTGGGCGGAGGAGATGAAGCGGATCCCGCAGTACCGCCCGGCGGTTGTCGTCTTCCCCTACGATCTTATGGGGAAGAGCGCGGCGGGCGTGGTGTGCGATGCGACGGAGGGAAAGTTCGGGCCGTTTGCCGGTCAGGTGTTCGTAGCCGATCAGTCGCATTCGTTTTTGATGCGCTGCAGCCTGGAGACGATCGACGGGATCATGCAGGGAGCCTGCTTTCCCTTCCGCGAGGGCTTTGGGAGCGGATCGCTCGCCGTCCAATTCGCCCCCGACGGCTCGCTGTATGTCGGCGGCACCAACCGCGGCTGGGGCTCGCGTGGCGGCGGCGACTACGCGCTCGAGCGGCTGGTCTTCACCGGCAAGCTGCCGTTCGAGATCCGCGCCATGAAGGCGCTCCCCGATGGCTTTGAACTCGAGTTCACAAGCCCGGTTGAGAAGGCCACGGCGGCCGATCTGAAAAGCTACGCGGCGCGCGGCTTCACCTACATTTATCAGGCCGATTACGGCAGCCCCATCGTCGATGAAGCGCCGTGCGAGATCGTTAGGGCCACCCCGAGCGCCGATGGCTTGAAGGTGCGCCTCGAGATGACGAACCTCCGCGAGGGAGTGATTCACGAGCTCAAGTGCCCCGGCGTGCGGAGCGCCTCCTCGGGCGATCTCCCTGCCGGTCTCCCCCTGCTTCACGACACTGGCTGGTACACGCTCAACCGCCGGCCGAAGTGACGGGCGCGCCTTGAATCCCTTGTGGCCGTGCCGTCGACGGCGTTAGGCTCGTTTGGAAGTCCGTTGGCAACTTGCAGGCTCGGGGGAATGCGCGATGGAATCCGAAGTGGCGAGGTTCATTGTCGACGGGCTTGTCAAGCAGGGCTCCGCGGCAGGGACCCGCGCCGAAATCTCGGTGCGAACGCTCTCGGCTCTTGGCTTGGATTCCCTCGATTTTCTCGAGCTCCTCAATGAGATCGAGGAGAGATTCGACGTTCGCATCGAGGACGACGCCGTTACGGCGTCGAGCACGGTGAGCGACCTGATCACGTTTGTCGAAGCCAAGGTGGCCGCCCGGGCGTCGAAATCCCTGGTCGATCGCGCCTGACGTGTGGTATTCCGAGTCGACGACCGTCCGGTGCACAGTCCTGATGAACTACTTGCAACTCCTCGACACGATCCGCTCGGTGACTGGCAGGCGGCGTTTCGACAGGTTTCCAGCCATCGAGCCGCCGGTGACGGTGTTTCGACGCGCTGGGGATGGGCCGACGACGTTCGTGGTGGTCGACGCCGGGCAGGCCAAGGCGGTGCTGCAGTCGCCCTGCTACCGGCAATTCGACTTTCTCGCGCAAATTCTCACCATTGCCAAGCCGGATCGCACCCGATGGATCCGCCGGTTCTGTGACATCGGCCTGATCATGATCGATGGCCCGGAGCACGAGCGCCGGCGACGCTCGATGCAGCGAGCGCTGGATCGCTGCGCCGCTGGCGTCAGGGAGATCTCCGCAGACGACATGATGGCCGTTGTCGAGGAGGGCTTGGCGGCCGAGTCCTGCACGTCGGCGACCGTCGCCGCCCGGTTGGTGACGTTGTTGTTTTCGAGGGCGATCGCAGCGATGACGGGCAAGCCGGTGGAACTGCCGGTCCGGGATCTGCTTGCCATCGATTTCTTCAGGCCGTTTCCCACCCTCTCGTCGCTCGCAGGGTGCGATGAATCGATCGACCGCTGCTGTCGGTCGATCGACCTCGAGTCGCTCGACGAAGGGGATCAGGCGGCGGTGCTCTCCCTGCTGGTCATGGGCGTCAGCCCGATGCACGCGCTGCTGACAACGCTCGTGAGCGTGTACGCGACAGCCCGGCGCGAGGGGCTTGCCGCCGATGACGCGGTCAAACGCACGGCGGGGTTTGATGCGACTACGATCGTGCCAGTGAACTTCGTGATGCGGGCTTGTGTCGGCGCCGACACCCTCGGAGGCGAGGCGGTCAAGCCGGGGGATGTTGTCTACCTGTTTCTGGGATCGGCGTCGGGCTGCCCGTTCTCCCGGCTGACGAGCCTGCCGTTCGGTGCCGGCTCCCATTACTGCAGCGGGGCCGCTCTCACGCAGCTGATGCTGAAGTCCGTTCGATCCGTTCTCGGCAAGATGCGGGCCGATTGCAGCCGGATCAGCTCGACGCCAGAAGTCGAGGGAAAGGCCGGAGCGTTCCTGGTGTTTGCGACGGAGAGCTGACCCGGTCAGTTCGCATTCGTCGGCTGCTTTGCCGCGGCCCACACGCCAGGGGAAAAACGAACCTGTTCCGGGTGTCGTTCGAGCAAGGGCTGCCAGTTCGCGAGGCAATGCCTGGCGAGCGGCTCAAAGGCGAGGATGTCGGAGGAGCGGGCCGGGGCGCTTGCGGGTTCGCCGAACGACAAATGGAATCGCCAGGGTTTCTCCTGCCAACAGACGGCGGGGATGACGCTTGCTTCCGCCAAGGCGGCCAGTCGATAGGGACCGACGTTGATGCGAATCGTGCCGAGGGCCCAGGGCAAGGTGACGGCGTCCTTGGTGGACACGTCGCAGGCCACGAGAAGGCACTTGCCATCTCGCAGGAAGGCATACGCCGACCGGAGTTTTGCACGATGGAACGAATGCGGCATTCCCGCCAGTGGTGAGCGAAGGTCCACGGATCGATGGATCAAACGTCGATTCTCGCTGCTCTGCGGAGCGTGCGTGAGCGAGGCAACGGGCACGCCGTGCGCCCGCAAAAACATTTGAATCAAGTTCCAATGGTGAGCATGAATCACCGCCAGCACCACCGGCCTCCGGGCGGCCTGAAAGTCCAGCACACGCTCTAAGCCCGTCACGACGAATCGACGCCGCCAGGCTTGTGTCACGAAGCGCTCCGGCCAGAGCGTGGCGAGCCGCAAGTAAGTCTCATCGATGAAGCTCCGCCACAGTTCCGCCAGGCTGAGCGGTCTGCCGCAGGCCTCGGCAAAGCCGCGTTGCGCTCTCCGGCCGGCCTCGCCGTAGCAGCGGCGGAAAGCGAACACGGCGATAAAAGGCCACAGCAAGCACGAAAGCAAAGGAGGCGGCACGAGCCGCTCGACGGATCGGATGCCGTGGAAGAACGAGCGGAAGATCAATCTGGCAAGCATTGGGTGAGCGAGCGTTGATGGGCTGGTGTGTGGCGAAAGTGCCCGGCCGGCTGAGCATAGACGTTGGGTCTGGGGATCATCAGGAACAGCGATTTCCACAATGACCACTCCCCGAAAGGCCCGCGGGGGTGATCGTCCCGAAGAGTTTTCAACGTGCTGCCATCCTCTCGACGGAACCAGTCACCAATTCCCGCACGATCACCGCCAACTGGGCCGACCGCGCTCAAGGCACAGGCCGGGGAGTAATGCGGGATATCCCGCGGTCGACTCCGGGCCGTATGTGGGGGCGCGTCAGCCGTCGGGATTGGCGAGGAGCTCGGCGAGCCGGGGGCGGAGGGCCGCGGGGAGGCGATCGAGCGTCGCGGCATCGATGAGGCCGACGTCGATCATGTCGCGCAGGTGGGTGCGGTCCTTGTCGCGGAACGCCGTTAG
>CAMARC010000242.1 GCA_945860405.1 Candidatus Kuenenia stuttgartensis | reverse complement strand
GTTTCGCTTCTTGTTTCGCTTGGGGAGCTGAAGGGGGGCCGCCGGCACGCGTCGCCGACCCTTTCCGCGGCGGCGACGACGACGTGTCGATGCGGGGCAGGCCCTGCACGCCGGAGGGGGCGGCGCTCTCAGGGCCAGACCGCCCCGAGTCGGGGAGCGATCCGGAGCCCGAGCCACTGCCGAGCACGCCGGAAGATCCAAGGGGGCCTGAGGTGCTGCCAGGACCACTGCGCACCACTTGGCCAGGCTGCCGCCGCGGCCCCGGCGTCGCCGAGCCCTCGCCGGAACCCCGCCGTGGCGCCCGGCGTGGCGGGTCGAGACGCCCCGTGGGACGCGGCCCGGCTGGCGTCGAGCCGAGCCAGGCCGCCAGGGCGTCAGCCACTTCCTGCGCGGTCTGCGGGCGGGCGTCGGGGTGCTTCTCCATCATCCGGAAGTAGAGTTCGGCGATGGCGGTCGGCACGTCCGGGCGCTTCTCGAGGAGATTGGGAGCCGGCTCGTTCATGTGCGCTCGGAGCCGCTCGGCGAGCGGTCCATTGGCAAATGGCGCCCTGCCAACGAGGAGGAAATAGAGCGAGCATCCGAGGGAGTAGACGTCGCTGCGACGGTCGGCCTTGTGGCTGTCGCGGGCCTGCTCTGGCGCGAGATAATCGGCGGTTCCGAGCACCTTTTCGTCATGCTCGCGCGTCAGCGATGCCCCCTCGTCGCCGTTGGCCAGGGCCAGCCCCATGTCGAGGATCTTCACCGTCCCCCGTTTGTCGAGCATCAGGTTGGCCGGCTTGATGTCACGGTGGACAAGCCCCTCGTCGTGGGCGTACTGGAGCCCCGTCGCTGCCTGGCGGAGATATTCGGCCACCTCGCGGACATCGAGCGGCCCCTCCCGCTTCACCTTCGCGTAAAGATCCGTGCCGTCGATGTACTCGAGCACGATGAAGTGGATTGCCCCCGACGATTCGAGGTCGAACGCCCGGGCGATATTGGGATGATTGAGGCGGGCAGACGACTGCGCCTCTCGCTCGAAGCGGGCCAGATACGAACTCTGGTCCACCCGCTTCACCGGCAGGACCTTGATGGCCACCTTGTGGTGGAGGGTGGCATGTTCCGCTAGGTAGACGCTGCTCATGCCGCCGGCGCCGAGGAGCCGCAGCAGTTTGTATTTGCCGAGGACGAAGCCCTTGTGACGCCCCTTGCGGAGCTGATCGACCTGCCAGGGGGTGAGCTGCCCCGACTCGATCAGGGCGGCGACGAGGCCCTCCGGCACCGGCTCGTCGCCCAGCGGCAGCCGGCCTTCGGTGTCCATCCAGGGCGCCAACGCCTGATCGATCTTTCCAGCATCAACGAGCCCGCTGGCGCGGAGCACGCGGAGAAAGTCGTCCAGCGTCTGCGTGGAGTCGCTCATGCCGCAAGGGGACGGGAAGAAGGAGGACGGGAGAAGACGCTATCCTAACAGGCGTGGGGATGCCTGCCGAATCGCTCCCGCCGCCGCCGGAAGTTCCGTGGGGCTGGCGTGTCGGGACGCTCCGGCAGCCGGCCCAAGCCCCCTGCTGCCGGCTCGAACATGGACGTCGTTCTCTACACCCGCCGCGGCTGTCACCTCTGCGAAACGGTCGAGGACCTCCTCCCTTACCATGCTCCCCACGCCCGGATTGTGGAGATTGGCGGCGACAGCGACCTCGAGCGGGAGTACGGCCTGCGGGTGCCGGTCCTTGTCGTCGACGGCCACTCTGTCGCGGAGGGGCGGATCGACGAGGCGACGTTGATCATCGCCCTGGCGCGAGGCGGGCTTTAGAGGCCGAGGTTGAGGCCGCGGCGCTGGAGATCGTCGGCGAGGCGGGAGGCCGACACGAACACCTCGGCATCCCAGCCGGCCGCGCGGGCCGCCTCGACATGCTCCGGCACGTCGTCGGTAAAGAAGATCGCCTCGGGAGGCACTCCGGCCATCCGCGCCGCGATCTCGTAGATCGCCCCGTCGGGCTTGAGGGCACCGACTTCATGAGAAAGGACGATCACGGAGAACCGACCGGGGAGCACGGCATACCGCTTGCCGAGGAGATGCTCCCAGTGGGGCGCGCAGGTGTTGGAGAGGATCCCCGTCCGGTAGCCGGCCCGCTCGACGGCGGCGATCACCGGCAGCGTCGCCACATGGAGGCTGAACATGTCGCTGGCCGCATCGGCGAGCCGCGCCGGGTCGCTCGTCGAGCCGGTTGAGTGGCTGAAGGCGTCGTGGAAGGTGGGCCAGTCGATCTCGCCCCGTTCAAGCTTCGCCTGGAGCCCTGATTCGAACACGGCCGCGTGCGTGGCCTGGGGCGTGATCCCGGCAACCTGCGCCATCTGGCGGACGGCGTGCTCGCGGTCGAAGTCGACGATCACGTTGCCGAGATCGAAGTACACGAACGTGGGGGGGTGGAGGTTGGTCGACATGGTGGCGCGGGAGTCTCCGGACGCTTTCCAACGGGTATCGTACAGACTATTCTGCCCCTCGGCTCCACTCCGGGCTAGGCCGCTTCGCCACCGGACCGCCGCGAAAATCTCCTCGAGGACTCTCCCGCGCCATGGCCGCCATCAACCGCATCAGCTCCCGCATCACCCAGCCCCGCTCGCAGGGGGCCTCCCAGGCGATGCTCCTTGGCACCGGGCTCCAGCCGGCCGACCTCGACAAGGCCCAGGTCGGGATCGCGAGCATGTGGTACGACGGCAACACCTGCAACATGCATCTCGGCGACCTCGCCGCAGTCGTCAAGGATGGCGTGGTAGCCGCTGGCATGGTGGGGATGCGGTTCAACACCATCGGCGTCAGCGACGGGATCTCGATGGGGACTGACGGGATGAGCTTTTCGCTCCCCTCCCGCGACGTCATTGCCGACTCGATCGAGACGGTGATGCAGGCCCAGTGGTACGACGGCCTCGTGGCGATCCCCGGCTGCGACAAGAACATGCCCGGCTGTCTGATCGCGATGGGCCGGCTCAACCGCCCGGCGATCATGGTCTACGGCGGCACGATCCGGGCCGGCCACCTCGCCGACGGCACCCCGCTCGACATCGTCTCGGCCTTCCAGTGCTACGGGGAATACGTCGCCGGGCGGATCGATGACGCGCGCCGCGCGAGCGTCGTCCGTCAGGCCTGCCCCGGGGCCGGCGCCTGCGGCGGCATGTACACCGCCAACACCATGGCGACCGCGATCGAGGCCCTCGGCATGTCGCTCCCCGACAGCGCGAGCATCCCGGCGGTCGATCCGGCCAAGCTCGACGAATGCCGCCGGGCCGGTTTGGCTGTGAAGAATCTCCTCGAGCGCGACATCAAGCCTCGCGACATCATGACCCGCCGCGCCTTCGAGAACGCGATGGTGGTGACGATGGCCCTCGGCGGCTCGACAAACGCCGTCCTCCACCTCATCGCCATGGCCCGGGCCGTCGATATCAGACTCACGCCGGCCGACTTTCAGGCCGTCGCCCGCCGCGTTCCCTTCATCGCCGACTTGAAGCCGAGCGGCCGCTACGTCCAGGAAGATCTCCACGCCGTCGGCGGCACCAGCGGCTTCATGAAATACATGCTCGACAAGGGGTTCCTCGACGGCGATTGCCTGACCTGCACCGGCAAGACGCTCGCCGAGAACCTCGCCACGAACAAGGGCCTGACGCCTGGTCAGAAGGTGATCCATCCGGTCGAGCAGCCGATCAAGGCGACCGGCCACATCACGATTCTCCAGGGCAACCTCGCCCCCGGCACCGCCGTCGGGAAGATCACCGGCAAGGAGGGGGCCCGCTTCGAAGGCCCAGCCCGCGTCTTCGACAGCGAGGAGGCGATGCTCGCCGCCCTCGAGCAGGGGAAGATCCAGCGTGGCGACGTGATCATCATCCGCTACGAGGGGCCGAAGGGGGGCCCCGGGATGCCGGAGATGCTCACGCCGACCTCGGCCCTGATGGGCGCCGGCATGGGCAACGACGTGGCGCTGATCACCGACGGGCGCTTTTCCGGCGGCTCCCACGGCTTCATCGTCGGGCACGTGGTGCCTGAGGCGCAGGAAGGTGGGCCGATCGCGCTGGTCCATGATGGCGACAAGGTGACGATCGACGGCGACACCGGCCGGCTCGACGTCGCCGTCTCCGACGCCGATCTCGCCAAGCGCCGTGCCGTCTGGACCGCGCCGCCGCTGAAGGTCACCCGCGGGATCCTCGCCAAGTACATCCGCTGCGTCGCCCCGGCAAGCGAAGGCTGCGTCACCGACGAGCCGCGCTGACGGGGGCTCGGATTTCGCCCAACCATCGGGAGGGCGGTACCGCGACAAGGCCTTTGGGTGGTTCGTCGGCGGGGCCGGCAAAAGTTTCGTCGTTCTCACGATGCCCTCCTCACTCCTCAAGCGTTCGCCGATCCCCGCCTCGCCTGCGCGCAGTCAAGAAGCAGCCCACTGTGACGCGCTGCAGCGAGGGGTTGCCCATGCCCCGAGAGCCGGTCTTGCCGGTGAGCGCAGCCCGGAGGGCGAAAGCGATAGCGGCACGGAGAGAGCGGAGGGCATGGATGCCCTCCGCGAACGCCCGGCGACGGGGCATGGGCGACCCCGAAGCCACGCCCGAGCCTGAATCGCTCCCGACCGAGCCTATCTCGGCGCCGGCACAGGAAGCGATTCGATCGGCACCGGCGGCCCCGGGGCGACGAGGGCGCCGGGGGGCAACTGCTCCGGGCGGATCGGGGCCCCGTAGACGGGGCCGGTTGCCATCGGGGCGGCGCTCGTCGTGCTGGCTGCCGGCCCGGGGAGCGTGGCGGGGAGGCCGGTGGCGGGATCAGCCGCTTGGTAGGCGGGCCCGGCCTGGGGCACGGGCGCGACGCCGAGCCGGCCGAGGACTTTGCCGAGCATCTTCTGCTCGAGGAGTGGGTCGCGGCCGAGGGGGATCCAGCCGAGGTTCGGCGTCGGATTGGCGACCGGACGTGGCTGGTCACCGACCTGCTGGCCGAGTGTGGGGAGCGGGGTGCCGTAGCGGTAGAGCGAATCGTCGTTGCGGAACGATGCGCCGCCGGCGGTGGCCCGCATCGGCCGGGGGAGGTTTTCGAGTTCCTTGAGCACCACCGCCTCGACGCGCCAGCCGGAGGGATCGGGGATCAGCCGCATCGAGCCGGAGCGGCGAATCGACTGGAGCGTCGACTCGAGCCGCTCGCGGAAGCCGACCGAATCGCCGCGCCACGGTTCGAGGAGCGTGGCGCCAGTTTGTGGATAGGTGTCGATCCGCCCCTCGGCCGGGATGCCGTTGGCAAACACGACGCGCTGCTCCGACTGGATCTTGAAGAAGTCGTCCATCGTGTCGACCATCTGCTGCCAGACGACCTCGGCATCGATCGGCGGGATGACGACGCTGTTGCTTGGGGCTGGCGGCGGGCCGGGAACGACCGGGCCACCGGGGCCGATGACCGCGCCGGCGGGGAGCGGCGCGAAGGGATCGGGGGACGTCGTCGGCGAGGAGAATCCGGGGAAGAGCGGCGTCGGCGGTGGCGGCGGGAGCGGTTGGACGATGCCCGGGAGCGTCCCGGCCGGCACGGTGGCGGCTGGGGGAACGGCTGGAAGAGGCGAGACCATCGGCGCAGGCAATGTCTGGCCGGGGGCCGGGAGCGTGAGCGTGGGGACGACCGCGCCGTAGGGAGCGGCGGCGGGGGGAGGAAGCGGCGCCTGGGCCAGCGACATCGGCGCCGCGAGCGCGGCGAGCGCGGCGGCAAGGAGCGGCGCGAAGCGAACGAGGGCGAAGGGCCGGCGGCGGGGGCGTGGCATCGGCGGCATCCCACGAAGGTGCGGCCGGACCGGGCCGCAAGAGGCGGGATCGTCGCGGCCGAGGGCCCGTGGCTCAAGGCCAGTTCC
>CAMARC010000241.1 GCA_945860405.1 Candidatus Kuenenia stuttgartensis | reverse complement strand
GCCTGCATCATGTCGGCCTCGAGTTGCTCGAGGATCTCGGCCGACTGCCGGCGCCCCTCCTCCCCCTGCCCCACCGCCTCGAAGGCCCGCGCCCGGGCGGACGATTCCGCCTCGATCCCCGAACGGATCTCCTTGCGGACGGTCTCCGGCGTGATCCCGTGGAGGGTGTTGTAGGCCTGCTGGAGTTCACGGCGGCGCTGCGTCTCGTCGATCGCCACCTGCATCGACTCCGTCACCTTGTCGGCGTAAAGGATGACGCGGGCATCGACGTTGCGGGCCGAGCGGCCGATGGTCTGCATCAGCGACGTGGCGTTTCGCAGGAAACCCTCCTTGTCGGCGTCCATGATCGCCACGAGCGACACCTCGGGGAGATCGAGCCCTTCGCGGAGGAGGTTGACGCCGACGAGGACGTCGAACTTCCCCTCGCGGAGCTCCCGGAGGAGATCGACCCGCTCGAAGGCGTCGAGCTCGCTATGGAGCCAGCGGCAACGGACGTTGCGCTCTTGGAAGTAGGCCGTCAGGTCTTCGGCGAGTTTCTTCGTGAGCGTCGTGACGAGGACACGATTGCCAGCAGCCACGGTCGTGGCGATCTCGCCGGCGAGGTGCGGAACTTGATTGCGCGCCGGGACAATCTCGATGACCGGGTCGAGGAGCCCCGTCGGCCGGATCACCTGTTCGACCACCTCCCCACCGGTGCGGGTCAATTCCCACTCGCCCGGAGTCGCCGAGACGTAGATTGTTTGGTGGAGCTTCTTCTCCCATTCGTCAAACTTCAGCGGCCGGTTGTCCATGGCGCTGGGGAGGCGGAAGCCATGGTCGACGAGCGTCGTCTTCCGGCTCTTGTCGCCGGCGTACATTCCCCGGACCTGCGGGACGGTGACGTGCGACTCGTCGACGAAGAACAGGTATTCCTCGGGAAAATAGTTGAACAGCGTCTCGGGCGTGCTGCCTGGGGCTCGGCCGGAGAGGGGACGCGAGTAGTTTTCGATCCCCGGGCAGAAGCCGGCCTCGAGGAGCATTTCGAGGTCGAAGCGGGTGCGGGCCGCCAGACGCTGCGCCTCGAGGAGCTTCCCCTGCGACTTGAGCTCCTCGAGCCGCATTTCGAGTTCCTGGCGGATCGTCCCCACCGCGGCACGAACCCGGTCCTCGGGCATGACGAAGTGCCGAGCGGGGTAGAAATACGTCTCGTCCTTGCGGGCCGCCACCTCGCCGCTGGTGGGATGGGTGACGGCGATCGACTCGATCGTGTCCCCCCAGAACTCGACCCGCGTCGCGAGCTCCTCGTAGGGGGGCCAGATGTCGATCGAGTCGCCGCGGACGCGGAACCGGCCCCGCTCCAGAGCCAGGTCGCTGCGCTCGTAGTGGATCGAGATCAGTTTCTCGAGCAGCTGCTCCCGCGTCAGGGTCATGCCCGAGGCGAGGCGGATGACCATCGCCCGGTAGTCGTCGGGCGAACCGAGGCCGTAGATGCACGACACGCTGGCGACGACGATCACGTCGCGCCGGCTCACCAAGGCGCTGGTGGCGGCCAACCGCAGCCGGTCGATCTCCTTGTTGATGGCGGCATCCTTTTCGATGTAGATGTCGCGCTGCGGGATGTAGGCCTCGGGCTGGTAGTAGTCGTAGTAGCTGACGAAGTAGTGGACGGCGTTGTGGGGAAAGAAGTCGCGAAACTCCGCGTACAGCTGGGCCGCGAGGGTCTTGTTGTGGGAGAGGACGAGCGTCGGCCGGCCGATCCTGGCGATGCAATTGGCCATCGTGAACGTCTTGCCGGAGCCGGTCACGCCCATGAGGACCTGCGAGGCCCGCTCCTCCGTGACCCCGCGCACAAGGCTCTCGATGGCGGTGGGCTGATCCCCCGCCGGGGCATAGGGGCTGACGAGTTCGAAGACACCTTCGCGGGGGATCATCGGGGGAGCTCCAACTGCGGCGACTGCCCGGGGAGCGGGCGGAGGTGGGGGCGGAGACGGGCGAGGGTGGCCTCGCCGACTCCGGGGACGTCGAGGAGCGACTCGGGCGTCTGAAAGGGGCCGTGGATGTCGCGGTGATCGACCAGACGCCGGGCAAGTGCGGGGCCGACGCCGGGGAGTTGCGAGAGCTCGACGGTCCCTGCCGAGTTGAGGTCGACGGTGAACCGGAGTGGGACGGCGGGGGGGGCGTCGTGGTCGACCAAGCCGCCATGGAGCCCGCCGGCAGCGACGTACCAGGCCGCCATCCCTGCGAGGCCGACAGCCACGACAACGGCGATCAGCGGCTGGGTGCGCCGGGGGAGATGATGCTCGACGATCCCTTCGTGGTTGAGAAATCCCTTGTCCATGGGCTCATCGTACCGCCTTCCCCACGACGGTGTCGTCGCGGTACGCTGCCGGGGCGTCGGGCCTTCGTCCCGGCCGAGATTCGCTCCGCCCCGGAGGTGACATGACCGCAGGCTCAGATCCCGTGCTCAGCTCCAAGTCCCGTGCCGAGTCTGGTGCCACGCCACCGCCCCGCGACCACCGCCGGTTGGAGTGGGATGAAGCGCTCGAGCAGGTCGTGGCCGGGCTCGTGCCGACCTGGCTGGGGGAGGATTTGGGGCATGAGTGCGATTGGACGAGCATCGCACTCGTCGCGGCCGAGGCCCGGGCAGAGCTTGACGTCGTCGCCCGGGCCGGGGGCGTCGTGGCGGGGCTGGCGGCGGCGGGGATCGTCGCGGCGGGGGTCGACCCGCGGCTCGAGTGGTCTCCGGCGGCAAACGACGGCGATGGTGTCAGGCGGGGGGCGATTGTGGCCCGGCTCGTCGGCCCGACCCGGAGCATCCTCACCGCCGAACGGACGGTGCTCAACGTCCTCGGCCGGATGTCGGGGGTGGCCACGGCCACCCGCCGGCTCGTCGATGCGGTGGCCGGGACGAACTGCCGGATCTACGACACCCGCAAGACCGTCCCCGGCTGGCGGCTCCTCGACAAATATGCCGCCCGGGCGGGCGGTGGCTGGACCCACCGGATCGGTCTCTATGACGCGATTCTCATCAAGGACAACCACCTCGCGGCGATGGCGGCTGCCGGAAGCGATCCGGCCGCGGCGGTGCGCCGGGCCCGGGATTTCGTCGCCCGGACGTTTCCCGCCGAGCGGGCTGCAGCGACGGTGGTGGAGATCGAGCTCGATTCGCTCGACCAGCTCCCGGCCGTCCTCGAAGCGGGCCCCGACATCGTTCTTCTCGACAACATGCCGGCCGAACGCCTGGTCGCTGGGATCGCGATCCGCAACCGACTCCGCCCGGAAGTGATTCTCGAGGCGTCGGGAGGAGTTTCGCCCGACACGGTCGGGGCGATCGCCGCCACCGGGATCGATCGGGTCAGCAGCGGCTGGCCAACCCACGGATCGCCGTGGCTCGACGTAGCGCTCGACTGGGGAACAGCCGCGCGAAGTACGTAGGAATCGAGCCGGACCGGGCGCGACAGGCGTGCGATAACGGCGCCCACAACCCACGGCCTGAAGGAGCGCACACGCCGCCTCAAAGCAGACGGAGAACGATCGCGTCAGACGACGTCTGTCGCGGCCGCAACTGGCCGGCCTTAGCTGTAGCGGCCGTGGCTGGCCGGCCTAAGCTGTCGCGATCAAACGCCAAGAAGGCGATTGCGCTTCGTGCGACGTTCCGCGCGGAGGCGGGCGCGGCGACGGGTCTCGCTCGGCTTCTCGAAAAACTCGCGCCGCCGCATCTCTTTCTTGATGCCGCTGCGCTCGACCAATTTCCGGAAGCGGCGAACAGCTTCCTGAATGCTCTCCCGTTCACGAACCGTGAGCTTGACCATACGAATCCCGATGAGCTGGAAATACCCGGAACGAAGCTCCAAAGAGTAGCGAAAGGGGGCCGAAAAGTCCATCCCGCCCTGCGCCCCGGCCATTCCAGGGCGTCGTGTTTCCGCAACTGGCCACCGAAACAACGGTGGCCACGGCCCTCGGCCGGGTTCGGAGAGTCTTTGGATTGCCCGTTCCTGGCTCCGGCCGCACAATTGGGCCCGGCCGGCATCCACCACCAACGCGTGCCCTCCGGTGGCAGCAGAGGCCACGTCCACCGCTCACTCCCCCCCCATTTTTCATGCTCCCTCCTTGGCCCTGTCGGGAGCCGGGGGGCCGACGGAACCGCTGATGATCGCCGAAGTCGCTCCCCCTGGCTCGCTCCACGATCTCATCTTCTGGACCGACGCCACAGCCGTCAGGGAGGGAATCCTGGCGGTGGCGGCCCTCGTGCTCTTTCTTGTCACCGCCCCCCGCGGGCGGCGCTGGCTCGCCTGGCTTTCGATCTCGCTTCTCGCCCTGTCGCTGATCCCGCTGCTCGCGATCATCCTCTTCCCGCATCCCGCGGTCGCTGATGCCGATGCCGGGGTGGCCCATGGCTTCGGGCATGCCCACCATGTCCAGCGGTTCTTCCTCCTGGCCTCGTTTCTCCAGTCGTGCCTGCTCTTGGTGGTGGTGTGTGGCTGGGAACGCCTTGCCGGGGCGATGCCGAAGATCTTCATCGATATCCTCCGCTGCGTGATGCTGGCGATGGCGCTGTTGATCGTCCTTTGGGATGCCGGGATCAACGCCGGCGAACTGATCACCGGCTCGGCTCTGGTCACCGCGGTGCTCGGCTTCGCCCTCAAAGACACCCTCGGCAACGTCTTCGCCGGCCTCGCCATCCACGCCGAGCATCCGTTCGAGGTTGGTGATTGGATCCAGTACGACGCCAATCAGGCTCACATTGGTCGGGTGGTGGAGGTCAACTGGCGAGCCACGAAAGTGATCACGCTCGACGAGGCCTACGTCATCATTCCCAACGGCCAGCTCGCCCAGGCCTCGATCCGCAATTTCACCAAGCCCGACTCCTGGTCCCGGCGGTCGATCTTCGTCGTCACCCCCTATGAAGTCTCCCCACAGCGGGTGCAGCGGATCATCCTCGAGGCGATCCGGGGGAGTTTCGGGGTCCTCGAGCACCCGGCGCCGTCGGTCGTGACGAACAATTTCACCGACCGCGGGGTGGAGCACTGGGTGCGGTTGTTCACGAACGACTTCGACAAGCGCGACCGTGTCGACGGTATGGCCCGTGACCGGATCTGGTTCGCACTGGCCCGCAACGGCGTCGAGATCCCGACCGCCACGCAGTCGATCCGCCTGACCCAGCTCCCCGCTCCGCCCCTTCCGGAGCCCGCCGAGGCGAGGCTTGCCGGGCGGGTCGAGTCGCTCAAGCGCGTGGGTATCTTTGCCGGGTTGTCATCGGGGCACCTCGACCGGTTGGCGATGGAGGGGCGGGAATGTCGGTTTGCCGGCGGCGAGCCGGTCATCCGCCAGGGGGATCCGGGCGAGAGCCTGTTTGTCGTCCTCGAAGGGAGCGTCGAGGTGAGTGCCCGGGAGGGGGATGGCCTGCCGGTGGTGATCACGACGATCGGGCCGGGAGGGTTCTTCGGCGAGATGTCGCTCATGACCGGGGCGGCGCGGTCGGCCACGATCACAGCGAAGGTCGAGTCGTGCCTTCTCGAGATCGACAAGGCAACGATGCGCCGCGTGCTCGAGGAGCAGCCAAGCCTCGTCGAGACGCTCGGGCGCGCCCTCACCACCCGCGCCGAGGAACGCTCCACGCTCTTGGCTCGCGACGGCCGGCGGGAGGATCCCCCGCAGCCGGATCTGTTACAGAGGATCAGGGATTATTTTGCGATGTGACCCGGCGGAGGCCTGTCATCCCACCGTCCCCTGCCCCACCCTCGCCCTGCCCCACCCGGAGCCCCCCGCGCCATGCGGATCGAACTTCTGCCCTCGAGCATCCCGTCGTCTGACGCGCAGTTTCTCGTGTCGTTCATCGTCAACGACACCGTGGCGATCGACGCCGGCGCTATCGGCTTTTTGGCCGATCTCGA
>CAMARC010000240.1 GCA_945860405.1 Candidatus Kuenenia stuttgartensis | reverse complement strand
CGTCGTGCCCGGCTCGGGCACGGCCTGGATGAGGAGCAACTGCCCCCCCTCGACCTGGGCCGTCGTGATCCCGGTAGTGTAGTGGGCCTGATCAGTGACCAGATAGTACTGATTGTAGCGCCGCTCGTTGGGATCAGCCACGAAGAACGACGTCACGTCGATGACACCAGACGACTCTTCGTCGTTGGAGTACGGCGAGGTGCGAGACACACCGAGATCCCCGAACCGGCTCGAATCGTGCATCAGGAGTTGCGTCAGCCTGTCGGTCTTCGGATCGTATTCCCATACCTTGCTGTTGTGGGCAGTGCCGCCGACATCCTCCTGGAGGATGATCGTGCCGGTGGTTTCGTTGAAGCCCATGTTGTCGAACATGTTGACCTTCTGACCGTTGACCGTCGGCCCGTCAAGGACAAGATCGATCGACCCTCCCAACAACGGATCGGTGATGTCGTCGAAGGCGAGCTTCCAGAGCCGCGTCTGACCGATCTGGCTGCCGACCCCGTCCGACAAGGTGTCGAGTCGGTCGGTGGTCACAAACCAGAACTCACTCGGGTTCATAGGATTCCAGGCCCCATCCTCCGGGCGGGAGAACGCGGTCGAAGCCGTGTCGGAGATGGAAAACCGGGTGCCGTCGGTGATGTTCGTCGCCCGGGTGGTCGCGTCCACGATCTCGGTCGGATTGCCAGTCACGGTCACGAAACCCAGCGTGCCGTTGTTCAGCCCGGCCCTGTCGACCACCGAGCCGGTGTTGGTCTTCGTACCGACATACACCGCCACGGATTGGCTCATGATGCCGTCGCCACCGTCGTTGGGTCCGATGACCACGGTCTTGTCCTGGGCAAACGGGCTCGCGACGACGTTTTCCCATCCACCCCAATCGTTCACGCCGGAGCCGTTTTGGGAGAGGTTGAACTTCCCGAGGATGTAGCTGTTGCCGGCACTCACGCCGGTGACGACGGTCGCCGCGACAAAGCCATTGGTTCCACCCTCCTCACCGGTGAGGAAGATCTTCTCCTGGGTGCCGAGCCCCGTGGCGGCGTTGTAGAAGGCCGTTTGATTGGCAAGATCAGCGGAGCAAAACCGGTTGAAGGCGACGGTGGCATCGGTGGTGGCGTTGGCCTGGGTCGTGGTGTCCCAGCCGTAGACCTTCTGGATCAGATCCCCACCTGAGGCGACCGAAAGATCCGACTTGTTGATCACCCACTTGGAAACGAACGCCCCTTTGGAACCGTGGGCCCGAACGGCGCCCGCGGTGTCGCGGAGCTCGTGGTTCATGAGGACGGTGAACGTGCCATCCTCGTTGTCGAAGGCCCCCAGCCCGTCGGGAATGCCGACCATGCCGTACCCGCCGATCGAATCGTCGGCGTTTGAGCCGGTGTTGTCGACGGTGAGGATCGACGTCACCTTCGTCACCCGCGAGCTTGTGGCCTTGAGATAGGGGGTCGAGCCGGTGCTCGGCCCCTGGACGTAGGTCGTCTGGGCCGTGGCCGAAGCCGCCGCAGAGGCGATCGCAATCGCCAGACAGGCCCGCGTGAACGCGTGGGAAACCTTCATGTCGCATAACTCCGTTGATGGCGAGAAACGCCGGGGGCCAAGCGGCTCCGGGGGAAGTCCTTGCTTTCCACGCAGCAGCATGGAGACCATCGATGAGCGCTTGAGGCGAACTGCCGCCAGATTTCGATGACGATGGCCAGATTCGCGTTCACGACTTCCTCACACACCTCGTCGGAGCACCACGAGGGATCGACGGGGCAACGCGCTCCCGTGCCGGCCGCTTGCCCCCCGTTCGGGGAGCGGCCAAGATGGCTCACGAAGGAGCCCGCGACCGATGCCGAACTGGCCCGATATCGTCTTCTGGATGCTGACGGCGATGTCGACGCTGTGGGCGGTCATGCAGGTGCGTCAGGGCATCGTGCAGCGCGGTTGGCTCGTCGTCATAGCGACGATCATGGCGGTCGCGTTGGTGGGGCGGTTCCTCGGCCAACCAGTCGTCATCGGCGGCGCCGGGGCGCTATGGCTGGTGTTCGTCTGCCTGCCGTCGATCCTCTCAAATGCCAGTACCCGCCAGGTGATCCGCGAGCGGTACGGCCCGGCGAAGCGGCTCGCCGATCTTGCCGCCTTGCTCCACCCCGCCGACGGCTGGCCCGGGGCTTCCCGGTTCATCGATGCGGTCGCCCTCACGGCACGGGGTGATGAGGATGGAGCCGTCGCCCTCCTCGAGCCGCTCTGTCGACTCGGGAACATGGTCGGTCAACGGGCCAACCTTCTCCGCTGCCGGCTGACGCAAAACTGGGCAGAGATTCTCGCCTGGTCGGCGGCCAATCCGGGAATGGTCGAGCGCGATGTCGAACTGCTCGCCGCAGTCATCCGCGCTCTCGGTGAGACGGGAGACACCGCTGGAATGGTCGACCTTTACCGCCGCCATCGAAAGCGAATCAGAGCGATTCCGCTGGCCATCCTCCGCGACTCGATCCAGCTCAACCTGTTCGCGCTCGCTGGGCATCGCCTAGGCGTGGAACGAATCCTCGGCGGATCGCTCGCGACGGCGCCGCCGCTGTACCGCGACTACTGGCTGGCGACGGCCCGATTGCGGGCGGGCGAGATCGACACGGCTCGTGCAGAGTTCAAGCGCCTTCTGGTCGGCGCCGACGACGTGTGGGCCAAGGCGATCGGGCAGCGGATTGCGGCGAGCCATGAACCGATTCCCCCCCTCGACGAGTCCCGTCAGGCGTTCGTCGCTGAAGAGGCGACGAGCCTGGAGGCCGAGATTCGTTTCGGCGAGAAGGGCCCGCCGGCAACCAGCGGCAGTCCGGTCACGTGGAGCCTCGTTGTTCTCAATCTCCTCGCCTTCGCCCTCCAGATGGCGTTCGACGGGAGCACCGACATCAAGGTCCTCCACCGCCTCGGGGCCCTCTGCCCCGAATGCGTCGGCCGGGGGGAGTGGTGGCGACTTCTCACGGCCACCTTCCTCCACCTCGGGCCCATCCACCTGATCATGAACCTCGCAGCGCTTGCGATCCTCGGCCCGCGGGCCGAGGCTGCCCTCGGGCGGGGCCGGACGCTCATCGTCTATGGTCTCGCCGGGGTCGGGTCGATGGCGGCCGTCGCGGCCAAGTGTTGGCTCACCGGGGAAACGATGATCCTCGTCGGGGCCTCTGGCGCCGTGATGGGGCTGATCGGTGCGACAGCTGCGATGATGCTTCGGGGCTGGATCAACGAGCGCGCCGTCGCCGCTCGCAACCGCGGCCTGGCGATGACGGGGGTGGTCCTCGGCCAGATGGCGATCGACACGCTCGTGCCGCAGTTGAGCTTCACGGCTCACCTCTCCGGGGCCCTGATCGGCTTCGCCGCCGCACTGCTCCTCGGCGACCGCCTCGCGCGGCCAACGCCCCAGCCGGCCGCCCAGCGCTCTGGCCAGCCACTAGATTGACTCAAGTTCCGGCGAAAGCAGAATGAAGCGGTGTTTTCCCCGGAGGCGCCGATCATGTGGTTTCCCTACTTCAAGGGCCAGCCGACCGACTACATCCTTCGCTATTCCGGCGGGCGGTTGCGCGGCGAGGGGCAGGCAAAGGCATTTTATTACTGGCGCTACAACACCCAGGTGGTGGCGGTGCCGACGCAGAGCCAGGACGTGAGCTTCGTGTTCAACGAGCTCTCGGCCGACCATCAGCAGGTCACGATCCAGGGGCAGGCCACTTTCAGGATCAACGAGCCGAAGCGGGCCGCCCAGCTGTTCAACTTCAGCGTCGACCCGCTCACCCAGGCGCCCCTCTCCGACGACCGGGAGAAGGTCGGCCGCCGGGTGGCGAACCTCGTCCAGGTGGCGACCCGCGGTGAGATCGGCACCCGCCCCCTCGAGAAGGCTCTCGGCGACGCGCCGGTGCTGGCCGCAGCCGTCAGCGGCGAGCTTGGAACAGGGGGGATGCTCGAGGAGATGGGCGTCGAGATCCTCTCGGTGGAGTTTCTCTCCGTCCGCCCCACGCCCGAAGTCGCCAAAGCCCTCGAGGCCGAGCTCCGCGAATCGCTCCTCCGCCGTGCCGACATCGCTGTCTACGCCCGGCGAGCGGCGACGATCGACGAGGAGCGGAGCATCCGCGAGAAGGAGCTCGCCTCCGACAAGGCGCTCGAGGAGCAGCGGAAGGGAATGATCGAGCTTGTCGGCGCTAACAGCCTCCGCGAGGCGGAGAATGCCGCGGCGGCCCGGGCGATCCAGGCCGACGCCGACGCCGATGCCGAGCGGAAGAAGCTCGCCGTCTATGCGGGGCTCGAATCGAAGCTCCTCCTCGCCCATGCGATGCGCGAGCTGGCCGACAATGCCGGCAGCATCGGCAATCTGACGATCACGAGCGACTTGCTTGCGAGCCTTCTCAATGACAAGGCCTCCGGCGGGGAGCACGGCTCCGGCCGGGCCGGCGCGAACTGACACCGCCCCCGAGGGCCACGCGGAGAAGGGCGATGGGAGCGGGGGAGAGTTTCACGAAGATCGTCGTCGTGACGCGAAAGACGATGCTCGAGGAGCTCGTCGAGCGGCATGGCACGCGTGGCCAGGCCCGCTTCCTCGCTGAAAACCGGGGCGAGTCGTTTGCCGAGGTAGAGCAGGCCCACGAGACCTACGAGCAGGCCCGGCAGGCGCTCCGCAAGGCGCTCCCGGCCGGGATCCGCTCGCAATGGATCGAGCGTGGCTTCCTGCCCAACTTCCTCTTCGGCCCCCACGATCTGGTCGTCACGCTCGGGCCCGATGGCCTCGTCGTCAACGTCGCCAAGTATCTCGCCACGCAGCCGGTCCTCGGGATCAACCCCGATCCGGAGCGGATCGACGGGGTCCTCGTCCCCTTTCCGATCGCGGGGGCGTCGGCAGCGATCCCCGCGGCTCTCGCCGGCTCGATCCCCGTCCGCAAGATCACGATGGCCCGGGCCCGACTCGACGACGGCCAGACGATCGACGCGGTCAACGATCTCTTCATCGGCATCCAGTCGCACGCCTCGGCCCGCTACCGGATCGAATACCGGCGGAACGTCGAGAATCAGTCCTCGAGCGGCGTGATCGTTTCCACCGGCGCAGGCTCCACCGGCTGGTATCGCTCGGTGCTGACCGCCGCGGCGGGGGTGGCAACCGCCCACCTCGGCAAGAAAGCAGTGGCAAATCTCGCCGGCCGTTACGCCTTCGATGCCACGGCCCGCGAGCTACGGTTCAGCGTCCGCGAGCCGTTCACGAGTCTCTCGAGCACCGCGGGGATCGTGTGGGGTCCGATCACCGGGAGCGAAACGCTCGACCTGGTCTCGCAGATGCCCACGGGGGGAGTGATCTTCAGCGACGGCATGGAGCAGGATTTCGTGAAGTTCGAGGCGGGCATGCGGGCCCGCATCGGCATCGCCGACCGCTGCCTCGAGCTCCTCTGGCCAGGGGCATGAGTGTGCCGTCTATCGGCCGTGGGTGAAGGTCTCGAAGAAGATGTTCCAGTCGGATTGGCCACGACGGCGGACCTGCTCCAGGATCAGCCGCTCGGTGTGGGGTAGGTCGATGCCGAGGCGGTGATGGTAGTGGTGGTAGCCCACCGAGAAGGTGTCGTAGAGGTCGCCGGTCGTGGCATCGCGATCGGCGCCGCAGCAGCCGAGCATCGAGCGCTCGAGGAGCTGGCAGGCGAGCAATTCCAACGCCGCGACAGAGCGGTCGCGCTGCTCGGCGTAGAGGTCGATCCCCTGGTGCCAGGCGACCTCGGCGGCGTGGAGCGCCGAGGCGAGGGCAAACTGGGCGTGATGGCCGTTGTCGCGGCACGATTCCTGGCTGAGGCCATCGGGCCACGTCGCCGGCCGGCTCCAGAAGGCGGGCACGTCGCCGCCGTCTCCCTCGATCGCTTTCGCCTTGGGTCCGTCGGCCGCGAGGTG
>CAMARC010000239.1 GCA_945860405.1 Candidatus Kuenenia stuttgartensis | reverse complement strand
GATCAAAGATCCCGCCAATTCCAACTGCCGCAGTGGATGCTTCCGGCCATCGCGGCCGTGGTGCTCGTCGCCCTCGTCGGGGCGGCGGCCCGCGATCCGGTCGCTGTCCGGCGACGGGCGCAAGCCGCGTCGACGGAGACAAGCCGATCGGCCGGGACGACCCTGTCGACCGATGCCACCGTCGTGGCGATCGATCGGCTCCTCGCCGAAAGCCGACGTGCCCATGGAGTCGAAGCGGCGGCCGCTGCCGACAATCTCACGATCGTCCGCCGGCTGTGGCTGGCGCTTGCCGGAACGATCCCGTCGCTCGAGGAGATCCGCCGTTTCGAAGCCGACACCGCGCCGGGGGCGGTCGATCGGGCACTGACGACGCTCCTTGCCGACCGTCGGTCGGCCGACGCGCTCGCCCGCCGTCTGGCCTCGCCGTTGGTGGGGGATGAGAAAGGCGAGTTCATCGTCTTTCGCCGCGACCGCTTCACGACGTGGCTTGCCGATCAGATCGGAGCCAACCGCCCCTGGGACACAACCGTGCGCGAGATGGTCTCCGCCCGTGGTCTGTGGACCGACACCCCGGCGGTGAACTTCATCACCCAGGCGGCGGCCAACGGCGTCATTGATTCCGACAAGCTCGCCGGCCGGGTGTCGCGGGTGTTCCTCGGGGCACGGCTCGATTGTGCCCAGTGCCACGATCATCCGTTTGCAGCCTGGAAGCAGGGTGAGTTCGAGGGATTGGCCGCCAGCTTCGCCCAGGCGAAGCTCTCGCCGGTCGGCGTCGAGGATGACCCGGCGCGCGTCCACCGCATCGACCGCACGTCGGTGGCGGCGCTCGCGACCACGATGACCGGAGCGGGGCGGAACGTGCCCCCGCGAGTGCCGTTCGGGGCGGACTGGCTCGGCTCCGGTGGCACGCACCGCGAAAACCTTGCCGCATGGGTGATCCACACCGACAACCGGCGCTTCGATCGGGCGATCGCCAATCGGATGTGGAGCATTCTTTTCGGCACGGCCTGGCACGAGCCGGTCGATGACATCCCCGAGCCCGGGCCGACATCGAGCCCTGACGACCTCCTCGACCTCCTCGCCGACGATTTCCGGGAGCATGGCCGTGACCTCCACCGCCTGATCAAGGTGATCGCCGCGACGGAGGCATATCGGTTCGCGTCGACCCATCCCGATCTTGAGTCTGCCGAGGGGGCCGCACGGGTGAAGGCCACGTGGGGGGCTTTTCCACTCACCCGGCTGACACCTGAGCAGATGATCGGGGCGATGGGGGCGACGACGTCTCTGCAGACGATTGAACGTGACTCCCACGTCCTGACGCGAACGATCCGATTCTTCCGGGAAACCGACTTCCTCCGTGAGTATGGCCAGGTGGTCGATTCCCAGGGGGGCTCGCTCCCGGCGACGATCCCGCAGGCGCTGGTGCAGATGAACGGCAAGTTCGCCCGAGAGATGGTCGAGGCCAACGTGGTCACGGCGACCGGGCGGATCGCCGGCATGGCCCGCGACGATGTCGCCAGGCTGGAGGTGGCGTTCCTCGTCGCCCTCACCCGCCGACCGACGTCGGAGGAACGTGAATCCCTCCTGCCGCTGATCACCCTCGCGGAGTCGAAGGGGCGGGGGCTCGAGGATGTGATGTGGACGCTCTTCAACTGCCCCGAGTTCTCCTGGAATCATTGAGGCTCGAGATGCCAACACGCTTGCCGACATCTGCCGGGCCAAGGGCTGACGAAATCGGATTCGCGTCGACCGGGCGCCGCTCCGTGCTCCTCGCCGCGGCGTCACTCGGCCTGTCGTTCGCACTGCCGGCGCTTCCCGCCCGGGCGGCGCGGCGCCGTGGTGTCGAGAGGCCCCGGTCGCTCCTGGTCGTGTGGCTCGCCGGCGGCCCGAGCCAATTGGAGACCTTTGATCCCCATCCCGGCGCCGCCGCCGGAGGGCCGACGCAAGACATTTCCACGGCCATCCCCGATGTGCGGATCGCCGCCGACTATCCTCGGCTCGCCGAGATCCTCGATCGCTTTGCCCTCGTCCGGTCGCTGGTGTCGAAGGAGGGGGACCACGAGCGCGGTCAGTACACGGTGAAGACCGGCTACCGTCCCGACCCGACCGCCATCCATCCGGCCCTCGGGGCGATCGCTGCCCACGAGCTTCCTGCGACTGGCCTGGAGTTGCCCCGCTTCATCGCGCTGGGGGGGGCGGAGTTCCCCTCGCGCGGCGGCTATCTCGGCAACGAGTTCGATCCCTACCGGGTGTTCGCGCCGGGGCAGAAGGGGCAGAATCTCGTCCCGCATGTGCCTGTTGACCGTCAGTCGCGCCGGCTCGGCGCGCTTGATGCGCTGACGCGGTCGTTTGAGACCGGTCGGGGCGAGGCGGTGCGGCGGACGTTCCACGAGCACACGCTCCGCGAGGCCCTCACGCTCATGACCTCGGAGCAACTCGCCGCCTTCGATCTCGACGGCGAATCGGAATCGGTGAAGGGGCTCTACGGCGACAGCGATTTCGGGCGGGGCTGCCTCGTCGCCCGGCGACTCATCGAGGCGGGGGTGAGGAGCGTCGAGATCACGCTTGCCGGCTTCGACACTCATGCCCGCAACTTCGCCGGCCACTCCTCCCAGGCGAAGCTCCTCGATCCGGCGCTTGCCGCGCTCGTCGGCGATCTGGAAGATCGCGACCTCCTCGAGTCGACGGTCGTGCTCGTGATGGGGGAGTTTGGTCGCACGCCGTCGATCAATCCGCTCGACGGCCGCGACCATTGGCCCCACGGGTTTTCCTGTCTCCTCGGAGGGGCTGGAATCGCCACCGGCCAGGTGATCGGCAGCACCGATCCCGAGGGGGTGGCAAAGCAGCCCGCCGATCCAGTGGAGATCCCCGATCTCTCGGCGACGGTCCTTGCCGCCCTCGGCATCGACTTCGCGCGGGAGGTGGCGACGCTGGTGGGTCGACCGATGAAGCTCTCTGCTGGCACTCCGCTTGCCAAGCTCCTCCGCGGCGAGGCGTGAGGCGAGCGGTTCGTCTGGCTGTCGAGCGTTGGCGCGGATAAGCTTTTCCTCCGTGGGGAACACGTTGGGGAGAAGCGATGCTCGATATCTACGGACCACCATCTGCGGGCGGACGCAGGCAGCGATTCTGCGACGGCCTGTCGCGACGCAGCCTCCTCCGCATCGGGTCGCTTGCGGCTCTTGGCGGGGGCGCATCAGGAGGCTGGTCGCTCCCCTCGATCCTCGCGGCTGACGCGGCGGCTGGGCGGCGATCCAACCCGAAGTCGGTGATCATGATCTACCTCGTGGGGGGCCCTCCCCATCAGGACATGTTCGATCTCAAGCCCCAGGCCCCGAAGGAGTTTGCTGGGCCATGGCGGCCGGTGCGGACGAACGTCCCTGGGATCGAGATCTGCGAGGCGTTCCCCGGGCTCGCCAAGATCGCCGACAAATACACGCTCATCCGCTCGCTCGTCGGCAACCAGGCCGATCATGACGCGGCGCAGGTGTTCCACGGCCGCGACACGCGGAAGGCCAAGCCGGCCGGCGGCTGGCCGCAGTTTGGCTCGATGGTCTCGAGCCTTCTCGGGGCTGCCACGCCCACCGCACCGCCGTTTGTGAGCCTTTGCTACCCCTGCACGCACGGGCCCTACAACGAGCCGGGGGCCGGGTTCGTGGGAGCCGCCCACTCCCCCTTTCGGCCGCTCGGCCCAGCCCGCGACGAGCTCGTTCTCAAGGGAATCTCACTTGATCGCCTCCACGATCGCCGTGGCCTTTTGGAAAGCGTCGATCGGCTCCGCCGCGACGTCGACGTGACGACAAACATGCGCGGCATGGATGCCTTCACCGAGCGGGCGCTCGGCCTGTTGACGTCGTCGCAGCTCGCCGATGCCCTCGATCTTTCCAAGGAGGATCCTCGCGTCGTCGAGCGTTACGGCAGCGGTGATCCGACGGTGTTCATGGATGAGAACGGCGCGCCGCGGGTGCCGCAGAGCATGCTCGTCGCCCGGCGCCTCATCGAGGCCGGGGTTCGCGTCGTCACCCTCAACTACAGCAAGTGGGACTGGCACGGCGGCCCGGGCAATTCGATCTTCAAGCGTGAGGCGGAGGATTTCCCCGTCTTCGACCAGGCGCTCTCGGCGCTCGTCGAGGATCTCCACGCCCGCGGGCTCTCCGACGACTGTGCGGTCGTCGTGTGGGGGGAGTTCGGGCGGACGCCGAAGATCAGCGACATCGTCGGCCGCGACCACTGGCCGCAGGTCAACTGCGCCTTCCTCGCCGGTGGTGGAATGCGGCATGGGCAGGTGATCGGCGCCACCGACAGGATCGGTGCCGAGGCGACGGCCCGCCCCGTCACCTTCGGCGATGTCTACGCCACCCTCTTTCACCACCTCGGGATCGATGCCCAGACGACGACGCTCACCGACAACCAGGGGCGGCCGCAGTATCTCGCCGACGATGGTGGGAAATGCCTCTCGGAGCTGGTTTGACGGCGGTTTTGTGCAGCCGCGATCCGGTCACGTGATCGGCCAAATGGTGGCGAGAGCCATCGTCGCAAGAAGGCCGACGGTCCCCTCGATCGCCACCATCACGCTCGCCGTCTTCAGCGTCTCTGTCTCGGTCATGCCGGTCATCCGCGCAATCACCCAGAAGCCGCTGTCGTTCATCCACATGCCCGGCTTCGATCCGCAGCCGATCGCCAGGGCCACGTAGACCTCGTGATAGGGAAGGCTGGCGGCATCGGCGATCGGCGCGATGATCCCCACGGCGGTGATCATCGCCACCGTGGCCGACCCTTGAGCCGCGCGGATCAGCACCGTCACCCCCCAGGCGATCGGGAGCAGGAGGAGAGCTTGCTTCGGCACCGCCGCGGCGGCGAGCTCCGCCATCCCAGCCTGGCGGAGCGTGGCGCCGAGTGCCCCACCGGCGGCGATCACGAGGATGATCTCCCCCCCTTCGAGCACTGCGGCGGCGACGGCTTGGCGAACCTTCTCCCGGCTCGCCCCCGGCCGGCAGGCGAGGAGGAGGATCGCGGCGGTGGCCGAGACGGTGAGGGCGAGATTCTTGTCGCCGACGAAGTGGATGATGCGGGCGACGGAGGCCGGAATCACCGTCATCGAGTCGACGGCCGAATCGGCGCTGATGAGCACCACGGGGAGGAGGATTGGGAGGAGCGAAGCCCACAGCGGCGGGAGCTTCCCATCGGCCGCCCTGCCCGGAACGTCATCCCCTGCCGTCCGCAGCGGGATCGCGAAGCGCCGGTCGGCCCACGTGGCATACCCGAAGCCGGCCAGGGCCGCGATCGCGCCGATGATCATCCCCTGTCGCATCATCAGGGCGATGTCGATTCCCATCTCGTCGGCGACAAAGAGTGGCCCCGGGGTGGGCGGGACAAGCGAGTGGGTCATCGTCGCCCCGGCAACGATCGCGAGGACGAGGAGCACTCCGTGCCGCCGTGTCTCGCGCCAGGAGGCCTTGGCCAGGGGGAGGAGGAGATAGAAGACCGCCTCGGCAAACATCGGAATGCCGAGGAGGAATCCGGCCCCGAGGAAGGCAAACGCCGCCCGCCTCTGCCCCACGAGCCGCTCGATCGCGGCCACGATCCGCTCCGCCCCACGGGACTCCATCAGGCATTGCCCGAGGATCGAAGCCATGGCGATGAGGATCCCGATGTCGTGGGCCGTCTTCCCGAAGCCTTCGGCAACCCGGCGGCCGATCGGAAGAGCCGCTGCTTCACCGAGCCGTTCGGGCGGGGTCAGCGTTGCCACGACCAGCGCCGTCACGATGAGGACGAGGAACGGATGAAGCCGCGCCCACAGCACGCCGGCGAGGACGAGCAGCATCGCGACAGTGAGGATCACGAGTGGAGGCAAGGAGCCGTTTCCCGGAGGGGCGAAGGGAAGACTACACTG
>CAMARC010000238.1 GCA_945860405.1 Candidatus Kuenenia stuttgartensis | reverse complement strand
CGTATCCACCGCATCCAGGAAGTGAAGGGCGGCGGTGACGGCGCCACGATGGACTACATGGATCTCGAGCGGGAGCGCGGGATCACGATCACGAGTGCCGCCACGAGCGTGAAGTGGCACGACTGCGACATCAACCTCATCGACACCCCTGGCCACGTCGATTTCACCGTCGAGGTGGAGCGGTCGCTTCGCGTGCTCGACGGGGCGATCCTCGTTCTCTGCGCCGTCGGCGGCGTGCAGAGCCAGTCGATGACGGTCGACCGGCAGATGAAGCGCTACAAGGTGCCCCGTCTGGCGTTCGTCAACAAGATGGACCGCACCGGCGCCAACTACGACCGCGTCGTCAAGCAGCTCAAAGACAAGCTCGGCGCCGATCCGGTGCCGATGCAGATCCCGATCGGCAAGGAAGACAAGCTCGAGGGCGTCATCGACCTCGTGGCGATGGAGGCTTGCTACTTCGACGGCGACAACGGCGAGAGCGTTCGCCGTGAGAAGATCCCCGCCAATCTCGAGGCAGCCGCCAAGGAAGCCCGCCACGCGATGCTCGAGGCGCTGGCGATGTATTCCGACAGCCTCATGGAAAAGCTCCTCTCCGAGGAGCAGCCGACCGACGACGAGATCCACGCGATCGTGAAGACGGCCATGCAGAGCCAGAGCATCACCCCGGTGTTCTGCGGCTCGGCCTACAAAAACAAGGGCGTGCAGACGCTTCTCGACGCCGTCGTCCGCTACCTCCCCAGCCCGCTGGAGCGGAAGGTGATCGCCAAGAAGTGGGACAAGCCCGACGAGGCGTTCGACCTCATTCCCGATCCGACCAAGCCGCTGGTGGCGATGGCCTTCAAGATCGTCGACGATCCCTACGGTCAGCTGACCTTCATGCGGATCTACCAGGGCTCGATCAAGAAGGGCGAGGCCTACATCAACCAGCGCACGAGCCAGAAGCAGCGCTTCAGCCGGATCGTGCGGATGCATGCCGACAAGCGTGAGGAAGTCGACTCGGCCGATGCCGGCGACATCGTCGCCGTCATGGGCGTCGATGCGGCTTCCGGCGACACCTACGCCACCGACCAGAAGTACTGCACGCTCGAGAGCATGTTCGTGCCGGAGCCGGTCATCAAGATGGCCATCACCCCGGTCAACCGCGACGGCCTCGACAAGCTCGGCAAGGCGCTGCAGCGCTTCACCCGCGAGGATCCCACCTTCCGGATGAGCACCGACGAGGAGACCGGCGAGACCCTCATCGCCGGGATGGGCGAGCTCCATCTCGACATCTACGTCGAGCGGATCAAGCGGGAGTTCAAGGTGGAGGTGGCCGTCGGAGCGCCGAAGGTGAGCTACCGCGAGGCACCGACGAGGGGCACCCCCTACGACTACAAGCACAAGAAGCAGACCGGCGGCTCGGGCCAATACGCCCACATCGTCGGTCATCTCGAGCCCCTCCCCGAGGAGGAGCCCGAGAACTTCATCTTCGAGGATGCCGTCATCGGCGGCCGCGTGCCGCGCGAGTACATCCCGTCGGTGGAGAAGGGTTTCCGCTCCGTTCTCAACAAGGGGCCGATCGCCGGCTTCCCGATCGTGGGCGTGAAGGCGACGCTCGAAGACGGCTCCTACCACGACGTCGACTCCTCCGACATGGCCTTCCAGATCTGCGCCCGGGCCGGCTTCCGTGAGGCCTTCCTCAACACGAAGCCCGTCCTTCTCGAGCCGATCATGAAGATGGAAGTCGAAGTGCCCGCCGACTTCCAAGGGCCGGTGACCGGCGAGCTCAACAAGCGCCGCGGCCTGATCATCTCCACCGAGACCGTCGGCAACACCTCGACGATCATCGCCGAGGTGCCGCTGGCCGAGACCTTCGGCTACTCGACCGACCTGCGGAGCATGACGCAAGGTCAGGGCGTGTTCACGATGGAGTTCTCGAAGTACCGGCCGACGCCGGGGAACATCCAGAAGGAAATCATCGAGGAAAAGAAGAAGGCCGATCTCGCCGCCGCGAAGTGATCTTCGCGCTGCGGGCGGCAGTTTCTCTCTGAACTCCTCACACAGGCAAGCGGCTCGGTCATGGCACCTGCCATGGCCGGGCCGTGATTTCAGGCAACGGAAGCGATTCGATGACAAAGCGACTTTTGGTCACGGGATCGTCTGGCCTGATCGGCAGTGAGGTGGCAACCCACTTCCACGAACAAGGTTGGTCCGTCCACGGCGTCGACAATAACCAGCGGGCCGTGTTCTTCGGGCCCGCCGGCGACACCCGCTGGAACCAGGAGCGGATGCTGTCGGCGCTTCCCCGCTTCTCCCACCACGAGATCGACATCCGCGATCGCGAGGGGGTTCTCCAGCTCATCGCCGACCTGCGGCCCGACGCGATCGTTCATACCGCGGCCCAGCCTTCGCATGACCGGGCGGCCGCGATTCCCTTCGACGATTTCGACACCAATGCCGTCGGCACGCTCAATCTCCTCGAAGCGGCCAGGCGGAGCGTGAAGGAATCGCCGTTCGTGCACATGAGCACGAACAAGGTCTACGGCGACGCCCCCAACGAGCTGGCGCTCGAGGAGCTCGCCACCCGCTGGGACTACGCCGATCCGGCCTGGCGCGACGGCATCCCCGAGACCTTCCGCATCGACCAGAGCAAGCACTCGCTGTTCGGGGCTTCGAAGGTGGCCGCCGACGTGATGGTGCAGGAGTATGGCCGCTACTTTTCCATGCCGACCTGCTGCCTGCGGGGAGGCTGCCTAACGGGGCCGGCCCACTGCGGCGTCGAGCTCCACGGCTTCCTCAGCTACCTCGTGAAGTGCAATCTCGAGGGGCGTCCGTACAACGTCTACGGCTACAAGGGGAAGCAGGTCCGCGACAACATCCACGCCCATGACGTGGCCAGATTTATCGAGGCGTTTGTCGCGGCGCCGCGCAACGGCGAGGTCTACAACCTCGGTGGCGGCCGGGGCAACAGCTGCTCGATCCTCGAAGCGTTTGACCGCGTCGAGCAGCTCTCGGGCCGGAAGATGGCGTGGAGCTACGTCGACGCGAACCGGGAGGGGGATCACATCTGCTACATCTCCGATCTCGCGAAAATCCAGGCCCATTATCCTCAGTGGCGGCTCGACAAGAGCCTTGACGATATCTTCACCGAGATCGTCCGCGGATGGAGCGAGCGCTGAGGCTGCTTGTCCCCGGTGCCTGCGGCTTCGTTGGATCGACGCGATCCCCACGTTGCTTTTGGCGCTTGCGGAGCTCGAGGTCGTCGGCCTCGACAACTTCCTCCGTGACGGCAGCCGGGGCAACGTCGAGCCGAGCCGCTCCGCGGTCTCGGAGTGAAGGTCGTCGAGGGGGATATCCGCCATGAGGCCGATCTCGCGGGAATCGGCCGCGTCGACCTCCCGGGCACGATGAAGAGCCTGGCTGTATGCGTGGAGAGCTTCGACTCGTTTCTCTTCGTCAATGACCACCCCGATCGCACCGAGGTCGAGGACTTCCTCAGGCGGCCAGCCAGGGTGGCGATCGACGAAGCTCGGGCCCCACACAAAGCTCTGGGAACGCCGCGCGGAAGGCGCGGCTGAGTGATCCCATCCTCAGGCCGCCTTGGAGGGCAGGCTTCAGGCGGCGCCTCGCTCCGGGGCGGGAAACTCGAGCGATGTCACGAGGAGCAGGTCGACCGACGACCAGGAATCGTCGGGCTGGATGATGATGACGGTTCGTCCACCGGGATTCCAAGCAAGGTACTCGGGATGGAGCACTGGGATCGATCGGCCGTCGGCAAGGTTCACTCGGAAGGGGACGAACGGCTGCGCCTTGTGGGCGAGGCGGAGTTGGTCGGATGTCATGGTTGAATTGCGGCGGGGCCGCGGCTCCAGAGAGAAAGGCTTTTCTCTTGAGTGTACGGGCGTATCCTCCCTGGTCAAGCTGGCCGCGGGCGGCCGTTGTCGCCTCTTGCCGGGGAACGCTCGGCCTTAGCGGGAGGCGTTCTCGCCGAGGTCGAGCTCGGCAGCAATCGAATCCCAGAGTTCGAGGCGGGCTTCGAGCGAGCCGCGGGCGGTGGCGGAGGCGTCGGCCCATTTGCCGGCATCATCGCCACACAGGCTGGCCACGATCCGCCGACACATCGGGCCATGCTTTTCGTCGTCGGCTTCGATGTGGCGCTCGAGGTAGAAGCGGAGCCGCTCCCAGCTGTGGGGATCCTGGGCGGCCAGGGCGACGACGAGCGGGCGAAACATCTCCGGGATCACGTCCTCGCGGCCATACGTGAACGCCGCCACGATCTTGTGGGCCGAGCCCGAGGCGATGATCGCAAACGACGTCCGGACAAACGTCGCGGCGGCTGCGGGCACGCGGGCCTCGTCGAGGGCGCGATCGAGCGGGATGCCGGCGGCGAGGAGCGCGAGGAGCGTTTCGATCGGGCCGGTGTCGGCGCCGGCCTGGCGCATGCACTCGAGATAGAGTTCGAAGTGGGAGGCGTGGGTGCCGTCGGGAAGCTCGTCGGATTGCTCGTCGAGGACGATCTCATTGACGAGCCGCCGGGCCTCCCGATCGGGGGTGGGGATCCAGGGAAGCGTGGTGCAGGTCAGCTTCTGCTGGAGGGCGACAAGGAGGCTCTGGAAATCCCAGACGGCGAAGACATGGTGCTCCATGAAACGGCGGAGGCGCTTCGGGCTATCGACCATCGCGTAGATCGGATGGGCGAGGAGCCGCAGGCGGAGGTCGCCGAGGTCGACAGTCTGGCGGCGGCTGGCGGGGCTCGTGACGGCGGAGGTGGCGGCAGTCATGGCGGGAGGGCCCAAGAGGGCGTGATAGGGAAGGGCGTGATAGGAGAGGGCGTGGAAGAGGGGCGGAGAGAGTTTTTGCAGCGAAATCGGTGGGGAAGCGGGGCAAGCCAGGGGGGGCAGCCGGGCAAAAGCCGAAGGGCCGGCGGCGTCGGGCTTCGACACCACCGGCCCTTCATTTGTAGGCAGCGGATCCTCCCGCGGCGAGGCCACGGAGAGGGCGTTTTTAGCGGATCACTCGAACTCCTTCTCGGAGATCACCTTCGTGTTGAAGTCGGAGTTGCCGTAGATGTAGGGGTACATGAACCCAGCCTGGCTGACCGAGTTGGGGGTGAGCAGTTGGCAGTAGACGCGGGGATCGAGTCCATCGCTCAAGGACTTGACGTGCCCGTCACAGAAGGCAGCGACGATACCGCCGGGGTGGCGGGACGAAGGAGTAGCCGAAGCGTTCACGCCCATTGCAGTCAGAGCAGCGAACTCAACCGGGGTCAGGTTCATCATCTTTTGGCTGGTCGACGTGATGAGCCCTGAGGTGCTCGGAGCGGACCCGTAATTGATCGGCAAAGCGCCAAAGCCAGGAATCGGGGACAGTGGGCTCGACATACCCGGGTAGTCGGTCTTGTCGAACTTGAATGACGTCAGTGCCGACGGAGGGCAAACGTCGTAGTAGGCCTGCGGGCTGTAGAGCGCCCCCGACCGTTCCGCAAGAAGAAGCGTCATCGAAGCTCCGTCGCCAGTGCTGATGTAGTCGACGCTGTTCTTCATCGGGGCGTAATTGTTGGGGTTCGCCGGGGTGGTCTTTCCAACAGTGTCGAGCATGACGCTGTCGTCTCGGAATTGAACCTGCGAGCCAGCTCGGATGTATCCCATCCCGACGTTCCCGGCATAGGCGATGGTGGGGGCAGAAGCGTTAGCCGGCACCGAAGTCGGGCAAACGAAGATCTCGACCGGCACAGCACCGGTAGCGGAAACCGACGCCACGTTTTCCCAAATGTTTTTGTAGATGTCGAGACGTTCGATGTTCGGAAGGATCATGACGGGCCATGAAACCGTGGTCCCCAGCACGTCAGAAGGGGCTCCCGCGGCCACGGTCCCGTTCGGATGAGCATTGCGCCAGCCGGGGATGAACTTCTTCGAGTTGTCGAAGTTCGTCACGGCGAGGCCGATCTGACGGACGTTGTTAATGCACGTGTTACGGCGACCAGCTTCGCGGGCCGCTTGAACGGCCGGCAGCAGCATGCCGA
>CAMARC010000237.1 GCA_945860405.1 Candidatus Kuenenia stuttgartensis | reverse complement strand
CCGGAGGAGCCCGACGGGCCGCTTCGCCCGATGGCGATCGAGAAGGCGTGGTTTGCGCCGATCGAAGGGGGCACGCCTGTTCCGGCCGAGCGCTTTTCCGGCGACGCACTCTCCCTCGGCTGGCTTCCCGACGAAGCAACAGCCAAACGCTTTACGGCCTATGTGAAGGATACGCGGGTCGCCGACGACTCACCGCCCCCTGCGCCCACGCGGGTGCGATTCGAGAACGACATGCTTGTCTGGGACGCCGTGGCCGATCTTGAAAGCGGCCTGGCCGGCTTCGTCATCGAACGCGACGGCATGCGGATCGCTCCCCTGCCGGACAATCCCCAAAATCCGTTCGGCCGGCCTGTCTTCCAGCGGCTCCAATACAGCGACACTCCGCCGCAGCCGCTCGCCCGCTTCGAGTTTGTCGACCCCGCGCCGCAGGCCGGGAAGTCCCATCGCTACCGCGTCATCGCGCTCAATACCGCCGGCGGCGAATCGGTGCCGAGCTCCGAGGCTTCGGCGCCGTAAGCAGGCGGCCGCTCCCGCTTACAGCCCAAAAGCCTTGCGCAGGACCTCAAGCGACTGCTTCCCCTGCTCGGCGGCGACGACGACGTTGAGCCTCACTTCGCTCGTGCTGACGAGATCGACGTTCACCCCCGCGTCGCCGAGCGGCGCGAAGAGACGGTCGGCGATGCCGGCGTGGCTGCGGATCCCCACGCCCGTAATCGAGAGCTTGGCGACATGTGGCACGTTGGCCACGGTTGCCCCCCGGGCCTTTGCGATCCTCCCCGCCACCTCGATCGCCCGATCACGATCGACCGCCGGCACCGTGAACGACAGCTCGGCCCGACCACCGCGCGGATGGCTCTGGACGATCATGTCGACAAACAATTTCTGCCGGCCGATCTCCTCGAAGACATCCGCGGCGACGCCGGGCGTGTCGGGGAGGTCGGTGAAGGTGACGAGTGCCTGCGAGGAATCGAGTTGGCAGTCCTCGACCGCCAGATCCTCCATCCCCTCGAGGCGCCGGACAACGTCGAGCGGGCTCGACTTCGTCGGCGGCGCGGCGGTGCCGGCCGACTCGGCCGTGTCGACTTCCGGCTTCTCGAGCCCGAAGGCGGCATGGGCGGCCTTCACCGCCTTGGCCGCATCGGCCCGGTCGATCAGCACCGAGATCTTGATCTCGCTGGTGGTGATCATGCGGACGTTGATCCGCTCGCGCGACAGCGCCAGGAACATCCGCCCCGCCACCCCCTCCTCCCGCGCCATGCCAACGCCGACGACCGAGACTTTCGCCATCGAATCGTCGTGCGAGACACCCGTAGCGCCGAGCGCCTTGGCGACGGCCCGAGTGACGTCGAGGGCCTGGGCGAGGTCGTCGGCCGGGACGGTGAAGGAGATGTCGGCGAGGCCGTGCTGGGCGACGTTTTGCACGATCATGTCGACGGCGATCCCCGAGGAGGCCAGCGGCGAGAAAAGCTTGTGATTGCTCCCCGGCTGATCGGGCACCCCTTCGAGCGTGATCCGGGCCTCGTCCTTCGCCAGCGCCACACCGCTCACGGGGCGGGCCGTGGCCCGGTCGGCAGCGACGATGAGTGTGCCGGGGACATCCTTGAAGCTCGAGCGGACGAGCACCGGCACGCCGAACTTCTTGGCAAACTCGATCGACCGCGGGTGCATCACGCCGGCACCGAGGCTCGCAAGTTCCAGCATCTCGTCGTAGCTGATCGAGGGGAGGCGACGGGCGGTGGAGAGGATCCGCGGATCGGTCGTGTAGACGCCGTCGACGTCGGTGTAGATCTCGCAGACGTCGGCCCGCAGCACCGCGGCGAGCGCCACGGCGGTGGTATCGGAGCCGCCGCGGCCGAGCGTTGTGATGTTGCCGTGCTGGTCGATCCCCTGGAAGCCGGCGGCGATCACGATCCGGCCATCATCGAGGAGCTTCATGACGTGGTCGGTGGAGATCGACTTGATCCGGGCCTTCGTGTGGGTGCTGTCGGTGCGGATGCCGATCTGGGCGCCGGTGAGGCTCACCGCCTCTTCCCCGAGCGATTGGATCGCCATCGCGAACAGGGCCACGCTCACCTGCTCGCCGGTGGAGAGAAGCATGTCCATCTCGCGGGCGCTGGGGCGCTCGGTGATCTGTTTGGCGAGATCGACAAGGACGTCGGTCTGGTGCCCCATGGCACTCACGACCACGACGACCTTGTCCCCCGCCTTGTGCCGGGCCACCGCCTTGCGCGCTGCGGCCACGATCTTCTGCGCGTCGGCCACGCTCGTCCCGCCGAACTTTTGAACCACCAGGGCCATCGAGTCACCGCTCCTTTATTTCTGCCGGGGCCTTGTGCCCGGGCAACAGATCACATGCCTCACACCGACCTGTCGAGAAGCCGTTCCATCAACGTCCAGCCCGGCTCGATCCGCGCCGCTGGATCGCGGGCGACCGCCGCTGCCGCAGCGACCTCGTCGTAGGTCCCCCCGGTCCCCTCGATGCCGCTGCCGGCGAGTAAATACGGGACGGCGCCGCGGGAATGGGTCTTCGTGGCGAGGAACGTTGGGTGATCGGGGCAGACGAGCAGCCGCCATGCCGGCAGCGTTGCCAGGTGGGCCGCGATCGGCCCCACGATGAGCTCATCGATGCGCTCGATCGCCCGCACCTTCTCCACCGCGTTCCCTTCGTGGCTCGCCTCGTCGGGGGCCTCGACGTGGACGCAGACGAGATCGGCGTGGGCGAGCTCCGCGATTGCCGCCCGCCCCTTGGCAGCGTAGTCGGTGTCGAGATAGCCGGTGGCTCCAGCCACCTCGAGGCGCTTCCAGCCGGCGAGCGCCGCCAGGCCGCGAAGGAGATCGACCGCCGTGATCATCGTCGAGAGCGTGCCGAAGCCGGTGGCGGCGTACTTCGTCGCAAACGGCTCCATCCGCGGCGCCCGCCCTGCCCCCCACAGCCAGACGTTCGTGGCCGGGCGCTTGCCGGCGGCGATCCGGGCCGCATTGACCGGATGCCCGGTGAGCCAGCGGGCACTCGCGGCCATGAGATCGGTGAGGAGGTGGCTGCCGGTGCCGCGCGGGAAGGCATCGAAGACCGGCTGATCGACGAGGTCGTGGGGGGGCGTGGCCCGGAGGTCGGCGCCAAGCGGAGCCGGTACGCCGGCCGAGCCGCGATACAGGAGGAGATTGCGGTAGCTGACGCCGGGGGTGAACTGCCAGCCGGCGAGGTCGGGGAAGTCGGCGGCGAGCCCTTCCTGGCAGGCGGCGAGGAGCGCTGTGGCTTCTTCGGTCGAGACATGCCCGGCGGTGAAATCCTCCATCACGCCGTCGGTGATCGTGACGAGGTTACAGCGGACGGCCCAGTCATCGGCGGCCAGTTCGATCCCCTTGGCAGCCGCCTCGAGCGGCGCCCGGCCGGTGAAGAAGCGGAGCGGGTCGTAGCCGAGGAGGCTCATGCAGGCCACCTCGGAGCCGGGGGGAAGGCTCTCAGGAACGTGGTTGGTGAGCCCGACCTGCCCGCGCGCAGCGACGCTGTCGAGCGCCGGCGTGCGCGCGGCCTGAAACGGCGTCAGCCCCCCGAGCGAGGCCTGGGGGGCGTCGGCGGCGCCGTCGGGAATCACGATCACGTACTTCATCCGCACTGGCTCCCCGCGTGGTGGTGGGCTTTGGAAAGTGTGGCGGCTCATTCGTCGAGCACTCCCAGGCAGACGCTCTTCCCCCGGACGGCATCGCAGCGGTCGATGGAAAGGAGAGCCTCGTGGACGGCACTCGACGGGCATGAGTGCGTCATGATCACGAGCGCCACGTCCGGCGGAATGCTCGTGGCGGGGGCGTCTCCGGTAGCGATGGGGTCATGCTGGATCACCGAGGCGATCGAGATCCCGTGGTCGCCGAGGATTCCGGTGATCCGCGCCAGGACGCCGGGGCGGTCGGTGACGACGATGCGGAGGAAGTGACGCTCGCTGGCATCGCCGCCGGCGAGCTTCGCTGCTGGGGTGTCGGCGGAGAGGAGCCCGGTGGTGCGGAAGGTGATCGCCGTTCGCCCGACGACGGTGTCGATGATGTCGGCGACGACGGCCGAGGCGGTCGGCATCTGCCCCGCCCCGAGCCCATGAAAGAACATCCGCCCGACGGCGTCGCCGACGATGCTGACAGCGTTGTAGGCACCGCGCGTCTCAGCCAGGGGCGTGCCGATCTTCACCAGCGCCGGCGCGACCCGCATCGCCAGTCGGCCGTTGCTCCGCCGGGCCACGGCCACGAGGCGGATCCGGTAGCCGAGCTCGGCAGCGTAGTGAATGAGGTCGATGTCGACGGTGTCGATGCCTGTCCGCGGGATCTCCTTCCAGGGAACCCAGACGCCGAAGGCGAGGTGGGAGAGGATCGCGAGCTTTTGCGTGGCATCGGTGCCGTCGACGTCCATCGAGGGATCAGCTTCAGCGAAGCCCTTTGCCTGCGCGAGTGCCAAGGCCTCGGCGTAGCTCGAGCCGTCCTCCTCCATCCGGGTGAGGATGAAGTTGCTCGTGCCGTTGAGGATGCCGCGGATGCTCTCGATCCGGTTGGCGGCGAGGCATTCGCCGATCGCGGCGACGATCGGGATCCCGCCGGCGACCGCTGCCTCGAAGGCGATCGAGCGGCCGAGCCGGCGGGCGAGTTCGAACAGCTCCGGGCCGTGCTCGGCGAGGAGCGCCTTGTTGGCGGTGACGACATCCTTTCCGTTCTCGAGAAGCTCCACCATCATCGAACGGGCCGGCTCGAGGCCGCCGACGAGAAGGGCAGCAATCGTGATCGAGGGATCCTGCGAGATCGTGGCGATGTCGGTCGAGATCGGGATTGCCGGGAGCGTGCAGTCGCGGTCCTTGGCGGGGTCGCGAACGACCGCGGCAGCGACCTCAATCGGCCGACCGGCATGGCGGGTGATGTGGTCGGCGGAGTCAACGAGGAGACGGACGACGCCGGAGCCGACGGTGCCGAGCCCGACGATGCCGATCCGCACCGGTTCGGTCGAGCCAGTGTGAGCCATGGTGGGGTTGCTCCGGGAAAGGGAAAGTCTCGCAATGTACCGAGCGTAGCTTGGCGCGACCAACGACGCTCCCCCGCTCCGGCCGGGGAGCGGCTTGGCCGCCGGGGAATCTGCCGGTCATGCTTGTCATGCCGGTCGTGCCGATGGGGGGACGGGCTGGTGGGGGAGGGCGGAGCGGGTCGCGTGGCCCGCATCGATCCCGTACAACGTTTCGGTGGCGGGGCGACCCCGTCGCCACCGCTCCCACCCGTCCGACAAACGCTGTCCCGCCCCTCATCGCCCGCAGGACCCCCGGCACGTGAAAGACTCCGCCCGCGACTTCCTGTTTCGTCTTCTCGGCACCCCCAGCCCATCCGGCTACGAGTGGCCGGTGCAGGACCTCGTGCGCTCGTATCTCGAGGCCGTCGCCGACACCGTCTCGACCGACTCCCACGGCAACGTGATCGGTGTGAAAAATCCCGGGGCTCCGCTGCGGATGCTCCTCGCCGGGCACTGCGACCAGATCGGTCTCATCATCCAATACATCGACGCCGAGGGCTATTGCTCGGTGCAGCCGATCGGCGGCTGGGATCCGATGCAGCTGATCGGCTCGCGCGTGGTCGTGTGGGGAGCGGCGGGGCCGGTGCCCGGCGTCATCGCCCGCAAGCCGATCCACCTCCTCACCGAGGAGGAGCGGAAGGTCGTCCCGAAGATGAAGGATCTGTGGATCGACGTCGGGGCACGGGACAAGGCCGATCTCGAGGGCGTGATCCGAATCGGCGATTGCGTGACGGTGGAATTGCGCGTTCAACCGCTCCGCAACAATCTTCTGGCCTCGCCGGCGATGGACGACAAGGTGGGGCTGTGGGTGGTGCTCGAGGCCTTCCGCCGCGCGGTTGAAGCGGGGCCCCTCGCCTGTTCGCTCCATGTCGCCTCGACGGTTCAGGAGGAAATCGGTCTCCGCGGGGCCCAGACGAGCGCCTTCGGCGTCGATCCCCAGGTCGCGATCGCCGTCGATGTCACCCACGCCACCGACTGCCCGACGATCGACAAGAAGTCGGAGGGGGAGATCAGCCTCGGCAAGGGGCCGGTCGTGTTCCGGGGGCC
>CAMARC010000236.1 GCA_945860405.1 Candidatus Kuenenia stuttgartensis | reverse complement strand
CTCCTGGAGATGACTCGATCATGACCCATGTCGTCGCCGAACCCTGTTTTGCCTGCAAGTACACCGACTGCGTCGTGGTGTGCCCCGTCGAGTGCTTCTACGAGGGGGACAAGATGGTCTACATCCACCCCGACGAGTGCATCGACTGTGAGGCCTGCGTTCCGGAGTGCCCGGTCGAGGCGGTCTTCCACGAGGACAACCTCCCGGCCGACTGGAAGGATTTCAAGGAACTCAACGCCGAGATGTCACCGCAGTGCCCGGTGATCACCGAGAAAAAAGATCCGCTGTGTTAAGTGCGGACCATCCGGTCCGCAATGGGCTGAGTGCGGACCATCCGGTCCGCAGTGGGCGGGGCGGCGGCTGTCGCCGCACCGCCCCGCGGCTGCGAAGCGTAGGCGAGGCCAAGCGAGGCCCTTGAGCCGCGCCAGCTCAGCGGAGGTCGACGGTCCAGTACGCGCTGTCGACGAAGCTCCGCCAACTCGCGTACTTCGGGTTGCCGAGTTTCACCGAGAGCAGCGGGCTGCGACGGGGCTTGACGGGCTGCCGGATCAATTGCATGCGGGCCTCGTGGGGCGTTCGGCCCCCTTTTCTCACGTTGCAGCCCACGCACGCGCAGACGATGTTTTCCCAACTCGTGATCCCGCCTCGGCTCCGCGGGACAACGTGATCGAGCGACAGCTCGCTCGTGGGGAAGCCGCGGCCGCAGTATTGGCACTGGTTTCCGTCGCGAGCGAACACATTGCGGCGATTGAATCGCAATCCCTGCCGCGGGCCGCGGTCGCAGGCGACGAGGCGGATCACCCGCGGAGCCTGAAGGTCGAAGCCGACGCCCCGCACCCAATCCTCGTCGGGCGTGCGGAAGGCAGAGCGGAGCTGCGACAACTCGCGCCACGACTCGAGCGAATGAGCTGCGAACTGCCCCTGCTCGATGTGCACCACTTCGGCGAGTTGCCGGAAGAGGAGCGTCACGGCGCGCCGGACATTCGTGACATGCACGGCGACGAACGAGCGATTGAGCACAAGGACGCTCGACGTCAGCGACGACGACGTCAACGATGCCACCCCGAAAGGGGCACCCTGAACCGGCTGCGCGGTGTTCGCCATCCCGTACATCGGAATCCTGACGGATCGTGGGGAGCTTGCGAGACTGCGAAAGTCTAGTCCGTGGGGTCGTCGCTTGCCAAACGTCCACCCATGCCATCTCCGTGGCGCGCCAGGCGGGGAACCGTCTCTGAAGGCCGACGAGTCCCTTGCCTTTGACGCAGATTGCGGGCAGACTCTCGATCAAGGCCACCGGGCGACGCCGGAAGACGCTGTTCCCCCCGAGAACACACGATGCTCCACTACTCCTGTGACGCCTGCAAACGTCCGATCCACCCCCACAACGACGTGCGGCACGTCGTGAAGATTGAGGTGTTTCCGGCGGTCGAGGACATGGCGGGAAATTCCTCCGCCATGGCCGAGGAAGCCGATCATCTCGATGCGATGCATGAAATCCTCGAACGGATGGGGGAGGAGGATCTCCCCTTTGACGATGGCGCGAGGTCCTTGCGATTCGACCTCTGTGATGCCTGCCGTCAGCGGTTCGTGAAGAACCCCCTCGGCATCAAGACGGGCAAGCAGCTCGACTTCAGCAACAACTAATCCCCTCACCCCCCGGAGTCGATTCCGTCCATGGCTTCCAGCACCCTGTCGATCGCAGCGATCCCCGGAGACGGCACCGGCCCTGAAGTCACAGCCGAGGCGATCAAGGTGCTTGCCGCCGTGGCGGCGCTCGAGGGAATCTCCTACGACATCGAGACGCTCGACTGGGGCGGGGATCGCTACCTGCGAACCGGCGAAATCATTCCCGATGGGGGCCTCGACCTGCTCCGCCGCAAGGATGCGATTTTCCTCGGGGCGATCGGCCACCCCGGCGTCACCCCGGGCATTCTCGAGAAGGGCCTCTTGCTGGAGTTGCGCTTCAAGCTCGATCAGTACATCAACCTCCGTCCCGTGAAGCTTCTCCCCGGCGTGGAGACCCCGCTGGCCGGACGTGGCCCGGGGGACATCGACTTCGTCGTCGTCCGCGAAAACACCGAAGATCTCTACTGCGGCGTTGGCGGCTACCTCAAGAAGGGTACCCCTGACGAAGTCGCGACCCAGTCGGCCGTCTACACCCGCAAAGGCTGCGAGCGCTGCATCCGCTGGGCCTTCGACTACACCCGGAAGCGCAACAGCCCCAAGAAGACGCTCACGCTCGTCGCCAAAACCAACGTCCTCACCTACGGCCACGACCTTTGGTGGCGGACGTTCCAGGAGGTGGCCGCGGAATACCCCGACGTGAAGACCGACTACAACCACGTCGACGCCTGCTGCATGTGGATGGTGAAGAATCCTGACGCCTACGACGTCATCGTCACCACGAACATGTTCGGCGACATCAGCACCGCCCTCGCCGGCATCCTCCAGGGAGGCATGGGCGTGGCGGCCGGCGCCAACCTCAATCCCGACGTTTCCCCTGCGGGGAAGCGGGGCGTGAGCATGTTTGAGCCGATGGGGGGAAGTGCCCCGAAGTACACCGGCACCAACAAGATCAACCCGATCGCGGCGATCAATGCCATGGCCATGCTTCTCGAGCACAACGGCCACCCCCGTGCCGCAGCGCGGGTCGACAAGGCCGTGGCCCACGTCACCGGCACGAAGATGACCAGTCAAGCGGCCGGCCGAATGGGGCATGGCACGAGCGAAGTTGGGGATCTGGTCGTCGCGGCCCTGTGACGGGCCGGAGGTGGCCCGCGACGCCGATGGGGCGCAGGCCGAGGGCTTACGCGAGCGGAATGCGCCGCCCCTCGTGCTGGCTCAAACTGGCGGCCTGCACCACGTTCATCGCACCAAGGACGTCCTCGAGGCCGCTGTGCGGCCTGAGGAGACTGGTCACCTTGCGGTGGAATTGGAGGAGCATCTGCTCGCCGACGGAGCGGTCTGCATCGAGGGCTTCCTGGTGCCGCCCCGCCGTGTCGAACCACACCAAGCCATTGGGGTGGTCGACGAACGCGATCCCCTTCTCGCATGCCACCTGGAGGGCCGAAGGGGGCCTGAAGCCGACGGCTTCCTCCCAGCAAGCGGGGATGTAATAGCCGCAGCTGATCTGGGCGATCGGCCCGTTGCCGGGTGCCCCGGATGTTGTGAAGTCGAGGCTCATCATCTGGTAGTCGTCAACCTCGGCGCCCGGCGTCTCCGCGTGCCGCACCGCTACGACGCTCGTCGGGTCGGTGCCGACGACATACCGGCACCAATCGACCAGTTCCATGAGATCCCGGGCCTCGGTAGCACCGTCGCGCGGGGGCACGGTGGCCGAGGGGGTGATCTGCGGCACCCGTCGATGGCAGAAGAGCATCCGCGGCGCCCCGAGACGGGTGGCGATCAACTCCTTCAGACGCATCGTGGCGGGGGCGTACCGGCGGGGAAGCTCGGCCATGAACGCGATCCCCGATTGCTCGACGCGGCGGCGGAGCACGTCGGCCTCGGCGGTATCGACCGGCAGGGAAGCCCCCGCATAAACGGCCTTGCCGTGGTCGCAGGCGGCGAGGATCGGCGCTACGCCGTACCATTGATCGGAGAGGTAGAGAATCGCGTCAATGTCATCGCGCGCGGCGAGGGCCCGAAATCCCTCCACGGCCACCGTCCCGAGTTCCCCTGCCGCTCTCCGCGCCAGGTGGGCGACCTGCTCGCAGATCCCGTGCACCTCGAAACGGTCCGCGAGCGAGCGCAGTGCGGGCAGGTGCCGCTTTTCCCAAAGCGGGCCGAGACCGACGATGCCGACACGGAGTTTCATCGGGGAGTCCCTGGTTCGGCAGCGGCCAATTCGCGATCGCGGTCGATCCCCTTGTCGGCGATGTCCTTGCGGCACCAGGCGCCGTTCCAGCGGATGCGACGGACCCCCGAATAGGCGCGGAGCTTGGCTCTGGCGAGGCTCTCACCAACGGCCGTGACGGCGAGCGTCCGCCCGCCGTCATTCACCACGCCCTCCCCATTGGCCCCGGGACGGGTCGCGGCGTGAAACACCTCCACTCCCTCGAGCGAGTGGGCATCGGCGAGCCCCCGGATCGGCCGCCCCTTCTCGACGTCGCCCGGATACCCCTCCGAGGCCATGACGACGGTGACGGCCGCCCCCGACTTCCACCTCGGGGTATCGATGGCCTCCAGTTTCCGATCGACCGTCGCATCGACGATCTCCAGGAGGCTCGATTCCAGCAGCACCATCAGCGCCTCGCACTCCGGATCGCCGAAACGGGCGTTGAACTCGAGGACCTTTGGCCCCTGAGCCGTGAGCATCAACCCGGCAAACAGCACCCCCTGGAAGGGAACCTGCGAGCGCCGCATCGCATGGACAGTCGGCACGAGAATTCGCGACTCGATTTCCGCCATCAGGGCGGCATCGACAAACGGCGTCGGGCAGTACGCTCCCATGCCACCGGTGTTCGGCCCGAGATCACCGTCGTACGCCGCCTTGTGGTCCTGGAGCGGCGGCAGGGTGACGATCGTCCGCCCGTCGGTGATCGCCATCACGCTCACCTCGCGCCCATCAAGACGTTCCTCCACCAGAATCCCCTTGGCGGCGGCGGCGAACTGTGGATCCCCGGCGAGGGTGGCCACGGCAGCCAGTGCCGCCGCCCGATCGGCACAGACAAACACCCCCTTGCCGGCCGCCAGCCCGTCGGCCTTGACCACGACCGGCATGTCCTCGCGGGCCTCGAGATACTCCTGAGCACGCTTTGCCGAGCGGAACTCCCGGTACATGGCCGTGGGAACGTCCCCCCGGTGAAGGATCTGTTTGCAGAACGTCTTGCTTCCCTCGATCTGCGCGGCCCGGGCGGTGGGGCCGAAGATCCTCAAACCCTCGGCCTGAAAGGTGTCGACAACGCCGGCCACGAGCGGAGCCTCCGGGCCGATCACCGTGAGGTCAACCGCGCGGGACCGGGCCAGTCCCACCAGCCCCGGGATGTCCGCGGCCTTCACCGCGACGTTCTCGCCGATCTGTGCCGTTCCTGCATTGCCTGGGGCGATGAGCACCTCGGCGCCGTCGGAGGCGAGCTTCCAGGCCAAGGCATGCTCGCGACCACCGCTACCGACGACGAGGACGCGACGCGAGGGGCCTGCCACAGGGAACGATCCTTTCGGGAATGGAGTTGGGCCGAAGTGAGGTTCGGGAACAGCGGGCTTTGCACCCAAAGCCCGCACGGCCCCGGAGGGGAGCAGACTACAGGAAGGGTCTCGGGATGCGAATCGACTTTCCGCCCCCGCAAAACCGGCCCTCCTGGGATACGATTGGGTAGCCAGCATCCCCGCCGGCTCTGCCGCCGGAAGGGCTGTCCGAGCCCCTCGCCGCGGCGACGGTCGGTGACGGAATTGGAAATCGTGCGGGTGGGGCTGAATTCGCGGTCTCCACGCCCCACCCGACGTTGACAGCCATAGCCCAGCCGATACAGTTGAAAGAGAGTTCGTGAAAAAAATCACGAACTCCCTCTCGCCCGTCAATTCCTGTGGTTTCCTTCGACTTCTGGCCGTCTCGGCCGGGCGTTTTGGAGCGGGAAATCGGATGGGCGGTGGGGTTTGTTGGTTGACGGGCCAACAGCCCTGCATGCAGGCTACGGTTTGGTTCAAATTTAGATCTGAACGGACGACGCAACTTTATTCCCCGAAGTGCCATCGCAGCGATGCGACCACGTTCGATCGGGGGCCATCGGCGACCTTGAGCGTTGAGGCGAGGCATGGCTGAAAACAAGAAGATGTCGACGGCTGAGATTCTCGCGGCCGCGAGAGCCGCCAAAGCGGCCAAATCCGAGGCCGCCGAGGCGGTGCCACCAGCCGAGGTGACGGACACCCCGGCCCCGAAGGCCGCCGCTCCCAAGCCGGCCGCCGCAAAGCCTGCCGGTGCCGCCGGCGGACGGCCGAGCGTCGCCGAGATCATGGCCTTGGCAAGGGCCAAGAAAGAGGCGGAGCAGGGAGGGGGCTCAGCAACCCCGGCCGATCAACCGACGCCGAAGCCCGCGGCTGCCAAGGCTCCCGTGGCCAAAGCCGCTGCCGACAAACCGGCCGTGGCCAAGGCTGCGGCACCAAAATCGCT
>CAMARC010000235.1 GCA_945860405.1 Candidatus Kuenenia stuttgartensis | reverse complement strand
GCGCCGGACGATCTCGTCTATGTCAACGGCGACGTCCTCTACCAGAAGGCGTCTCCGGAGGAGTTTCTCCCCCATGTGGCCCGGTTCCATGGCCGCAAGATCCTGCTGCGGGGCAATCACGACAGGCCCTTCACCGATGCGCAGTTCGCTCCCTACTTCGAGCGGATCGTGCCGGAGGGGGAAGGGATCGACGTCACGATCGCCGGCGTCCCCTGCTTCATCACTCACTATCCCTCACTGGCCCGGGAGGACCGCTTCAATCTCGTCGGGCACATCCACAGCGCCTGGAAGTTTCAGCTCAATTCGCTCAACGTCGGCGTCGATGTCCACCACTTCCGGCCGGTCGCCGAGGAGCAGATCCCGTTCTTTCTCGAAGCGATCGAGTCGTTTTATGACCTCGACGTGTGGACGGCCTATCAGCCGGCCAATCAGGCCCACTTCGCCACGCGCGGGAAGAAGTCGACCTACTTCGATCCCCACAGATCAACCGCCAAGTAGCTCACTCCAAGCCCGCCGCGTCGCCCAGGCCCCGACGCGCGTCCTGATCCCGGAGCCGCCCCACCTCTTTGGCTACAAGGCCCGCGCCAACGATCGCCCCTGCCCGCGCGAGTTTCTGGCCCGGCTCATGCTCTCGGCCGATCTCCCCCCAGGCCTCCACCGCTTCTAGGTCGCCAGCGAGGCGACGGTGGTGGGAATTGTGGACTGACGGCGGCGTATACTCCTGGTCAACCTTCCGGGGGCGCTCGCCATGGCCATGCCGCTTCAGCCGCGACGAAGAATCACCCGCCAGCAGCGACGGGGTTCGTGGGGCTGGATGGCTGGAGGGCTGGGCGTCATCGCCTTTCTTGTCTGGTCTGGCACGGCCGATACCCTCTCCGCCGCCGAGGGCCCCGTCGACGACGGGAGCGACCACTGGGCGTTCGTGGCTCCCGAACGGGCGGAGCTGCCCCCGGTGGGGGCGAGCGGCTCGGGCCATCCGATCGATCGCTTCCTCGACGCCAGACTCACCGCAGAAGGCCTCGAGCCGGTGGCCGCGGCCGACCGGGCGACGCTCCTGCGGCGCGTGACCCTCGATCTCACTGGCTTGCCGCCGACGCGCGACGACCTGGGAGCCTTCCTCGCCGACACCGCCCCCGATGCCTACGACCGGCTCGTCGACCGGCTCCTCGCCAGCCCGGCCTATGGCGAACGGTGGGGCCGGCATTGGATGGATGTGTGGCGCTATGCCGACTGGCACGGCCGCCGGCACGTGCCCGATGTCTGGAACAGCGCCCCGCAGGTGTTCCGCTGGCGCGACTGGATCATCGCCGCGCTCAATGCCGACACCGGCTACGACGAGATGGTGCGCTGCATGCTCGCTGCCGACGAGCTCCATCCGGGCGACCGCGACGCCGGCGTCGCCACCGGGTATCTCGTCCGCAATTGGTACGCGCTCAATCCCAACGACTGGATGCGGTCGACCGTGGAGCACGTCGGCAAGGCGTTTCTCGGGCTGTCCACGAACTGCGCCCACTGCCACGACCACAAGTTCGACCCATTCACGCAGGAGGATTACTTCCGACTGCGGGCCTTCTTCGAGCCGATGGGGCTGCGGCAGGACAGGCTTCCGGGGGAGGCCGATCCGGGGCCTTTTCAGCCGTATGACTACAGCGTGCTGCGGAGAGTCGAACGCCGCGGCACGGTGATGGTCTACGACCGCGCGGCCGACGCCCCGACCTGGTTCTACACCGACGGCGACGAGCGCAACCGCGATCTGGCCCGCGGGCCTGTGCCTCCGGGGGTGCCCGCGTTCCTCGCCCGCGGCCGCCAGCCACCGATCGAGCCGATCAGCCTCCCACCGCCAGCCTTCAATCCGATTCTCGACGAGCGCCTGGCGGCGGCCTTCCGCGCCGATGCCGTCGCGGCGATCGAGGCCGCCCATCGATCGCTCGAGGAGGTGCATCCGCTCGACGATGGCGTGGGGCTGGCCCGGAAGACGGCCGCCGCTGCAGCGCTCGGCCGGGCGACGGCGGCGCTTGTTTCGCTCGATGCCCGGCTCGCCGCCGAGCGGCTCCGCTACGGCAGTGCGCCGCCCGATCAAGTCGTGGCGGCGGCGGAAGCGGCCACGGCGGCGGAGCGCCGCGGCGCCGAGCAATCGGCCCTCGAGACACTTCTCGCCGCGGAGGGGGTGCTTGCCACGGCGCGGGCCAAGCCCGAGACCGACCCCGCCCGACAAGCGGAGGTCGTCGCCGCGGCCACAACGATCGAGAAGGCACTGGGAGCGGTGGAGGCCGCGCGGGGTGCAGCGATGCGCCCTGCCGATGGCGCCTACACGCGGATCGCCGCGGCCTATCCGGCGACGAGCACCGGGAGGCGAGCGGCGCTGGCACGCTGGATCACCGATCGCGCCAATCCGCTCGCGGCACGGGTGGCCGTGAACCATGTCTGGATGCGGCACTTCCACGAGCCGCTCCTGTCGAGCGTGTTCGATTTCGGCCGGGCTGGCGCCGCTCCTTCCCATCCGCAGTTGCTCGACTGGCTCGCTGTCGAGTTCATGGAGAACGGCTGGCGGATGAAGCCGCTCCACCGGCTCATCGTCACCAGCGTCGCCTACCGCCGGGCAAGCGCGGAGCCCTCCACTGCCGGCCGCGCCGAGTCAGGAGGGGCGGCTTCCGTCGGAAAAGATCCGGAGAATCGGCTTCTGAAGCGGATGAACGTCGGCCGGATGGAGGCCGAGGTGGTGCGTGATTCGATCCTCCATCTCGCCGGCACCCTCGATCGGACGATCGGGGGAATGGAGTTGGAGAACGCGGTGGCTCTCACCACCTTCCGTCGCAGCCTCTATTACAGCTGCCAGCCGGAAGAGGATGGCCGCAGCCCGTTCGCGGCGGTGTTCGACTGCGCCGACGCCGGCGATTGTTATCGTCGCTCGCGGACGATCATCCCGCAGCAGGGGCTGGCGCTGGCCAACAGCGAGCTTGTTCATGCCGCCAGCGCGAAGATCGCCGGCGTCCTGTGGGCGGGGCTGCCGGCGGAACAGCAGGACAAGCGGGGGGCCTTCGTGACGGCCGCCTTCGAGCATCTCCTCGGCCGGGCGCCGCAAGACGAGGAGATGGCCGCCTGCCTCGATTGGCTCGGCGCGGAAGGCCGTGGGCCGGCGGAGCACCTCGAGCCGGTTGAGCCGGAGGTGCGCCGGGCCGGGCTTGTGCGCGTGCTCTTCAATCACAACGACTTCGTCGCCATCCGCTGACCGGGGAGCCCTGTCGATGCCCAACAACGAAGCAGGTCAAAGACTGACGCGGCGGGGGCTGTTGGCGGCCGGCCCGCGGGCCGGGCTCGGCCTCGGGTTCGGCGCGCTGGCGCTTGAGTCGCTGCTGTGCGACGCTCAGCCGGCGCTGGCGGCGCCGGCCGGCGCGCGAGCGAAGTCGGTGATCTGGGTGTTTCTCTCGGGGGGCTACAGCCACGTCGAGACGTTCGATCCCAAGCCCGCGCTCAACGCCCATGCCGGCAAGAGCTACGACAAGACACCGTTCGACAATCCGGTCAACTCGCCGCTCCATCGGAAGCGGTTTCGATCGGTGCCGGCCGAGGAGATCAACGTCCGCGACGTCTACCCCATCATCTATCCGATGCAGGTCGGTTTCGCCCCCCGCGGCCGCAGTGGCATCGAGATCAGCGACTGGTGGCCGCAACTGGCGGGGGTGGTCGACGATCTCTGTTTCGTGCGGAACATGTGGACGACCGACAATGACCACGCCGCCGAGAACCAGATCCACACCGGCCGCCACCGACTCGACGAGCCGCAGCCGAGCCTCGGCGCCTGGGCTTCCTACGGGCTCGGATCGCTCAACGAGAATCTTCCCCGATATGTCGTCCTCGGCGGGCCGACGCGGAGCGACACGCGGCAGTCGATCGATTCGCTCTATCTCGGGCCGCAACATGCCGGCGTTCCCTTCGCCATCGATCCGGCCAACCCGCTCCCCTTCGGCCGCCGTCAGGCGGCGCAGTCGGCCCGGCAGCAGCGGGACGAGTTCGACCTCGTCGCCCGGCTCGGGGCGATCGCCGCGGCCGAGCATCCGCACGATGCGGAGCTGCGGGCCCGGATCCGCGGCTATGAGCTCGCCTACCGGATGCAGGCCGCCGTGCCGGAGGCGGTCGGCTTCACCGACGAGACCGAGGCGACAGCCCGTCTCTATGGCCTCGACGTCGAGGCGACGAAGCTCGCCGGCGAGCGTCTCCTCACGGCCCGCCGGCTCGTGGAGCGCGGCGTGCGCTTCGTGCAGGTCTTCCCGTCGCCGTACGGCGTCTGGGATTCGCACCAGAAACTCAAGGAAAACCACACCCGGCTATGCGCCACGATCGACCTCCCGATCACCGGGCTGATCCGCGACCTCAAAGCTCGAGGGCTGTTCGACGAGACGCTCGTCGTCTTCTGCACCGAGTTCGGCCGGACTCCGGGGCTCGAACAGCGGGGCGGGGGCGTCGACGGACGCGACCATCATCCCAACGGCTTCACGATCTGGCTCGCCGGGGCCGGGGTGAAACGTGGCCATGTCCATGGCGCTACCGACGAACTCGGCTACAACGCTCTCGGCGACGGCCACTACGTCACCGATCTCCACGCCACCGTCCTCCACCTCCTCGGCCTCGATGGCCGTAAACTCGAGGTGCCGGGCCGGCGCCGGCTGGAGATGGACCACGGTGAACCGATCTCCGACATCCTCGTCTGATCCCGAGACACTCTCCCGCACTGCCTGCGGCCCCGCAGGATCCGCCATGCCCGCTGACGACACGCCGCTGGCCTTCGAGCCGCCGTGGTGGATGAAGAATCCCCACGTGCAGACGATCCTGCCGGCGCTTGTGCCACAGAAACTCGCCGATCATGCGGCGCTTTTGCGGCGCGTCGATCTCGCCGATGGCGACGCGCTCGCCGTCCACGACGATTGCCCCGAGGCTTGGGCGCCTGGCGGGAAGGTGGCGATCCTCTCGCACGGCCTGGCCGACCACCACCGCACGCCGCTGCTTGTGCGCCTCACTGAGAAACTCACGGCGCGTGGCGTGCGCGTCTTCCGCTGGGACATGCGCGGCTGCGGCGCCGGGATGGCCTGGGCCCGTCGCCCCTACCATGCCGGCTGCTCAGGGGATCTCGCGGCGGTCGTCGATGCCGTCATCGGCTGGTGCTGCTCTGAGGAACGAACCGAGGGGCGCCCGGCGACCAGCTCCGATGCCGACGTGCCGCTGCCTGACCTGACCCTGTTTGGCGTCTCCCTCTCCGGGAATGTGCTCCTCAAGTATCTCGGCGAGGCGCCGGGGCATGTCCCGGCCGCGGTGCGGCGGGCCGTGTCGGTCAATCCACCGATCGACCTGCTGGCGGGGATCGAGTCGATCGGCAGCCGTACCAACCGCGTCTACGACCGGCACTTTACCGGCGTGCTCATCAAGCACCTCGAAGCCTGGTGGCACCTCCGCCCCGATGCCTTTCGCCCCCCGGAGGGACCGCGGCCGCGGACGCTTCACGGCTTCGATGATTGGTTCACCGCTCCGGCGATCGGCTTCCGCGACGCCCACGACTACTACCGCCACTCGAGCGCCGCTCCCTTCATCCCCGCGATCGACACGCCGACAACGATCATTACTTCCCGCGACGATCCGCTCGTCCCGTTCTGGATGTTTTCCAGCGACCGCGTCGCCTACCCCGACTGCGTGCGGCTTATCGCCACCGATCATGGTGGCCATGTTGGATTTGTCGGGAAGAAGGGTCTCGATCCCGACTCTCGCTGGCTCGACTGGCGCATCGTGGAGATCGTCACCGGGATGCCGGTGAGCGACGACGAGGCGCCGTGACGGGCGCCCGCGGGAGCCCGATCTGACCGCGCGGCGGAGGCGCCGGTATATTCGTGGCCGCCCGGGATCCAGTTGGCCCCTGGCGGTCATCGCCCAGGGGACTCTGCCCATGCCTTTGAGATCGTGTCGTTCCTTGTGTGCCGCACTCATCGTGGGGATGGCCGCCGGCCTGGCTGTGACGCCCGCGATGCCTGCGCCGATCGTCGCCGGCTTCGAACGATTTGGCCGCCAGACTGACAATGCGATCGATCGGATCGAAGCGGGGCTCTTGCTCCTCGGTGAACTCGGCTGCGTGAATTGCCATCAGGCCGGCGTGGCGGAAGCCCACGTCAGCGCCAAGGCAGGGCCGATCCTCGACCGGGTCGGCGA
>CAMARC010000234.1 GCA_945860405.1 Candidatus Kuenenia stuttgartensis | reverse complement strand
ATGCGTTGTCTGTGGTGTGCGGTGGCCACGTCGGCTCTGGCCGTGGCGGTCAGTGGGTTCGCCGGATGTTCGGAAGGGGCCAAGCCCGCCCCGGCCCCGGTGCCGGCCCCGGTCGTGTCTGCTGGTGAGGTTCCCTCCGCTCCGGCGGCTGGGGGCGTTCCGAAGCCGGGCAAGGCCGCTCCGGGGGCGAGTGCCAGCCCGGCGGCTCCCACTGGCGCTGCTCTCGCGGCTCCGGCTCCGGCTGCTGCTGCCCCGGCGGCTCCCGCGGCGACTGCTCCTGCCGTGAAGGGGCCCACCGTGAAGGGGCCACCGAAGGGGAAAGTTCCGGCCAAGCTCCAGGGCAAAACCCCGCCGGCGCCCGAGCCGTTCTGAAGCGGACCCCGGAATCGTGTGGCGCCCGAGGCGGCGAGCCGTCGGCCCGCGACGTTTTCGGACATCAAGAAAGCCCTGTCTCACGGCTCGTGGGACAGGGCTTTTTCGTTGGCTGGCGGTGCCTCCCTGCGGATCTGCGAGCCAGGGCCCTTTCGAGGCCCTGAGAACTTCGGCGCGGATCAGTGGCCGGTCGTCTCTCGCTTCGTATCCCGCACGATCGCGTTGGTGGCGTCGAGCACGATCACGGCCGGTTGGTGATGCCGGGCTTCCTGGGCGGTGTAGTGGCCGAACGACATGATCGTCAGCCGGTCGCCCGGCTTGCCGAGATGGGCTGTGGCGCCGTTGAGTTCGATCGCCCCCGATCCGGGCGCTCCAAGGATGACGTAGGTCTCGAACCGTTCGCCATTGGCCATGTTGCCGACGAGGATCCGCTCGTAGTGCCGCAGGCCGACCTTCTCGGCGAGGTCGGCGGCGATCGTCAGGCTCCCCTCGTAATCGAGCGAGGCTGCGGTGACCGCGGCACGGTGGATCTTCGACTTGAGCAGGCAGATGGTCATGGGAGCGTCAGAGCGGAGGAGGAAGGGAAGGCTCGGCTGGATTGGTCAGCGGAACGTGATGCAGACCGGGGCGGGCACGGGCACCGTCCGTCCGGTAAACGAGAGCTTGCCGGTGGACTGATCGATCGCAAACAGGCTCACGCCGTGGGAATCCTGGCCGGCCGCCAGGAGCCACTTGCCCGAGGGATCGATGGCGAAGTTGCGAGGCGTCTTGCCGCGGATCGGCTCGGCCCCGAGGAACGTGAGTCGGCCGGTCGGCGGGTCGACGGCATACATCGCGATCGAGTCGTGGCCGCGGTTCGATCCATAGACAAACTTCCCGGACGGATGAACGGCGATCTCGGCGGTGGAAAATCCGCTCCGATCGGTGATCCCGGCGGGGATCGTGGCGAGCGTCTGCACCGGCTCGAGGGCCCCGGCCTGGGCGTCGAAGTCGAACGCCGTCACGGTGAGATCGAGCTCGTTGATGCAGTAGGCATGGCGGCCGTCGGGATGGAAGGCGAAGTGCCGGGGGCCGGCGCCGGCAGCCACGGCCGTCGCCCCGTGGGGCCGGATCGTTGCCTTCCCGGCATCGAGAGCGTGGACGAGAACCTTGTCGATGCCGAGGTCGCAGACGATGGCAAAGCGGCCGTCGGGGGAGGGGTCGATCGAATGCCCGTGGGGACCCTCCTGGCGAGCGACATTGACGCTCTTCCCCTCGTGCTGGATGAACCCTGCCGGAGTCCCCGCCACCGCGGGCCGGAGCCGACCATCGGGCTCGATCCCGAGGCACACCGAGCTCCCGCCGCCGTAGTTGGCCGCCAGCACCGCCTGGCCTGAAGGATCGACCGACACAGCGCACGGGCCGCTGCCGCCGGAAGACTGGTGGTTGAGCTTCGTGAGCAGGCCCGTGGCCGGATCGATCGCCAGAGCGACGACACTTCCGGTCGGCTTGCCATCGGCGTCGGCGACCTCGGAGACCGCGTAGAGGAACGGCTTGGAGGGATGGAGGGCGAGGTAGGAGGGATTCCGCAGCTCCGCGGCGAGTTGCGGCGCGGAGAGCGTGCCGTCGGCGGCATTGAAGCGGGCGACGTAGATTCCCTCTCCCTGCGGCGGGGCGCCGGTGTAGGTGCCGAAGTAGACGAGACGCGTCGTGTCGGGATCGGCGGCGAGCAGCCCCTCCGGCAGGCTTCCGATCGCTGCGGAGGCGAGGAGGCCAGTGAGCCCCAGGCGGGCGAGGAGGCCGGCGAGCCCGAGGCGGGCAATGGCTCGGCGGTGGAGTCGGGGATTTCTTTGCATCGTGGCTCCTCGGAGAAACGTCAGGGGAACGCGTGCGCTTTCCCCGCAGAAGCATCAGCGGCACGTCGCCCGCCAGGAACGATCATGGGGGTTGGACGGAGAACGGTCAAAGCCTCATGCTGCGGCCGGCGCACCGTCGCATTGCCTCCGGAATCGTACCCCCATGGACCGCGGATTGCACCACCGGGAGACCGCCGCCGTCGGGGAAGGGCGCGTCCCAGCGGAGCCTGGGGATCAGGCTGATCGCGAGGGGGGACGCGACCCCGAAGCCTCCCGTGCCGCGTGGAACACCCTCGCCCTCGAGATCCATCAGGTGATCGTCCGGGTCGGGTGGATCTTCAAGACCGAGACGATCATCATGCCGGCGGTCCTCGACGCCGTCGTCGATTCCGGCACCCTCCGCGGCCTCCTGCCGGTGCTCAATCGTGGCGGGCAGAGCCTCACCCCGCTCCTCTTCTCCGGCCGGCTCTCGCGGGCGCCGCTGAAGAAGTGGGCGCTGATGCGCTCAAGCGCCCTCATGGCCGCCTGCTTCGCCTTGCTGGCGGTGGCGTGGACGCCGCTCGAGACCCGGCGGCCCGACCTCCTGGCGCTCCTCTTCCTCGTCGTCTACGCCGCCTTCTCCTCCTGCAACGGGCTCAATCAGCTCGTCGTCGCCGCCCTCCAAGGGAAGCTCATCGCCCCAGGGCACCGCGGCCGGGCGATGCTCGTGAGCGTCTCGTTGGGGAGCGTCCTGGCAATCGCCGCGGCCCTCCTCTGGCTCGGTCGTTGGCTCGAGGAGACGGATGGCTTTCCGAAGATCTTCGCGGCGACGGCGGCCTTCTTCGGACTGGCGGCCCTCGTGCCGCCATTCCTCGATGAGCCCCGCGACGCCGAACCCCCCCAACTGGCATCCCCGGCCGCGGCATCGGCCGGGCGCGGCTGGTTGTCGGCCTGTCGGGAGGGGATCGATGGTTGGCGGCAGACCCTCGCGGGGGATCCGAGCCTCGTCCGTCTGGCGTGCGTGGCCGCCTGCTTCTCGGCAGTGCTCATGCTCTTCCCCCACTACCAGGCCTTCGCGCGGGATCGGCTCGGGAGCCAGATCGGCAGCCTGCTGACCTGGGTCATCGTCCAGAATGCCGCCACGGGGGCTGCCAGTCTCGTGGTCGGCCCGCTTTCCGACCGGCGGGGGACGAGAGTGGTGCTCGTCTGGCTCGTGGCCCTGTCGTCACTGACGCCGCTGTTGGTGACGGCGCTGGCCCGGGGACCGCACGGAGCGGCGGTGGAGTGGTTCTGGCTCGTCTACCTGCCGCTGGGGCTCAATCCGCTGTCGCTGCGGCTGTTGACGAACTACGCCCTCGAGTTGGCCCCGGTGGCCGCCGAGCACCCCCGCTATGTGAGCATCGTCGGGGCGGCCCTGGCGGCGCCGTTTGTCCTCTCGCCGCTGGTGGGGTGGGCGGTCGATCGGCTCGGGTTTGAGCCGGTGTTCATGGTCGGGGCCGGGGTCATCGTCGGTGGGGCGATCGTGGCCGCCGGGCTACCGGAGCCGCGGCACCTTTCCCGGGCCGGCCAAGCTGCCGACGGAGGCTGAGCGGGGGCCAGCCCCCCGCAACAGCCGGCTTTTTGGCTCCCGGCGGCGGCCGAGTGGGGGCACCCGAACGAGGGAACTTCCGGCTCTCGACAGACTGGCAAAAGCGGTTTTGCCGGTTGCTCCGCCCTCCGGAGGCTCCTATGATGACGAAATTGTCGGTTTGATGATTCCCTCACTTCCGCTTCCCAGGAGTCTCGATTCCTATGATGAAGATGTCCCGCATCGCCGCCGCGCTCTCGCTTGTCGCCCTGTTCGTCGGTTCGGCGGTCGTCTCCGCCGCCCCGAAGGAGCCGAAGGACGCCAAGTGCCCCGTGTCCGGCAAGGCCTGCAACCCCACCAAGCACGCTGACTTTGCCGGCGGCAAGGTCTACTTCTGCTGCGACAACTGTGCCGGTGCTTTCAAGGGTGACTCGGCGAAGTTCACCGCCAAGGCCCATCAGCAGATGGTCTCGACAGGCCAGCTGACCCAGAAGTGCTGCCCGCTCTCCGGCGGCGCCACCAAGCCCGAGACGAAGCTCGCCGTCGGTGATGCCGAGGTGACCTTCTGCTGCAACAACTGCAAGGGGAAGGTCGAGAAGGCCTCCGACGAGGAGAAGCTCACGCTCGTGTTCGGCGGCGACAAGAACGCCTTCGAAGCCGTTAAGAAGTAAACCCCCACCAACGTCCCCCGTTTCAGGGCTGCGAATTGCCCTAGGGCGGTGGGGTTGGAGATGAAATACTCCGCACGGGAGTCAGTGCCCGTGCGGAGTTTTTTTGCGCGCCGGCCTCCCCGGAGCCATTGGCCATGCGCGTCTTCCTCTCTGCCGGCGAGCCCTCCGGCGACCACCACGCCGCCCTCCTCGCCCGGGCCCTGCGGGAACGCTGCCCCGACGTCGAGTGCGTTGGGCTGGGCGGGCCGCAGATGGCTGCCGAGGGGGTCGAGCTCGTTGCCGACATGACGAGGCTCGCAGTGATGTGGTTCCTCCGGGTGATCCTCTCGATTCATCGGTTTGTCGATCTCGCCCGCCGCGCCGAGCGGAGCTTCCTCGATCACCGCCCCGACGTCTGCGTGCTCGTCGACTTCCCCGGCTTCCACTGGTGGCTGGCGTGGCGCGCGAAACGGCATGGGATTCCAGTGGTCTTCTACTGCCCGCCGCAGATCTGGGCATGGGCAAGCTGGCGGAAGGAGAAGATGCGCCGGCTCGTCGATCATGTCCTGGCGCCGCTGCCGTTCGAGCACGACTGGTTTACGGCCGAGGGAATCGCCTCGACGCTCGTCGGCCATCCATTCTTCGACGACGCTGCCCACCCCCATCCCCATCCCCATCGCCGGGCCACCGAAACACAGGCGCCCTCCGGCCGGGGGCCCTTGGTCCTCCTCCTTCCGGGATCACGCGGCCAGGAGATCAGCGCCAACCTGCCGTCGCTGCTGCGGGGAGGAGAAAGAGTCGCCCGCCGCGTGCCGGGCGCCCGGTTCGTCGTGGCCGTCCTCCATGACCGCCACGCCGAGGTTGTCCGGGAGATGATCGCAGGCGCTGGGGGAAGCGCGGTGGAGATCGTGGCCGGGAGGACGCGGAGCCTGATGGCCGAGGCAAGTTGTGCCATGGCCGTGAGTGGCTCGGTGTCGCTCGAGCTCCTTGCCGCCAGGCTCCCTGCGGTGATCATTTACCGGATCGGCGGGTTTGCCTACATCGTTCAGAGCTGGTTCCGGCACGCCCGATTCATCACGCTGGTCAATCTCATGGCGGTGCCCGATCCGATCCTGCCGGTGCGTGGCGTCTTCTCCCCACCGACGGTCGTTCCGCCGGCCGATCCGGACGCGATCTATCCTGAATACCTCGCTGTCGGCGATCCGGCCGACCGGGCCGCCGAGCATGTCGTCACCTGGCTCACCGATGCCGCAGCCCGGCAGTCGGTCGTCGAACGGCTCGACGAGGTCGCTGCCAGGGTGGCCCGCTCCGGTTCGGCGTCGCGGGCCGCTGCGGCCGTCGTGGCGATCGCCGCCGGCAACGATCCGGCGGCCGCGGTGCGCGGCGTCGATGAAGTCATGGCCCGGGCGACGTCGATCCGCGCGGCCTGACGCTACACTTTCCCGGTGGCCTTCCGCCCGCCCGCCCCTGCCGTCGCGGGGGGCTCCGCAGGACGGGGGCGCCCCGTTCCCGTGGGTGTTCCAGCAGCGCCCGATTCTCCCCTCAATCCAGGACGTCCCGCCACGATGCTCGCCGAACCGCAGCAGACGCCGTTCGACATCGACTTCCACGTCGCAGGTGTGCCGGTGCGGATCTCCGGATTATTTTGGGTCGGCACGGCGCTCATTGGCTGGGGGGTGTGCCGATCGTTTGCCCGCGGTGACCAGCGCGAGTTGCTCCTCTACCTCGCCATCTGGACGGCGGTGGTCCTGTTCTCGATCCTCGTCCACGAGCTTGGCCACGCGCTCATGTA
>CAMARC010000233.1 GCA_945860405.1 Candidatus Kuenenia stuttgartensis | reverse complement strand
GCCCACGTCACGAGGAGGTTGATGACGGTGAACGCGATCACGAGCGGGCGGTAGGCCGACGCCCATTCCGGTGCCATGCCGTAGCGCGGCAGGTAGCGAGGCACCATGTTGAGGAGGCCGGCCATCGCCGAGGCCCCGGCAAACCAGAGGATGAGGATTGTGGAGATGTCGTAGATCGTGCCGAAGATCGGGCCGAAGAGTGGGCTGACGGCGAGGGGGCTCTCGCCATGGGCGACGTAGGCCAAGGCGCGGTCAAGGGCCTTCCCCTTGAAGAGGATCTCGCCGGCATCGTCCTTCTCCATCCGCAACTCGTCGGCTGGGATGATGGTGTTTGTGCCAGTGACGAGCGAGGAGCCGATGAGGAAGAACGACATGATCAAGGCGGCCGTGAGCATGAGGCGGCGCGTGTTGGCGATTCGCGCCTGTTCGTCGTCGGGATTCTCATCACTGCCGCGGACGAGGTGGATCAGCAGGACGCCGGTCTCGAAGCCGGACAGGCCCAGCGCCAGCTTGGGAAAGATCAGCAGCGAGATCCCCAGGGCCACCCACAGCCCGTGACCCTCGAGCGGCGCCTCGTGGAGGTGGTAGGAACCGGAGGCGATCTCCGCAAACCAATGCTGGAGCAGCGCGGGGTGGGTGATGAGGTGCCACAGCCCGCTGACGATGATCAGGAACGAAAGCCCGAGAAAGACGATGACGAGAACCGTGGCGATGCCCACCACCTCGGAGTAGCCCTTGAGGAACATCGCCCCCAGGAGCAAGAGGAGCACCACCGCCATGACGACCTGGTTGTGGGCCCAAGGCGGAGCGTTCCCTGCGAAGATCGAATTGCTGATGAGGTGCGCCGCGGCGTCGGCGGCGGAGAGCGTCTTCGTGATCACGAAGTCGGTGGCGGCAAAGCCGATTAAGACGAGGACGCCGATCTTCCCCTTCCAGCCACTCACGAGCCGCTCGATCATCCCGATCGAGCCGACGCCGTCGGGGGTCTGGCCGGCGACGTAGCTGTAGACGGGGTAGGCCCCAAAGAGCGTCACCAAGACGAGAACGAGGGTCGCGAGGGGGGCGAGGGTGCCGGCCCCTTCGAAGGCGATCGACGGCTGATAGCCGAGCGTGCTGAAGTAGTCGACGCCACACAAACACATGATCAGCCACCACGCGTAGTGGTGATGCTGACCGTGGGAAGACTCACTCACGGGGGCGCATCGCTCCTGCAGGGGGATCGGTCGACGCTCGCAGTCTACCCGTCACGGTCGGCGTCGTGGCGGCCGCCCCACTCACTGCCACTCCGGGAGATCGACGCCCCGCTTCTTCGACTGGCGCTCGAGAGCCTCGGCGTAGAGGTCAAAGAGTTTGCGGCGGTCGGCGTCCTTCGGGGGCTTCTGGCGGCGGCCGTTCGCTTCTCGAGCCTGCGGCGAGAGGCCGAAGCGGAGTTTCCGGTAAGCGATCGTCCGGTCGATCCCTTCGTCGGCCAGCCGCGGCCGGTCCGATTCCGGGGCGGCCACGAAGGCATCGATCGCCTCGTCACGGCACCGCTTCCATTCCTCGTCGAGGGCCTTGCGGGCGGCCTCGAGTTCGCTCTTGGTCATCTGATCGGCGTTGCGGATCACGTCCGCGACCGCCTTCTTTTCTGCTGCCCCGCGCATCTCGCCGTTGAGGAGCCCCTTCTGGATCGTGGCGGTCGAGCCGACGAGATCCGGCCGACGGCCGAGGGTCATCCAGGCGCCCCCGGCGATCGTTCCCATCCCGACGACGCCGAGGAGGGCGAGGATCACGATGCCGCTGCGCCCCTTCGATTCGAGGTTCGACCCAAGGTTCGATCCGGGAGCGAGAGAAGCCTCCGCAGCCGGGGCGGCCCCCGCGGTCGACCCCTGGCGCGGACTTGGCTGGGCCTTCTGGCCCGGGGTAGCGGTGGGGGTCGGGAGCGCTTTTCCCTGGGCGACCGCCCGAGCCGCCGCGAGGCGGGCCTGGGCTTCGGGGCTCAACTGACGGGCCATGGTGATCTCCTCCAAGGGCTGACAGACAGCGGAAAAAGCCATCGTGGCGATGTTCCACCGCGTGAACCTCGGAAACGCCCCGCCACCACACGGGTGGCGGGGGCGTCCAAGGTTGGCGAAGCCTCGCGGCTGGCGAGGGGCCGGGTTTGCTGGGCTCGAGGCCGTGGCCGCGTCAGGTTCCCGTTCCCGGGGCGCCGTCGGCCGGCTTGGTCGGGTCGTTGCCGTCGCTGATCGTCGAATACCACCGGAGGACGTCGAGATCGACGTCGGGGCCGAGGGCCTCGACATGGCCGTCGAGGAACACGAAGTTCACAGTGCCGCCCGCGTGCTGGCTGCCGAACTTCCGGCTGTTGTTGTCCTTCGGACCGCTGGCCAGCCCCCGGGCCGTGTCGCGGAACAGGCAGTGGGGGGTGTCGGCGGCAAACATCGACGTGTCCCCCTGCCAGTACTGAACCATGTTCTGCGGCCAGGCCGGGTCGGCCGGGATCAGATGCCGCTCGCCGATGGCCATCGTCTGGCTGAGGCCATCGGTGACCCACGCCGCCTTGACTGCCGAGAAGGTGAAGATCGGACCGGCCTGTCGACCGTCGACACCAGCGCCGTTGTCGGTGCTGTAGTTGAAGTAGGTCCCCGCGTTGGCGGAGTAGTCGCCGCCGGCCGCAGCCGCCATCACGACCGGAACGTCGTTGTTGTTGTCGAAGTTTCGGGTGTTGTTCGGAGGCCGGCGACTGGGGCAGAAGAAGGCCGAGACGGCTGTCCGCATCGACTGCGAGTTGAGCGTGTCGTCGGCCCGGGCCGTGGGCACGTAGGCATTGGCGATCGCCGACTCCTCCATGTAGGGGAGCATGCGAAATGCCCAGGAAACCCCGATCTGTTCGCGGGTGTTCCGGCCGGAAGGGAACGTCTTCTTGGCGTCGTGATGGAGCGTGACGGCCAAGCCCTGCTGCTTGAGATTGTTGTTGCAGGCCATCCGGTTGGCTGCCTCACGGGCCGCCTGAACCGCCGGGAGGAGGAGGCCGACGAGAGTGCCGATGATGGCGATCACGACGAGGAGTTCGACGAGCGTGAATCCGCCTCGACAAACCCTGCCAACCGCCGCCTGACCGGCGCCGAGGCCACGACTCTTCCGACCGTTGTTCAGACGACTTTTCCGCGTGCCAACCATGGTGAACTCTCCCGGTCGCAACCCACCCAGAGCCGACGAGGCAGGGGGAAGGAGGTGACCGCCAAAAGGGCCATTGTCGAACGGTGGGAAGGGTCAGTCAAGGAAGACTGGGGGCTCAAGGTCGACCCAAAACCCTCAAATAACCGAGCCCTCCCAGGCCCTGGGGAGATCGGTAGCCTGCGTCGGAAAGGGGGGCCGGAGTGCAGCCAACCGAGGGGTTTTTTTCGGCCGGATTTGGCCGTGGATCGTGCGGTGAGGGGGCTCAAGCGGCCGTCTGGCCCCTCTTGAGAGTGATTTTCGTCACGGACCGCGGGACACCCGGCTCCCAATCCGCTCCCCCGCGATCGCCCGGACGATGTTCCCCTCGCGACGGTAGTTGAACACCAGGATCGGCATCTCGTGCTCCATGCACTGGGAGATTGCCGTGGCGTCCATGACCCGGAGATTCTGGTCGCGGACCTGCTGGTAAGAGAGGTCGCGGTAGAGGATCGCGTGGGGATTTTTCTCCGGGTCGTCGGAATAGACGCCGTCGACGCGGGTCGCCTTCATGAGAACATCCGCCTCGAGTTCCAAGGCCCGCTGGGCGGCGGCGGTGTCGGTGGTCACAAACGGGCTCCCAGTGCCCGCCGCGAGAATCACGATCCGCCCCTTCTCGAGATGGCGGCGGGCGCGGCGGCGGATGTAGGGCTCCGCCACGCCATCCATGCGGATGGCCGTCATCAGCCGCGTCTGGGCCCCGAGGCTCTCGAGGGCATCCTGGAGTGCCAGGCCGTTGATGACCGTGGCGAGCATCCCCATCGAATGCGCCGTCGCCTCATGAACACCGGAGTTTCCTGCGGTGAACGACGCCCCGCGGAGGATGTTGCCACCGCCGATGACGATCGCCAGTTCGACCCCCCGGGAGGCCGCGAGGACAACCTGCCGGGCGACGAGCAGCACCTCCTCCATGGAGATGCCACGCTCGCCGGGGCGGACGAAGCTCTCCCCCGAGAGCTTGAGGAGGACGCGGCGGTAGACCACCCCAGCCCCCTCAACGGTGGCGTTTGAGTGCCCCGAGGCTGCGGAAAGGGCGCCGTCCGATCCCTTCACGCCACTCTGCCTGGCCTCCATGAACAAGTCTCCCGCACCGGGCGGATGTCAGCCGCCGAGCTTCCAGTTCTCGACGCGCTTCACCTCGAGCCCGGCCGACTTGGCCAACTGGCCGACGGTCTGCTTGTCGTCCTTCACGAACGGTTGCTCGAGGAGAACGCACTGGCTGAAGAAGTTGCGCAGCCGCCCCTCGATCATCTTCGCGATGATGTTCTCGGGCTTCCCTTCGCCGCGGGCCGCTTCGGTGAGGATCTCGCGTTCCTTCGCCACGGCCTCGGGATCGAGGTCTTCCTTCGTGATCGCCTTCGGCGCGAGGGCGACGACGTGCATCGAGATGTCCTTGGCGACGGTCGCCGCGTCCGGGCCGGTCGTCTTCCCGGCGATCTCGACGATCGCGGCCTTCGAGCCGTCGTGGTGGGCGTAGCCGCCACAGGCGGCGTCGATCCGACAGATGCGGGCGAGGTCGAACACCTCGCGCATCCGGTTGAAGAGGTCGTTCTTGATCTCCTCGAGCGTCTTGTCGGGATGAGCGTGGCTCTTCTGGGCGAGGAGTTCGGCGGGGGTCTTCGCGCCCGGCCCGAGGGCGAGCGTCGTGGCGATGTCCTCGGCGAGGGCCTTGAAGTCGGGGCTGTTGGCCACCGGCGCGCTCTCGCACTTCAGCTCGATGATCGTGCCGACGTTCCTGGCGGGATCGGCGTAGACCGCGAGGCGTCCCGTCGAGGTTTCACGGTCGGCCCGCATCGCCTGCGTCTTGACGCCCTGCTTGCGGAGCCATTCCACCGCCTGCTCGGTGTTGCCGCCGCATTCCTGGAGGGCCTTCTTGCATTCCATCATCGGCAGTCCGGTCTTGTCCCGGAGTGCCATGACCGCTGCTGCCGTGATCTCTGCCATGGAAAAAGCTCCTTCCAGAAAATGGACGTGGAAAATGGGGCAATTTCCGGCCGGTTCCAGAGCCCAAAGCCCAGACCCCGACCAGAATGAGACAACCGGCGAAGCGCCCTGATTGTGGGGCGCTCCTGCCGGCCGTCGGAGGACAAAAGACTGATGACGCCGCCATCCCCGAGCCATGCCGGGGGGCCAGCCGCGGCCGATCAGGTCTTCGGCGGACGGGGGGCAGCCCGTTTGGCGACGTTCGAACGGGCCTTCGGCGCCGACTTGCCGTCGACGTCGGCACCCTCAGCGGCAGCCTGGGCGTCGGAGGAAGTGTTGACCTTCCCCTCGAGGATCGCGTCGGCAAGCCGAGCGGCCACCAGTTCGATCGAGCGGATCGAGTCATCGTTGCCGGGGATCGGCAGATCGACCAGATCGGGATCACAGTCGGTGTCGATCAGAGCCACCGTCGTGATGCCCATCTTCCGGGCTTCGCTGATGGCGTTCTTTTCCTTCTTCGGGTCGAACACGACGAGGCACTCGGGGAGCCGCGACAGGGTGCGGATGCCGCCGAGATTGCGTTCCATCTTGCGGAACTCACGCCGCAGCGACGACTGCATCTTCTTGGAGTAGGCGCCAAACTCGTCCGAGGGCATGAGTTTCTCGAGTTGCTCGAGACGCGCCAGCCGGTTGCGAATCGTGCGGAAGTTGGTCAGCGTCCCGCCGAGCCAGCGGTCGGAGACGTACGGCATGCCACAGCGCGCCGCCTCACGGGCGACGGCCTCAGCGCCCTGCCGCTTCGTACCGACGAAGAGGATCAGGCTGCCGGTCGACGCGACCTGCTTGAGATACTTCCGGGCCCGGAGCAGGCCGCGGATCGTCTCGCGGACGTCGATGATGTGGATGAGATTACGGCGCCCATGGATATAGGGCCGCATCTTCGGGTTCCAGCGGCTGGCACGATGGCCAAAGTGCACGCCGGCTTCGATCAGTTCCTGGGCCAGGACGTTCGACACGCTCATCACTCGTGGGGTGGGGAGAAAGGGTGCAGGCGGACGGAGCCTCGACGGACCTCCGCGA
>CAMARC010000232.1 GCA_945860405.1 Candidatus Kuenenia stuttgartensis | reverse complement strand
CTCCTCGTCTCGATCTTCGAGAACGCGGTGACGAAGAACAAGGAACTGATCGTCACCAATCAGTCGCTCTCGGTGGCGCGGGATTCGCTCCAAAAAGCGAACTCCGAGTTGACCGCCGTCAACGAGCAGATCGAACGCAGCAACAAGCGGATGACGCGCGACCTCCACGCTGCCGCGAAGGTGCAGCAGTCGCTCCTCCCCGCAAAAGCCATCGACGTCCCCTGTGCGACGGTTGCCTGGAAGTATGTCCCCTGCAACGAGCTTGCCGGCGACTTCCTCAACGTCTTCCCGCTCGACGACGAGCATCTCGGATTGTTCGTCGTCGACGTCAGCGGCCACGGCGTACCGTCGTCGCTCCTGGCGGTGACCGTCGGCGCCTTCCTCACCAACCGCGTCTCCGACTCCTCGCTCCTCGTGCGCCCGGGGAAGGATGGCGGGCCGCCGGTCGTCGTGCCGCCGGCTGAGGTCGTGACACAGCTCAACAATCTCTTCCAGGCCGACAACCAAGCCGGCCTCTATTTCACGATCCTCTACGGCGTGCTCCACGCCCCCACCGGCCTGCTCCGCTTCACGTCAGGGGGGCATCCGCCAATGCTCCATGTTCCCAAGGATGGCCCCTTGAAGCTTTTCGAGGTGGAGAGCTTCCCCGTCGGCTTCGTGCCCGACGTCGAGTTCACCGAGGAGACGCTCCAGTTGCAGCCCGGCGACCGCTTTTACTTCTACTCTGACGGCGTGCCGGAGGCGATGGACGAGAAGCTCGACCAGATGGGGAACGATCGGATGACGGCGCTGGTCGAGTCGCTCCGCGGCCAGCCGGTGGAGACGAACGTCACGAAGCTCCTCGAATCGGTGCAGGCGTGGTGCCAGCCGAAGGGCCCGCTCGACGACGTCTCGATCCTCGGCGTCGAGTGGAAGGGCTAGGCCCTCAAGGGCGCTTCGCCACAGGGCCGCTCCGCGGGCGGTAGTAGCTGCAGCCGACCCCCTCGACGCGGTCGTAGGTGTCGCAGACGCCGAGCATCGTCTCGGCCCCACCGAGAAACAGCGCGCCGTCGGGGCGGACGGTGGAGCGCATCTTCGCCAGAATCGCGGCCCGGGTCGGGACGTCGAAATAGATGAGGATGTTCCGCAGAAAGACGATGTCGCACGGCGGCACCCCCTGCCAGGCCTCGAGGAGATTCATCTTCCGGAACTCGACGTATTTCCGGCACTCATGCGCGATGCTCCACTTCCCCTGCAGCCGGACGAAGTACTTGTCGCGGAGCTCCACCGGCAGGCCGCGAGTGACCTCGAGATCGCTGTAGAGCCCCTCCCGGGCCCGGGCCAGCACCGGGTCGGAGATGTCCGTGGCGAGGATCCGCACCGACCAGCCGGCGAGTGCCTCGCGGAAGTGTTCGTTCAAGAGCATCGCCAGGCTGTAGGCCTCCTGCCCCGACGATGCGGCCGCCGACCAGAGGACCAGATGCCTGGCGACGGCGCGGCGCTTGAGGAGGTCGGGGAGGAGCCGCTTCACCGTCTCGAACGGCGATCGATCACGGAAGAACGACGTCTCGTGCGTCATCATCGCATTGAGGACATCCTGCTCGAGCCCGGGATCACGGGCGCTGCGGACGCGCTCGACGAGGATCTCGAAATCGGCGAGGCCCCGCTGCCTGAGCACCGGCAGAAGCCGGGCCTCGACGAGGTAGGCCTTCGAGGCGTCGATGACCACACCACTGCGCCGTTTGAGAAACGTCGACAGGAAGGCAAGCTGCTGGGGATTGACCTTCAAGGGAGCTGTCCTTTGCCGGGGCACGCCCGGCCGTGGGGCGGCGTTCAGCCACGCCGTCGCAATCGCATCCCCACCTCGACCCCGAGCTGACGGAGAGGGAGCACTGCCTCGGCCAGCCCCGCCCGGGCAACATGGCCCGGCATTCCCCAGACAACGCTCGTCATCTCATCCTGGGCGAGGATCGTGCCGCCGGCGGCGTGGATCGCCTCGCTCCCCTTGAGCCCGTCCTTCCCCATCCCGGTGAGGACGACAGCGAGCGTCGCCCCTCCCCACACCGCCGCAGCCGACCGGAAGAGGACGTCGGCAGCTGGCCGGCAGGCATTCTCGGGGGGGCCATCGTCGATCTGCGTGATCACCTTCGGGCCGCTGCGCGCCACCTTGAGATGCCGGCCACCGGGGGCGAGGAGGATGTCGCCGGCGCCAAGCTCGTGGCCATCAGTCGCTTCGCGGACCGGTCGTCCGCACACTTTCGTGAGCTGCTCGGCGAGGTGGGCGGTGAACACGGCCGGCATGTGCTGGACGATGAGCACCGGCACCCCGGCCGATTTCACGAACGCCGGGAGGAACTCGCTCAGCGCCACCGGCCCCCCGGTCGACACGCCCACCACGACCGCGGCGACGGAATCGGTGCGGAGCCGGGGCGAGGCCGTCGGCACCAGTGAAGCGGGAGTGCTCCCCGGCGTGGCCACTGGCCGGCGGAACTGCTTCAGCTTCGGGATCACGTCCTCCCGGATCCGTGCCGCTACCTCCTCTGCGGTCGCACCCTTCGGCTTGGCGACGTAATCGTTGGCGCCAGCCACGAGGGCGTCGAGCGCCACTTTGGCTCCCCGCTCTGTGAGCGTCGAGAACATCACGACGGGCAAGCGCGGCTGGACGCGACGGAGCTCACGGAGCATCGTCAGCCCATCCATGACCGGCATCTCGACGTCGAGAAGGATGACGTCGGGACGGCATTCGGCAACGCGGGCGAGCCCCTGGACCCCATCGGCCGCCGTCGCCGCGACGCGCAGGTCGGAATCGGCCGACAGCGTCGTCGAGACGATGCCCCGGATCGCCGCCGAATCGTCGACGATGAGAACACGCAACGGCAGATGCGCGGCCTGCGCGGTGCCGGCGCGGGGCGCCATCCGGGCACCGACGGCGGCGACCGCCTCACCGACCGCCGCCGGGGTGAACGGCTTGGCAACGAACACGCCAGCCCCCGCCCGGATCGCCCGCTCGACCACCTCCGGCGAGCTGTCGGAGGACATCGCCACGATCGGCAGGCGCTTCCACAGCGCGTGGCCACGAAGCCGCTCGATGAAGGCAAATCCGTCCATGACCGGCATGTGGAGATTGACCGTCACCAAGTCCGGTCGGATGCCGCGGGTGAGGATCGCGAGCCCCTCCTCTCCGTCCCCGGCCTGATCGCACTCGTACCCCAGATCGACGAGCATCTTCGCGAGGATGCTCCGCACCGGCTTGGAATCGTCGACGATCAGGGCACGCAGGGGCTCAGCCATGGGTTCAGCGTGAACTGGGGCCGGAGCCCCGGCATCACTTCTGGTATTCCTCCACGAGCCGCTGGAGGTTTTGGGCCATCCGCGCCAGCTCCTGACTCGAGAGCTGGGCGTTGCTCGCCCCCTCGGCGGTGTTCTGCGCGGCCTGGGCCACCTGGCCGATGTTCTGCGCGATCTCCGTCGAGCCGATCGTCGCCTCGCCGATGTTGCGGCTGATCTCGCTGGTGGTGACGCTCTGCTCCTCGACCGCGGCAGCGATCTTCGTCTGCAGCCCGTCGATCTTCTCGATCACCGCCACGATCTCGCCGATCGCGCCGACGGCCTTGGAGGTGTCGGCCAGCATCGCCTCGATCTTCGACCCGATGTCCTCGGTGGCCTTGGCGGTCTCGCGGGCGAGGTCTTTGACTTCGTTGGCGACGACGGCGAAGCCCTTTCCCGCCTCACCGGCCCGGGCCGCCTCGATCGTGGCGTTGAGGGCGAGGAGGTTCGTCTGCTCGGCGATCGAGGTGATCACCTTCACCACCTGGCCGATCTCCGCGCTCGACGTGCCGAGCTTGTCCATCGTCTTTGACGTCGCCCGGGCCATGTCGACCGACTGGCGGGCGACGCCGGCTGCGTCCTGGGCGGAGCGGGCGATCTCGTAGATGCTTTGGACAAGGTTCTCGACCGAGCCCGACACCGTCTTCGTGTTCGCACTGACCTCCTCGGCGGCCGCCGAGACGAGGTTCGCCTGGGCGGTCGTCTCCTCCGCCGCAGCGCTCATTTGCTGGCTGACGCTCGTCAACTCCTCGGAGGCGCTGGCGAGGGTGTGGGTGTTGTCTTTGATGCCGTCGACGAGCGTCGCCTGCCGCCGCGCCGCCCGACTGAACGATGAGGCGATCCGCGCCGAGAGGAGAGCCACGCCGAGCGTCGTGAGGCCGAAGATCCAGCCGGCAAAGCGCTTCAAGGCTGCGACCGGGGCCGATACCTCCGCCTGGTCGATCTCCGACACGATCGCCCATCGCACCGCGTCGTTGCCCGGGCCATCGGCCGGGTGGATGACCGCCGGCCCCCACGAGGAGAGGACCGGCTCGTTGCGGTAGTCGAGAGCCGACCCGGTGCCGCTCCCCCCTTGCTCAAAGACATCCTTCACCGGTGCGGTGTCGACCTTGATCTTCGGATTGCAGACGGTCGTCTTCACGCCGAGCCGCTCGAGGAACCGGGAGTCGGTGCGAAACAGCTTGTCGGGCCCGATGGCGTAGGTCTCGCCGGTAGCGCCCAAGCCGAGCGTCTCCCCGACCACCGCGTTGATCCGGTCGAGCGGCAACTGGAAGGCGAGGACGCCAACCACCTTCCGCCCCTCGAGGATCGGCGCCGCGATGAATCCGGCTGGCTTTTCGTAGGAGGGGAGATAGGGGCCGAAATTGCCGAAATAGACGACATCCCCGCGGCCGGCGGCGGCGGCCTGGCGAAACACCTTCCCGAGGCTGGTCTCGGCATAGGGGCCGTTGCGGAGCGACGTGGCGAAGTCGATCTCCTTGAAGACCGTGTAGACGATCTCGCCGCTTTCGGCATCGATGAGGAAGATGTCGTAGAGGCCATACCGCTGCAGCACATTGCGGAGCACCGGGTGGTGCTGGGCGTGGGCGAGGCTGTAGGCCGACCCGTCGGGGGCGGCTTCGAGAAGATCCTTCGATCCGGTCGGGTTTGTATTGCGCACCAGATAAAGATCCTGGAGCCAGGTCGTGGCATCGCCGAGGACGGCGGTCAGGCCGTCGGTCTGCACCTCGCTGCCGCTCTCTTCCTTGTATCGCGGAGCGAACTCATTGGCATACCAAACGCCGAGGTCGCGCCTGGCCCGCGACTGCTCCGGCTCGGCGACGGCGCCGTCCTGGAGGACCGTGCGGAAGCCATCGCGGAAGTCTCCCAGCGCCTCCCGCGTGGAGGGATCATCGGCGAGCACGCGGAGTTGATCATGGAGGCCGGCGAAGTAACGCTCCACCTGCTTGACGGTGATCTCGCGGACAACCGTCAGCTTCGCCCGCGCCTCCGTGTCGAGCGCCTGCGAGGCGCTGCGGTAGGTGGCGTAGCCCATCAGGGCCAAAGGCACCAGCGACACAAGCAGGAGCGCGAGGAGGAGGGGGTTGGTGGCAAACGCCAGCAGTTCCCGAAGCCACCCCCGCCGGTCATTCCCCGAGCCTGTCTGCACGCTCATCGCATCTTCCTTTCAACGGTCGATTTCGCCAATCCTGCCAGGATCGCCTCAATCCCGAGCAGATGCACCAGTCCATCGCGGGCGGCAACCACCCCTTCGATGCATTCCCCTATCTCCCCTTCCGCCCCGATCGTCGATGTCTCGATCGCCGACACGGGGATGTCGACGACATCGGTGAGGGAATCGACGATCAGGCTGTGCGTCTCGCCGCCGGCGGTAAGGACGACATGAATCCCCTCGCCTTCGATCGGCTCGAAGCCCATCCGCTTCCGCATGTCGATTGCCGGCACGATCCTACCCCGGAGATTGAGGAGCCCGCGGATCGCCGCCGGCCCCCGCGGCACCGGCGTCGTCACGGTTCCCCGAAACACCTCCTGCACGGCGCTGGCATCGACCGCAAAAGCCCGGCCGGCCACGACAAACGTGCAGAACCGGCGCGTCTCCGCCGCCGGCTTCCCCGCGTCCATATCCTCCGTAGCGCGCGTCATGCGGGCACCCCAGGGGTGGCGGTGGCCGGCGGGGCACCGGGGAGGGCGTGCCGGACGTCGATCACCTCGGTGGCGCGGCCGGCCACGGCGATCGTGCCGAGCACGCCGCGGGCGCGCAGATCGCGGTTGATCGGTGCCTCGGGGGCGACGACCTCGAGGATCCGGCGGACGCGGAGGGCCACCTCGCCGAGCGTCGCCGAGAGGATCACGGCGGTCACCGACGGCGTGTCGACCGGTTGCGGCTCACCTGCAAGGACGCTGTCGACGTCGGCGATCGCCGTCAGCCGTCCCTCGCGATGGACGACCATGTG
>CAMARC010000231.1 GCA_945860405.1 Candidatus Kuenenia stuttgartensis | reverse complement strand
TTGACGGTGTCGAAGATCACCGGGCCGACCATGTGGCCGATGTGACTCGGCTTGTAGACCGTCGGCCCGCAGAGGTACATCCCCACCTCGCCGGGTCGCACTGTCTCGAGCGCCTGCTTCTTCCGCGAGAGCGTGCTGTAAACCTCGATCTTCGGCAGGGCCTTCGTCGCCTCGGTCGTCGCCATGGACAGTCCTTCGCTTGCTGTTCGCTTGCTGGTCTTCGACTCGTCCGGCCACGTTCGGCCGGGCAGTTCAGTCGCGCTCGATCAACACCACACACTCCGCGCCGATCGCGAGCTCCTCGCCGATCGGCCCGACCTTTTCGCCGGTCTTCGCCTTGAGCCACACCCGGTCGACGTCGATCCCGAGGATCGCGGCGACGCGGCTGCGGATCGCGGCGCGGTGCGGGAGGATTTTGGGGCGCTGGGCGAAGATCACGCAATCCAGATTCACAATCCGCCACCCCGCTTCGGCCACCCGGTCCGCGGCGACGCGGAGCATCCCGGCCGAATCCCGCCCCCGATTCGCCGGATCGGTGTCGGGGAAGAGCTCGCCGATGTCGCCGAGCGCCGCCGCCCCGAGGATTGCGTCGGTGATGGCATGGAGGAGGACATCGGCATCGCTGTGGCCGAGGGCCATTCGGTCGTGTGGGATCGCGATCCCGCCGAGCACGAGCGCCGTGCCCGGCCCGAGGCGGTGCGTGTCGTGGCCGAGGCCGACGCGGATCATGGGGGGCCCTCCGGGTGATCGGTCGTTTTCCCCTATACTCCCGCCATGCACAACTCCAGTCAGCCCCGGACAGACGCCCCGAGCGCGGCGGGTGAGCCCGTGATCGAGGTCCGGGGGCTGGCCAAGGAGTACCGGGTCTTCGACAAGCCCGAAGGGCTGATGGCGAGCGTGACGGGGCTCTTCAACCGGAAAAGCCGGGTTGTCGAGGCCCTCCGAGGAGTCGATCTCCGCGTTGAGAAGGGGGAGTTCGTCGCCATGCTCGGCCCCAACGGCGCCGGGAAGACGACCTTCCTCAAGCTCCTCTCCGGGATCATCACCCCGACCCGCGGCTCGGCCACCGTCCTCGGCAGCGTTCCCTGGGAGCGGACCGACGACTTCCGCCGCCGCTTCGCGCTCGTCATGGGGCAGCGCAATCAGCTGTGGTGGGATCTCCCCGCCGCCGAGAGCTTCCGGCTCCACAAGGAGATCTACCGGATCGACACGCCGCGGTTCGAGCGGACGCGCGACGAGCTCGTCGATCTCCTCGACGTCCGCAAGCTCCTCCTCAGGCCTGTCCGCGATCTCTCGCTCGGCGAGCGAATGAAGCTCGAACTCGTCGCCGCCCTCCTCCACGAGCCGGAGGTGCTGTTTCTCGACGAGCCGACGATCGGCCTCGATGTCGTCGCCCAGCACTCCCTCCACCGCTTTCTCGCCCACGTCCAGGCCGAGCGGCAGATGACGGTGATCCTCACCACCCACTACATGAAGGACGTGGCGGCGTTGTGCAAGCGGCTCGTCGTCGTCACCGAAGGGCGCATCCTCTACGACGGGTCGCTGGAGCAGATCGTCGACCGCTTCACCTCCCACAAGATCGTCACCCTCGACCTCGACGCGCCCCCCGACCGGGCCGCCATCGATCGCCTCGGCTTTCCCTGCGAGATCCGCGGGCCGCAGGTGATCCTGCGGATCGACCGGACGCGGATCGCCGATGTCCTCCCCGGAATCCTCCGCGGGCAAGGGGTGCGCGACGTGTCGGTGGAGGACGTGCCACTCGAGGAGATCGTCGCCGAGATGTTCCGGTCGGGGAGCACCGCCGGCACCGACGGCGCGACGGGGGCCCCCCGATGACCTCCGCCGCGAGCCATTCGCCGCCATCGGGCTTCCTCGCCCGCCGCCTTCAGGGCCTGCGCGTCTGGTGGACGATGCTCGTCATCTGCCTCGAGGAGCGGCTCGTCTACCGTGGCGACTTCGTCCTCGGCACGCTCATGCGTTTCCTCCCGATCGTCACGCAGGTCTTCCTCTGGACGGCCGTGTTCGGCGCAACGAGCACGGGATCGATCGCCGGCTACTCCCGCAACGACATCGTCGCCTACTACCTCCTCACGATGGTCTCGCGGGCATTCTCCAGCATGCCGGGGCTGGCCAGTGGCATCGCGCGCAGCATCCGCGACGGGTCGATCAAGAAATACCTCGTCCAGCCGGTCGACTACGTCGGCTACCTCCTCGCCGCGCGGATTGCCCACAAGCTCGTCTACTACGCCGTAGCGACCCTCCCCTTCGCCGGCGTGTTCCTCTTCTGCCGCGAATACTTCCCGCCGATCCCCGACTGGACGACGCTTGGCGCATTTGCGCTGTCGCTGGTGCTCTCCTTCCTCCTCGGATTCTTCATGGAGGCGACGCTGGGGATGCTCGGCTTCTGGTTTCTGGAGGTGTCGAGCATCGTGTTTGCCTACATGCTCGTGCAGTACATGCTCTCCGGCCACATGTTTCCCCTCGACATGCTCCGCGGCATCCCCACCGGTGTCGCCGGCGTGAGCGTGGCGGATGTTGTCCGCTTCCTCCCCTTCGAATACACCGCCTACTTCCCGGCGGCGGTGTGGCTGGGGAAGGTGCAGGGGGCGGAGCTCGTCCGCTCGCTCCTCGTGGAAGCGGCCTGGGTGGGGGTGATGATCGTCGCCTGTCGGATCGCCTGGTGGCGCGGCACGCGACGCTACAGTGCCTTCGGCGGCTAAGGAGCACCCTGGTGACCCGCTACCTCTCGATCTTCCTCACCTTCGCGCGGGCCTGTCTCGTCCGCGACATGACGTTCCGGGCGAACTTCGTCCTCGAGTGCGTCACGAGCCTCGGCTGGATGGCGATGAATCTCGCCTTCTACCTCCTCGTCTTCACCTTCACCCCCGAGATCGGCCTGGGGACGGGCTGGACGAAGGAGCCGTTCTTCGCCTTCGTCGCCACCGGCATGATCATCAACTCGATCGTCCAGGCCCTCTTCATGCCGAGCGCCGAGGAGCTCACGGAGATGGTCCGCACCGGCGGGCTCGACGGGATCCTCGTCCAGCCGCTCGATGCCCAGTTCCTCCTCTCGATGCACCGGGTCGACTTCTCGGCCTTCGCCAATGGCCTCGTCGGCGTCGGGCTCCTCGCCTGGGCGATCCCCCGCCTCCCGCAGCCGCCGCATCCCGTCGCGATCCTCCTCTATCCGCTCCTCATCGCCTGCGGCGTGGCGATCCTCTACAGCCTCGTGATCATGCTCGCCGCCGCCACGATCCACCTCGGCCGCAATCAAAGCCTCTACGACTTCTGGTTCTACCTGACGAACTTCTCCCGCTACCCCGCCGAGATCTACTCAGGCCCCTGGGGGGGGCCACTGCGGGCCCTGTGCACGTTCGTGATCCCGATTCTCCTGGTCGTCAACGTGCCGGCGCGGGTCATCGCCCAGCCGTTGACGGAGCAGGGCGGGATGATGGTGGCCGGAACGGTGTTCGCCGCCGGGGCGGCGCTCGTGATATCGCGGTGGGTGTTTCAGGCGGCGCTCTCGAAATACCGCAGCGCCTCGAGTTGATGGCGAGTGGATCCAGAGGTTCATGACGAGGAGCAGATTCCATGGCAGCTGATTCCGGCGCCGACGTTCACAAGCGCGGCCTCCATGAAGACTCCGCCGCGATCCTCATCGGCGTGGCACTTGTGGCGCTGGCGCTTGCCATCGGCTGGAGCGGGCGGCCGGCCGAGGATGCGGCCAGCCGCAAGGCTTTTCCGAAGGGCTGGCCGAATCGGCTCGCCGCCACGATCGACAAGCCGCAGACCTGGAACGACGCGCCCAAGCAAGCCCTCGTCGTCGTCGACAAGAAAGACCCGACGAAGGTCAAGCCGTTGGCGATCCCGATCCTCCTCGGGATGACGTGGGTCGTCGGTATCCTCGCCGCCGGCACGCTGTTGCGAGGCCGCTCCCTCCCGGCGGTGATCCCCGGCGCGGTCCTCCTTGCGATTCTCGGAGGCCTTGCCTATCTGATGGCCGCGCAGAAGGTGATCAACTACTACAACCTCGAGTATCCCCTCTGGGCGCTCCTCGTCGGCCTCGTCATCGGCAACACGATCGGCGTCGGAAAGTGGCTTGAGCCGGCACTCCAGGGGGAGTTTCTCATCAAGTCCGGGTTGGTCGTGTTCGGGGCGGAGGTTCTCTTCAGCCGGCTGCTCGAGCTCGGGTTGCCGGGGCTGCTGACGAGCTGGGTGGTGACGCCGATCGTGCTCGTCGTGACCTATCTCTTCGGGGTCCACTGGATGAAGATCCCCTCAAAGAGCCTCTGCATGGTGATCTCCGCCGATATGTCGGTGTGCGGAGTGTCGGCCGCGATCGCCACCGGCGCCGCCTGCAAAGCGAAGAAGGAGGAGCTGTCGCTGGCGATCGGGCTGTCGCTCTTGTTCACCGTGGCGATGATGGTGGTGATGCCGCCGTTCATCCGCTGGGCGGAGATCGATCCGATCGTCGGGGGCGCCTGGCTCGGCGGCACGATCGACGCCACCGGCGCGGTCGTGGCCGCCGGCGAGATGCTCGGCAAGGAGCTCGATGACAAGCGCCCGGCCGAGGTGGCGGCCACGGTGAAGATGATCCAGAACTCAATGATCGGGATCATCGCCTTCGCGGTCGCCGTCTACTGGGCCGGCTGGGTCGACCGCGATGCGGCCGGGCCGAAGACGTCGCTGGCCACCGAGGCATGGCGCCGTTTTCCGAAGTTCATCCTCGGCTTCATCGGCACGTCGATCGTCTGTTCCGCGCTGTTCACGACGTCGCCCGAGCTCGCGCTCCTCGTCGATGGCGCGATCCAGGGATTCACGTCGCGGCTGCGCGGCTGGCTGTTCTGCTGTGGATTTGTCTGCATGGGCCTGCAGACGATCTACCGCGAGCTCGCCCCGACGCTCGCCAGCGGCCGGCCGCTGATCCTCTATTGCCTGGGCCAGGCCCTCAATCTCGCCCTCTCGCTGGCGATGGCGAGCCTGACGTTCGGTTGGCTCTTCCGGCAGGGGGGGACGCCGTGACACGTCCCACCGGCATCCCCAGCATGATCCCCCCCGGGCTGCGGCTGGGCCTCGCCACGGCGATTCTTGCGGCCGTCTGGCTCGTCGTTCTCCCCTCGATCGGCAGGCATCCGGCCGTCGCGCGACACGTGCGGCTGATGGAGGCGTGCGATGCCAATCCCTCGGCGATGGTTTACACGGAACTCGAGCATCTGCCACTCCGCCCGGCCTGGATCGAACGCCACCTCGTTCTCTGGCCGACGGGAAACTAGAATGGATGGCTTCTCGGGGGGAGCCATGGCCTGTCGGCCGGTCCGCCCCACACGCTCGGAGTCATCATGCCCCTCTCCCTCGCCTTCTCCTCCAACGCCTACCTCGACGTTCCCGTGGAACAGGCGATCCGCCGGATCGCCAGCTTCGGCTACAAGGGAATCGAGCTTCTCGCCGACGTCCCCCACGCTTGGCCCGCCGGCCTCCTCGGCGTCCAGAAAGACTCGATCCACCGGGCGCTGGCCGACTCGGGCCTGGTGATCTCCAACATCAACGCGTTCATGATGAACGCCATCGCCGATCCCCGGCAGCCCTACTGGCACCCCGGCTGGACCGACCCCGATCGCCACTACCGGGCGATCCGCCGCGAGCACACGAAGCGCGCCCTCCGCCTCGCCGCCGAACTCGGCGCGAAGACGATCTCCACCGAGCCGGGTGGCGAGGTCGCCGAGGGGCAGACCTACGCCCAGGCCACCGACATCTTCTACGACGAGATCATGCCGGCCCTCGACGTGGCCGCGGAAGTCGGGGTGACGCTCCTGATCGAGCCGGAGCCGGGACTTTTGATCGAGAAGTTCGGGCAGTACCTCGAGTTTGCCGAGCGTGTGAATCACCCCGCCCTGGGCCTCAACTTCGACATCGGCCATGCCTACTGCGTCTCCGAAGATCCGGCCGAGTGGGTGCCGATCATGAAGCCCCACACGAAGCACTACCACTTCGAAGACATCGCCGCGACGCGGGTCCACCATCACCTCGTTCCCGGTGACGGGGCGATCGACTTCGACGGAGTGTTCCGCGCCATTGCCGAACACACCCCCGACATCTGGGTGACCGTCGAGCTCTATCCCAACCGCGCCAAGCCGGACGAAGCGGCGAAGGCCGCTCGGGATTACCTCCAGGCCAGTGCCGGCCGGGCCGGCGTGGCGATCGGGTGACGCGCATGGGGCACCTGCTCGCCTGGGCCCGGCTCCTGCGGCTGCCGAATCACTTCACGGCGAT
>CAMARC010000230.1 GCA_945860405.1 Candidatus Kuenenia stuttgartensis | reverse complement strand
GTGCAGCTGTTCCTCGGCGGACAACCCTGGGACAACCACACGAACATCCGCGAGGGGCTCCCCGCCATCTGCCGCCGAACCGACAAGCCGGCCGCGGCCCTCGTCACCGATCTGAAGTCTCGCGGCCTCCTCGACACGACCCTCGTCCATTGGGGCGGGGAGATCGGCAGGCTTCCGGTCACGGAGGGGGAGGGAAGCGGCTGCGGTCGCGACCACAACGGCCAAGGCTTCAGCATCTGGATGGCCGGCGGTGGCGTGAAGCCGGGAATCGCGTTCGGCGAGACCGACGAGGTCGGCCACCGGGCCGTCACCGACATTGTCACCCCGAACGACTGGCAGGCCACCGTCTTGCGCCTCTTCGGCCTCGACCACGAGCGGCTCATCTACCGGCACGACGGCGTCGAGCAGCGGCTCACCGCCGGCCGCCCGGCCCGGATCGTCGACGGGATCCTTGCCTGAGCGGCCGGGGCGCTGTGCGGCGGGTGAAGCAGGGCAAGCCGGGGGATTTCTGGCGATCACAACCAGGGCATCGGGAGCGGCTCCCTCCGGCGGTCGATGCTTGGGGATGACAGTCCTCTCTCAGCCGGCCCCATGCGTCGCCACCCACACCCGTCGCCGCGCCGATCTCTCCGGCCATGCCGGGGATGGCTGACGGTCTGGCTCGGCATCGCACTCGTGCTCGCCCTTCTCTGGCAAGCGCCCCCCGACAGCGCCCGCGGCGAGGAGGTGTCAGGGGGGGATCTCGGCACCGACCGCGATGCCTTCACTCCCTCGACGAAGACGATCGCGCCGGGCACACTCCTCAGCGAGGGGTCGTATGTCTACATCGACAACCGCTCCGGCCTGCCGACGAACAACGTCCCGGAATACCTCCTCCGGATCGGCGGCACCGACTGGCTCGAATGGCGCTTCGGCGTCAACTACTCCGTCAACTCCGCAGGCAACATCGTCACGAGCGTGGAGGTCGGAGAGCGGCGTCCATTCGACGAGTCGCTCTACGAAGCCAACGTCCTCTACGGCTTCAAGGCTGATGTCTCCGATCAGGAGGGAATCGTGCCGGAATCGTGCTTCATCATGGAGGCAGGGACGCCCACGTCAGGCGATCTGTGGGGAACGATCCCGGTGGCGACCGCCGTGGCGGGATGGGAGTTGCCTTGGGGCGCCAGGCTCGATGGGGCGCTGCGCTATTCCTATGCGCAGGGCCACACCAGATGGTTCAGCCGCTGGTCGCCATCCGTGATCATCCGTCAACCGATCACGGAGCGCTTTGAGATTCATGCCGAGTGGTTCGAGACCTTCACCCAAGGGCTGCCGATCGACAACGTCCGCCCCTTCTTCAGCCCCGGGACGCACTATCTCCTCACGGAGAACATCGAAGTCGGCATTCGGGTCGGCTGGGGCCTCAACGACGTCGCCGCCGAATTCTTCTCCGACACCGGCATCGCGTGGCGCTACTGAGCCGGCGGTCCCTTCAGGGGGGCTGTCGCCGAAGCCTCGGGTTTTCCGGGGGCCGGGAGCGGGGCCGCTCCCGGCTGGAGGAGAAGATTCATCCCTTCGCTCCCGGTCATGTTCGTCCAGAAGGTGCCGGGACCGCTCTGGAAGAGTCGTAACCGGAGGTCAGGGTTGAGCTCCTCGGCCAGCGCGTAGCGGAGAAACGACTGCCCCTCGCCACGGAAGATGTCCATCTTCATGCGCGCGATGGTGCTGCGGGCGGTCTCCTTGAGCTTCTGCGCCTCGGCCTCGGCCTCGCCCGTCAGCCGGCTCCGCTCCCCTTCGAGCATCGCCACCTCGGCCTCGTTTTTTGCCCGCATCTGCTCCAGATTTCCCTCCGTGGTGGCCTGCAGATTTTCGACCTGCCCATCGAGCAACGCCACCAACCGCTTCGTCTCCGCCTCTACCTTCTTCACCCCGAGCTCAACCATCTGCTTGGCTTCCTCAACCTCGGCAGTGGTCTTGGCGGTGGCCTCCTTGGCCTTGTTGGTCAGCGTCTTCTGCGTGGCAAGTTGCTTGTCACGGACCTGCTCGAGGTAGGTCTCGGGAATGTCGATGTTGCGGATGAAGGCAGAATGCACGGTGACATGCTTCTCGGCGCAGGCCTTCATCAATTCGCTCGTGAAGTCGTCCTGGAACTTCCGCCGTTTGGCCCCCTCGAGCAGATCGATGATCCCGTACTCCGAGCCCTTGTCACGACCGATCGCGTGGGTCTGAAGATCGATGACGTTCTCCTCGATCCGGCTCCGCGAGCCGTATTCCGCCACCAGCTGCGGCATGTCCTCCGGCAGGATCTCCCATTCCACGGTGCAGTCGATGCTGATCGGGAAGCCACCGCGGGAGGTGAAAGTGATCGGCGGGCGGGCCTGGGAGGCTCCCTTGGAGAAGGTGGTCTGGAAGATGCCCACCTCCGACGGGATGACATCGATCTCATGCGGGTTGATGTAGTAGAGGCCGGGCTGGAGGACCGTGGGGAGAAAACCCTTACGGTCGTCGTCCACGCTTCCGGCCGCGTCGGGCTCGATCAGCTCGGCATCGGTTTCCCTTCCCACCAGCCGCCGCTGCACGCCGACAAACCCGACCGGTATCTCCGTCGCCGGGGCTTCCGTCACCTTGAAACCGTGGAGGTTGATACGGTAACTGCCGGGGGGAAGGACCTCGCGCTGGATGCCCTGCTGCCCCTGCTCGGCGAGCACCATGCCCGGCGGGAGAGGCTCGCCGCCGAGGGCCGTGACGATCCCGACCTGGCCAGCGGCGATCGACGTGTTGGGCTCGAGCTTCCCTTCGTAGGCGATCGGCAGGACGAAATGCCAGGCCTCGCCGAGGACTTCTTTCAAGGGGCCCTTTTGCCCTGGCTCGGCGAGCACGTGCCCCGGCGGCAGCGGAGCACCATCCTTGGCGAGGAGCACCAGATGCTGTCCCGGAGGCACATAGGTGAAGAATGAATTCCAGGTGACGAGAAACGTCACCAAGCTTGCCAGGGCGACGACGGCCCAGAAGCCGAGAATCCATTTCCACCGTTCGATGCGGCGGGGGGGCGTGAACCGGATGTTCATGGAAGCGTGCTCCTCAACTGGCCGTCGTATGAATCGGGATCTGTGGGCGTCTTCGTCAGGGGGTGGGATTCGGGGGGGACGGCTCGACGGATCGGGGGAGCGTGTCGGCGCCGGTGGTGGGCACGAGCAACGTGGAGAAGAGGCGGCCGAACTCACTTTCGTCGGAGGCAAAAATCTCCCCCAGGGACGGCGCCAGCCGCTTGAGCACGGCATGACGGGCGAACAGCTCCGGGCTGCCGAAGCCCTCCACACTCGTCCGCAGTGCCGCCACCTCAGCCTCGTTTTGGGCAGTGATCACCGCCGCTTCCGCCTCGGCCCGCGCCTTCACCGCCTTGGCCTGCTCCCGGGCTGCCTCGAGTTGGCTCGTCGCCACCGTGACCATTGCGGTGAGCTTCAGTTTCTCCACATCGACCAGCTGCTCGGCCTCGGTCTCCGCCTGGGCAAGCCTGGTCTCGGCGAGCACCCGCTCCCGGTTTTGGTCGACGGCGGCCTCCTGGGCCTTGAGGGCCTGCTCGTTGGTGTATTGCTTGACCATCTCCACGTTTCTCTGCTGCTCGGCCAGGGCGCTCTCCCGGTCGGAGATCTCCAAGGCCAGCTCCTTTGGAGGCTCCATCTGCCCGACAGCGATGGCGCGGATGTCGATGCCCAACTCTTTGCAGCGGGGCTTGACCGCCTCGAGCAGCGCCTGGCGAAAGCGCTCACGGCTGTTGATGACCGCCACGTCGGCCTCCCCGGGAACGAGGATGAAGTCGGTGGCGTTGAAACTGCTCCCCTCGAGCCTGGCAAACCCACGAATGTGCGGCAGCACCACCTTTTGGAGGATCTCGTTACGGCCGATCTCGTCGCGCGATTGGTCCCCCTGGAAGATCTTCCCCTCGTCGGTGATCCGCACGAGGAGCTCCGCGGCCAGTTCCCTGTCCACCGCATACTCGACCTGGATGTGCGGCTTGAGGGTGAATCCGTCGCGGGAGGGAAACGAGATGTCGTCGAAGTCGACCTTGTGGCTGCGGATCTCGATCGGCGTGATCTCTTCGACGAAGGGGTTGATGTAGTACGTGCCGGGGGGAAGGTAGCGTTGCTGGACGCCGCGGTAGCCATCCTCGGCCACGACATAGCTCCCCTGCCGCTTCTCTGCAGGCAGCGTCCCCGGGTCCTTGCCCACCTTGCGGGTGCGAACCCCGACAAACTGGGCCTTCACCTCGACGGCGTCGACCACCTTCAGATCGTAGGCGTGGGGATTGAGCGAATAGGTTCCCGGCGTGAGCGGCTCGGCGACGACGCCGCGCTCGCCGTCATGGGCGAGGAGCTCGCCGGCAGCGATCCGCTCGGGGGGAATACGCGTGCCGAACTTGCGGGTGAGGATCCCGCACTTGCCGGCAGGAATATCGACCATCTCGTGGATTTCGTGGCCGTAGAGGAGCGGATTGAGAAAATGCCTCCCCGGACCACGGACGGTCTCCAAAACCCCCTTGTACGAGTCGTCGGGGGCCAGGATCGTGTCGGGCTCCAGGTTCCTCCCCCAGCGGTGGATCACCACGAGGAAACGGCCGGTCGGTACCTCGACCCGCTCCACCTCCCACTTCCAGAACAGTTGCGCCACGCCGAGCCCCACCGCTGCCACCACCAGCCAGATGACTGCCCGTCCAATAGCCATGTCAGACCTCCCCTTTGCGGATTGTCCGTTTCAACCGGGCCAGTTCGTCGTCGAGATCGTCGTCTGGAGCTGCCGGCGGATCACGGTGTGACACAGCCTTGACGATCGCCCCGTCCCCCTCGAGAGCTTTTCGCAGATCGGCTTCGACCCTGCCGATGGCCCGGGCCGAGATCTGCTTCTCCTCCACCATGTTTTCCGCCTGTTTCCAATTGCCGACCGCGCTGAACGGGTCGAACTCACTGGCGATGCGGTATTGCTGTTCGACAGTCTTGGCCTCGGCGAGTTGGGCCAGAAGAAGCTCACGCCCCACTTCATACTGCCGGAGCTGGAGCTCGGCGGCGTAGAGGTTGCGGCGGATCTCGTCGATCTGCCGGGCGTGCCGGGTTCGCTGCTCGTTGAAAGCGGCGAGGGCCTGCCGCTCCAGATTGCTCTTGAAGAGTACCCCCTTGGCATTGAGGTCGTCGCCCCGCCCGGCCGCCTCCCGAGCCTCTCCATCGAGTGTGGCGAGATTGGCTTCACTCTGCTCGATGTTGCGTTCGAGCGTCGCATCGGCGGCGTGGGCCTTTTCGAGGGTCTGATTGAGTGAGCCGACCATCACGCGGTACTGCTGCACCACCTGCTCGATCACCTCCTCCGGCTCCTGCTTCCGCTGCCAGATCTGCGCCCAGAAGCGACTGGCGATCGCCCGGCAGCGGGCGGGCCCGACCGCCAGTGCGAAAAGCATGATCGGCACGCCGACGAACAGCAGCCCGCGGAGGATGAGGTACTCGAACAGGCGTGGCATCGCTCGCACTCCCGCGCGGCTGACGCGGACATCAGATTCACCCCCGTCCTGGAGGGGGATGATTCGAGTCTACCTCCGATTTTTCCCGACTGCCGCCATTTGACCGGTGCGGATTCGGCGGGAAGACCACCCCGACCGACAGGGCTCGAAAACCGCCGGCTCGGAGCCCCAAGCGCACCGCTCATTCCTGGCCAAAGACCCCTGTGCGGGGGGTTTGTGGGGGGGCCGGAAAGAGGCTGCCGGGAAAGACGCCCGGGGATCAACCAAATCAGCTGTGGATGGCGTTGCCCGACACGGCCATGGCCGCTTCTTTGAGCGCTTCCGGTAACGTCGGATGGGCGTGGCAGACGCGGGCGATGTCCTCGGCGGTGGCGCCGAAGGCCATCGAGGCGGCCGCCTCGCCGATGATGTCGCCGGCGGCCGGACCGATGATGTGGATCCCGAGCACCCGATCGGTGGCTGCATCGGCCAACACCTTCACCTTGCCGATCGTGTCGTTGATCGTCCGGGCCCGGCCGTTGGCCCGGAACGGAAACACGCCCTTGCGGTACTTACGCCCCTCGGCGTTGAGCTGCTCCTCCGTCTTGCCGACGGCAGCGATCTCCGGATGGGTGAACACGACCGCCGGCACGAGGTCGTAATCGACATGCGCATGGCCGGTCTTCATCCCCTCGACACAGGCGACGCCATCCTCCTCCGCCTTGTGGGCGAGCATCGGCCCCGGGATGCAGTCGCCGATCGCCCACACGCCGGCGGCCGACGTGCGGAACAAGCCGTCAACCGGAACATACCCGCGCTTGTC
>CAMARC010000229.1 GCA_945860405.1 Candidatus Kuenenia stuttgartensis | reverse complement strand
TGCTTGCTCTATCAACGTTCCACGAACTTGTCGGTGCGGTTCGAAGCCATGTGCGTCACGACGCGAACGTCGGCGGGTTGGTTGACGACGATCTTGCTCTAGCCGAAGGCGGCAGGGGCGCTCGCGCATACGCGGAAGCAGTGGGGGTCTATTCCGGATTGGCGGCCAGCAAAGCGAGTGATCTTTCTAGCACGATCTGCTACTGGCAAAGTAACCCACAGCATCTAAAGATTGCGCCGACTTTTGCTCGCCAAGCGATTCCCATGAACTGGGATTACGCCGAAGGCAACCCTTTTAGCGAATCGTCAGGAAATTTCTCCCGACAATGGGAGTTAATCAGTGAAGTGGTTTGTGGTCTCCCTGCCAGCGGAACTGGGACCGCGTGGCAGATGTCGGCCACTGCCGCCGAAAAGCCTGCTGTTCCCGCTTTTTGTTCAACTGATCCGCCTTACTACGACAACATCGGCTACGCGGATCTTTCAGACTTCTTCTACGTCTGGCTGCGACTTTCACAGAAGGATGTTCTGCAGGAACTGTTTTCAACAATCGCCGTACCGAAGACAGAAGAGCTAATCGCTAGCCCATATCGGCACGGCAGCGCGGAGCAAGCAGATAGGTTTTTTCTGAGGGGCATGACAGAGGCGCTCAAGTCCGTGATCCAGCGAGCCCACTGCGGCGCACCTATCACCGTTTATTACGCGTTCAAGCAGTCTGACACTGATACTGGCGGTACTAACAGCACCGGGTGGGAAAGTTTTCTTGCAGCGATTATTAATGCGGGGCTTTCCATTAGTGGGACCTGGCCGATGCGTACGGAGCGTGCGGGCGGGCTACGAAATAACAGGCAGAACGCACTGGCATCTTCGATAATTCTTGTGTGTCGTGCTAGGCGCACAGATGCGGGCTCAATCTCCCGCCGCCAGTTCGTTCGTATCTTAAATGAAGCTCTGCCGGACGCTCTCGCCAAGATGACAGGATCCAACGAGGGCGAGCACTCCCCAGTCGCCCCCGTCGATCTCTCGCAGGCGATCATCGGCCCCGGCATGGCAATCTTCAGTCGGTACGACGCCGTCCTTGAAGCCGACGGCAGTCCGATGACCGTGAAGACCGCCCTGCAACTCGTCAATCGCTTTCTCGCCGAGGATGACTTCGACGGTGACACTCAGTTCTGCCTCCGCTGGTTCGACCAGCACGGCTGGGAAAAGGCAAACTTCGGCGAGGCCGATACGCTGGCCCGCGCGAAGGGAACGAGCGTGGACGGCGTGAAGGCCGCCGGCGTCATCGAGTCGGGCGGCGGCAACGTGCGATTGCTCAAGTGGAAGGAATACCCCGCCGACTGGAGTGCGTCGCTCGACACCCGCCTGCCGGTCTGGGAAGTCCTCCACCAATTAATCCGGGCCTATTCGAGCAAGGGCAACGCCGGAGCCGGCAAAGTGCTCAAGGGATGCGTCGGCAAGGCGGAGGCGGCTCGGCAACTCGCCTACCGGCTCTACACGCTTTGCGAGCGGAAGGGCTGGGCCGAGGATGCCCGTGCCTACAACGAGGTCGTCACCGGCTGGAGCGGCATCGAGAAGGCCGCCGGCACTGGCGGCGAGGAACAGCGGGAACTTTTTGAGTAACGTGCAGCGGTGCAATCGCCAGGGCATGCCACTATGCTTTCCTTCGATCAGCGATTCGAAACACGGATCCCTCTTAGCCACGGCCTCGTCAGGACCCTGACGACGCTCCACGAGTTTCGTGGGAAGGAGCAACTCTTTCGCCAGCAGACGCCTCAGGTGCTAGAGGCGTTACGGCAGAGTGCCATCATCCAGAGCGTAGAGAGTAGCAATCGAATCGAAGGTGTGGTCGCCAAGCGCGGCCGGGTGAAGGAAATCGTTTCTGCGAAAAGTGAGCCGCGCGACCGATCCGAGGCAGAGATTGCCGGATACCGTGACGTTCTCGATACGATCCACGGCGGCCATGAAGACATTCGACTCTCGAACGGTGTCGTCAAGCAGTTTCACCGAATGCTATTTGAGAAGACCCCGGATCGAGGGGGTATGTGGAAGGCCGATGCGAACCGCATTGAACGGAAGTATGCAGACGGTCAGACCGAGATTCGATTTGAGCCGCCCCCGCCGCACCTAACTGATTCACTGATGACCGAACTCCATGAGGGGCTCAAACGGTCACTCCAGGAACGTAGATGCGACCCGCTCTTGACCATTTCTGCCTACATTCTGGACTTTCTCTGCATCCACCCCTTTCGGGATGGCAACGGTCGGATGGCGCGTCTACTGACACTGCTTCTGCTCTACCAGCATGGCTTCGAGGTCGGGCGGTTCATCAGCCTAGAGAAGATCATTGAAGGCAGCAAAGAGACCTACTACGAGACTCTTCACGCCTCGTCGCAGGGATGGCTTGATGGTGATCACACGCTGAGGCCGTGGACTGAGTACCTGCTAGGCACGCTGGTCGATGCCTACCGGCAGTTTGAGGACCGCGTGGAAAAAACCACCACAGTGAGGGGTGCGAAGACGCGGCTCATCAATGCCGCAATCGACGCCGCTATTGGGGACTTTACGGGGCAGGAGATTCTCGCTAAGTGCCCTACGGCAAGCTTGGATCTCGTGCGTCAGATCCTAAAGCAGAGAAAGGCTTTAGGGCAAATTGAGAGCCTCGGGAGGGGCAGGTCTGCGAAATGGCGGCGAATTGGGTAGTGGGCCCAATAAATTAGGTAGCAAATTAGGTAGCTAAATTAAGGATACGGTCGCCCATATGGTCTCTATTCGCCCCTGGCGCGAAGTCGCGATTCCCCACTCCGACGTGCTCAAAGGCACGTTCCAGCAGGCAGAGTTTGCCGCCGACATTTCGGCCGTCCGCTCCGGCAAGGCGCCCGACATCTACAAAGACGCGGCGCTCTTCTTTGATCGCACCTACATCACCGAGGGCATGGCCCTCCTGCTCACGCAGGTGGCGCTGCGGCTCGCTGGCCAAGGGGGCGAGCCGGTCATCCAGCTCCAGACGGCCTTCGGCGGCGGTAAGACGCATACCCTGCTCGCCGTGCTCCATCTGGCGACGAGGAAGTGCGCGCTCTCCGAGATGCCCGGCGTGGCCTCGCTCATCGAGAAGGCCGGCATCATAGACTTGCCCAAGGCCAACGTCGCCGTGATCGACGGCACAGCCCACTCTCCCGGCCAAGCCTGGAAGGAAGGCCGCACGACGATCAAGACCCTGTGGGGCGAACTCGCCTGGCAACTCGGCAAGTCGGAGGGGTTTGACCTCGTCAGGGAGAACGACGCCAACGGCACGGCCCCAAGCAAAAAGGTGCTTCAGCAGCTTCTAGAGCAATATGCCCCGTGCGTGGTCCTCATGGACGAGATTGTCGCCTATGTCGGCCAGTTCGAGGACGGCAAGGCCTTGAGTGGCGGCACGTTTGAGAGCAACACCGTCTTCATGCAGACGCTGACCGAGGCTGCCAAGCAGGTGCCCAACTGCATCGTGCTCGCAAGCCTCCCCGAGTCGGAGCAGGAAGTCGGGACAGACCGCGGCAAGAAGGCTCTCGCCGCCCTCGAAAAGCGGTTCGGCCGCGTCCAGGCTCTCTGGAAACCCGTCGCCCCCGAGGAGGCCTTCGAGATCGTGCGGCGCCGGCTCTTCGAGCCGATCAAGGACGAGAAGGCTCGCTCCGCAGTCTGTCGCGCCTTCGTCGACGCCTACGTCGAGCACGCTGGCGCTGTTCCCAGCGAGACACAGGAGGGCCGCTACTACGACCGGCTCATCCAGGCGTATCCGATCCACCCCGAGTTCTTCGAGCGGCTCTACAACGACTGGACGACGATCGAGGGCTTTCAGCGGACCCGCGGCGCTCTCAAGCTCATGGCGAAGGTCATCTACCGGCTCTGGCAGGGGAACAACGCCGACCTCCTCATCATGCCCGGCAGCCTGCCGCTTTTCGATTCCGACGTGCGAAACGAGATGACCTATCTCTTGCCGCCCGGCTGGCAGCCCGTCATCGACGGGGATATCGACGGCGACAAGGCCGAGACGACCGCTCTTGAGGCCAAGCAGCCCCGATTTGGACAGGTGAACGCCGCCCGCCGCGTCGCCCGCACAATCTTTCTCGGGTCTGCCCCGTCGAGCGCTGCCGTGAAGGCGGGTGTCCGAGGCCTCGATCGCGGTCGCATTGTCCTCGGCTGCCTCCAGCCGGGCCAGTCGCCGGCGGTCTACACCGATGCCCTCGCCGGCATCGCTGACCGGCTGCACTACCTCAACTCCAACGGCGACCGCGACGCCGAGAATGTCCGCTACTGGTTCGACACCCATGCGAACCTCCGGCGGGAGATGGAGGACAGGAAGCGTCGATGCGATAAGGCCGAGGTGCGCAAGCGGGTCGAGGCTGTCGCGCACAAGCTGTTCTCTAGCTCCTCGACATTCGACGCCATCCATGCCTTCACGCCAAACACCGACGTGCCCGACGACAGCGTCCTCCGGCTCATCGTGCTCTCGCCTGATCTGTGGTACTCGAAAGAGGCTCGACGGCAGGCCGACGATGCCGTTCACGATTACCTCAAGAACCATGGATCCCAGCCGCGGCACCGCGCCAACCGGCTCCTGTTCATCGCTCCTGACCAGACGACCATCGGCCGGCTCCTCGACGCCGCCAGCACGGTGCTGGCGTGGGAGTCGATCGTGGCGGATGTCGATTCCGGCCGGCTGAACATCGACCAAGCCCGTAAGCGGCAGGCCCAGACCGAGACAAAGGCTGCCGGGGATGCCCTGCCCCGAGTCGCCCGCGAGTGCTTCAAGTGGCTGCTCTGCCCCATGCAGGACGATCCGACGGCATCCACGCCGACGATTGAAGTTCATGCGCTTGGCACAAGCAGCGGATCGGCCGGCACGGAACTCGACCGCGTTTGCCAGGAGAACGCCTTCGTGATCGACACTTGGTCGCCGTTCCACCTCCGCGACAAGCTCAAGGATTTCTACTGGAAGCCCGACAAGGCTCACGCCAGCGCCGCCGGCTTCTGGGAGGATTCCCTGCGGTATCTCTATCTCGACCGCCTCAAGACAAAGTCCGTTCTCGCCACGGCGATCCGCAAAGGCTCGGAGACCCCCGATTTCTTTGGCACTGCCTCCGGGATCGCGGGCGACCGGTACGAGGGTTTTCAGTTGGGCAAGGGAGGCGTCGTCCTCGACGACACCACGCTGCTCATTGAGCCGGGGAAGGCCAAGGAGATCGCCGCCCAGATCGCCTCCGAGGCCGCCAAGAAGGGCGAAGCGAAGCTCGACCCCACCGACACATCGACGGGTGGCGGCATCAAGCCCGGCACCACGGGCGGGGGCCTTAAGCCCGGTGGCAGCGGCATCCAGCCCCCGCTCCCTCTGCCGGTTGCAAAGCCGCGTACCTACCACGGCAGTGCGAACGTCTCGGCAACACTCGCGCGGGCCGAGTTGGACACGATCGCCCAGGAGATCATAAAGCTGCTCGCCGACGATCCGACGGCGACGGTCCGCGTCTCGATCGAGATCACCGCCGAGTTTGCCGACGGCGCGAGCGACTCGATCAAGCGTGCCGTGAGCGCCAACGCCGACACGCTCGGCTTCAAGTCGAGCGTGTGGGAATGACGTCGTCGCCTTCACGACCGCGCGGCTAGTCTCCGACCTCTCATGCCCATGAATCACTCCCCGGAACGTGTCAATGACTTTGAGACACTTGTTTGCCGAAATGAGTGTCGCTCGGGAGCTGGTCGCGACGCTCCCGCAGCTCCGTGTTGGCGTTGAGGATCTGCTCCATGGTGCCGATCGAGCAGGACAAGGCCGGTGTTTCACCTATCATGAGCACAGAGGGCGATAGCAGCCGACCGCGGGGAGCGACGGCCCGGAAGAATTGGTAGCGGGGGCGGAAAACCGATGCGCCGATTCGCCGCAATGCTTTCCGTGCTTCTTGCCGCGGCGCTTCCCGCTCGTGCTGCCCAGCCTGAGAGCCCGGTGGCGCTCCCTGATCGGGCCATCGGCTACACGCAGCACGCCACGGCACTGCCGGGAGGGCGGCTGGCCAACGTCGCCACCGGCCGGGCGATGCTCCTCGTGCCGGGAAGCCGGCCGGTCATGCTCGCGGCCGATCTCACCGACGAACCGGGCAGCTGGACGCAGTTCGTCGGTTGGTTCCCCGACGGGAAGACCGCGATCATCGGTCGGGCGTGGGAGAGCGAAGCCAACGCCCGCTTCGAGGAGGAGCACAAGACGTTCCGCTTCCGTGCGGGGGACTGGCTCTATGACACCCATCTGCTCGATCTCGCCACCGGCCGGGC
>CAMARC010000228.1 GCA_945860405.1 Candidatus Kuenenia stuttgartensis | reverse complement strand
CCGGCGAAACACCAAAAAGCCTCACCACGCTTCTGCACTGCGCATGGTGATTGAGTCCCTCGAAACCCGGGCGATGCTCGCTGGCGTGGGGCCCGAATCGTGGAGCGCGCCTGGGATTGCTCCCGCTCCCCTCGGCACCGGGGCACTTTTTTCCAGCGGAGTAATTCTGACTTGTTCGAGCCCCACGCCCGGCTCGTCTGGCACCGCCTCGCCTCCTGCCCCAACCTCAGGCTCTGGCGGCACGACGTCCGGTGGCGATCTGTGGCTCTCCTACAGCGTTGGATCTGGGGCTGGAGGCTCGACGTCCGGCTCCGCCACCGGTGGGGTGAGTACCGATGGCCCAGCGCTGTCGTCGCAGTACACCGGCGGATCGGGCGCTGGTAAGGGAAGCGGTACCACCAGTGGCTCTGGCACGACGTCGGGGGGCGATCTGTGGGATTCCTACAGCGCTGGATCTGGGGCTGGAGGTTCGACGTCCGGCTCCACCGGTGGGGTGAGTACGAATGGCCCGGCGCTGTCGTCGCAGTACACCGGCGGATCGGGCGTTGGTAAGGGCAGCGGCACGAGCAGCGGCTCTGGCGGCACGACGTCGGGTGGCGATCTGTGGGATTCCTTCAGCGCTGGATCTGGGGCTGGAGGCACGACGTCCGGCTCCACCGGTGGCCTGAGTACGAATGGCCCGGCGCTGTCGTCGCAATACAGCGGCGGATCGGGCGCTGGTAAGGGTAGCGGTACCAGCAGTGGATCTGGCGGCACGACGTCCGGTGGCGATCTGTGGCTCTCCTACAGCGCCGGATCTGGGGCTGGAGGCTCGACGGCCGGCTCCGCTGGTGGAATGAGCAAGGATGGCCCGGCGCTGTCGTCGCAGTACACCGGCGGATCGGGCGTTGGCAAGGGCAGCGGTACCACCAGTGGCTCTGGCACGACGTCGGGTGGCGATCTGTGGGATTCCTACAGCGCTGGATCTGGGGCTGGAGGTTCGACGTCCGGCTCCACCGGTGGCGTGAGCAAGGATGGCCCGGCGCTGTCGTCGCAATACAACGGCGGATCGGGCGTTGGCAAGAGCAGCGGCACCAGCAGTGGCTCTGGCACGACGTCGGGTGGCGATCTGTGGCTCGCCTACAGCGGTGGATCTGGGGCTGGAGATTCGACGTCCGGCTCCACCGGTGGTGTGAGTACCGATGGCCCGGCGCTGTCGTCGCAATACAACGGCGGATCGGGCGTTGGTGGACAGGGCAATGGCACCGTTGGCACCCTGACGAACGCCAAACTCTGGCGTTTGTACTGGTCAGGTGCTGGGACCGGTTCCTCGTCGGGCCCAGCCAACGGCTTTCTTGCGAACGACCCGACCATTTCGGCGAAGTCCACCGGCGGCTCGGGCGGCGGCCTGGTGTTCTTCGTCACAGGAGCAACCGGGGCGGATGCGGCAAGCTCGGGGAGCCAACAGGGATCGAACGGATCAACCACGCTCACGCTTGCGGACGGCCAATCGACCGTGACGACCACGCCTCTGGTCTACCAGCCCGGTAGCGACGACGGGCCGGGGGTCGTCACGGCCGTGTGGACGGGCGATGACGGGGGGTGGCAGGTTGTCCAAGCGGGCGATCAGCAGGGCAATCCACCGGTTGCGACGGCACCAGAAAAGCCTTCCAACTGGACTAGGTTCTGGGGCGTTTTTGATGTGATCGGTGGCTTGGGAGAAGCCGCTGTTGGAGGGACGGGCGTGGTCGCGTCCGGGGTTGGTACCGTTTTCAGCGGGGGTTCAGCGGCGCCGGTCTCTATTCCGCTGCTCTTCGGAAGCAGCGTTGTCACCCTTCACGGAATCGACCAAGCCTGGGCGGGAGTCGCGACGGTCTATTGGGGGACGCGGCAGCGTCCGATCGCCGCCCAGGGCCTCGATACGGTCACTGGAAATGAGATGGCGTCGGATCTCTTGAATGGCGGTGCGGGGGTCCTCATGACCGGGGGGGTCGGTCTCGCCGTCAAGGGTGCGGGACTGGGAACGCGTGCGTTGAGCAGCAGCGATGATGTTGGGAGGGCGGTTGGCACGACGCTGGATGACGGCGCGAAGGCGGCCGGTACCGCTGCCCGGGGGGCGGGCGGCGGGGCAGTTGGACTGAAGGGCGTTGAATTCGAAGACTATATTAAAAGGGTAATGGGGGGCAGCGGAAACTTCAAAGCCCCCAACGGCCGTGATATTGACGGAATCCTTCCGGACGGTCGATGGTACGAAGCCAAATCAGCCTTTAACTACCTCTTCCAAAATGGGATATTGGATCCCAAAAAATGAAATGAGTTCACGTCTCAGATTTCTTCTGCAGCGGCGGAATCAGCCAAGCAGGGCAAGCCGTTTGTGTTGCTCACCAACGCAACACCCCCAGCAGAGGTCGTCGCATGGCTTGCGAAACGAGGAATTCCTTGGGAGCTTGTGAAGTAATGTCCGGGCAGAAAATCGTTTCGTTCTACATCGATTCGAGTAACGAGCCGCAACACGTCGTGTTGATCGCTATCTTGCGGAAATTAAGTGCGTCGCTTGCAAGGGACGGTCGCATTCATGCGTACGTGCAGACAGAGGACGGGCGTGACTACTTTTCCCCGCCTTGCAGCGAGGAGAAAGCTCTGGATACGATCAGAACCCTGTTTGCAGAATCCAAGATTGCTGCCGTCGACGCCGAAGTCAATTATGATGGGCGTGCGATGCTCTTCAGTCTTGACCCGAGCTACGAGAGGCAAATTGTAATTTCGATCCTTGGCGAATGCGTCGAGTTGCCCGATGGAATGATCGATTTCAATTGGTACTACTCCTTTTGGAAGGAATGCATGGGTGGCCTAGTTAGTATTGCAGGAGTGGAGTTCAGTGTGCACGCGTAGTTCTCGCCTTGCCGCGGAAGGGCTCTGATCGGTCAACGATCTTCCTGTCGTCCTTGGGTTTCAGAAGAGGGGCATCCGGTTTTCCAGGATGAGACCCGCCACCTGCATAGGCCCTGCCCCTTGAAGGCTAGCAGCCCGTGGCCGAATCAATTTCTGGGCCTCCGACCGTCTGATCATCAGCCGCCGCTGGCCCGCGACCACTGCGTCATGGGCGCGACCAGCGCCGCCACCTGTGTGCACCCACCAAAACCACCCTTGCATGCCCTGATAGCCTCCGGACAGTAATCGAGGCCCCATCATTGAGGATAGCGGTTAAGCCGTCGGTAGTCGGATCAGTAGTCGCCATGGCCCAGGCGATACCTGCGCCAGCGGGCGTGAGAGGTCGGACGATGAGGTCGGTAGTTCGGTGCCGGTCACTGGCTCCCGCCTTGGTGCCCTACTTCTGCAACCTGTTCATGACCGACCTGACGTCATGCAGGGCCGGGCGGCACGCCAGGCCACCCAACGTTTCGGCCTAGCAGGGGGCAAAGAGGCTCACGGCCAGCGTGTCGAATCCGTTCTCAACAAACAGGCGCTTCAGTGCCGTGTAGAGCGGATGGCCGGGCGATTTGGGCAGGTCGGAGGCCACGACGAAGGCCTCCAGTTGCCGCTCCTCACCGAGACCGTCCGCCGACAAGAGTCGGACTTCCTCGCCTACCGGGACCAGCACGGGAGGGTGGCCGACTTCCACTCACTCCGAGTGGTCTTCATCTCCCGGGTAGTCGCTGGCGGGGCGAGCGTTCGGGAAGCCCAGACCCTGGCCCGCCATTCGACCCCGACTCTCACCATGAACGTCTACTCCCAGGCCTCCCTCCTGGAAGTAGCCGGGGCGGTGAACGGGCTGGGGGACCTGCTGTCGACTGCCCCTGCCCCGGAGCTGCTCCCGGAGGGGACCGTCAGGGCCAGCGGGACTGGAGAGACGCCCTCGGGGGTGCCTTGCCCGGCCGGAAAAATTGACCCCTTAATTGACCCCTCAGAGCGGGCACTGGGCGGCACTCGTCGGCACTCTGGGGGGGATATAGGGGTTGTCAGCGGGCCCCTTTCCGCTCCCTCCGCGCAACAAAAAACCCCTGCGAAACCCGGCAATTCCGGAACTTCGCAGGGGTCTAGAGCGGAGAGGCTCCGGTCGGAGTCGAACCGACGATGGCGGATTTGCAATCCGCTGCCTTAGCCACTTGGCTACGGAGCCGTAATCGGCTGGGACGCCACGCTACGGGAATCCAGGCAGAATGGTCAAGCCTTAACGGGCCTGCCGTTTCTGCCGGACGAAACGATCGTGACGGCTGTGCCCCATCCATCGACCAACCGGCCCCCGTTCCTTGACCCCGGCCGCCACCGGGCACGATTTCCCTGAAATCCCCCGGGGAAAGCCCCCGGCGGGGGAATAAAAATCCCGTCGACGGAGGAAATCGCGGGCTTTTGCCGAAGGGCCGGAAGAACCGATATAGTCTCGCCACGCCGCAGGGACTGCCTGATCGGCCCCGCCGGACCGGCCCGGCCCCGCTTCGGAAGGATTTCACCCAGGAATCCACGGGGGGCCAGGAACGGCCCACCCAACCATCCCATTCATCCCAGACGACCCGGCGACGGGAGCATCCCGACGCCCTCAGAGGAGCCCGCGCATGAGCCAGAAGGGTACGTGTGACATCGCCTTGATCGGGTTGGCCGTGATGGGGGAAAACCTCGCCCTCAACATCGCCAGCCGTGGCTACAAGATCGCCGTCTACAACCGGACGGCGAGCGTCACCGATGCCTTCGTCGCCAGCCGCGGCAAGCAGCCGAACGTCGTCGGCTGCCATACGCTCGAGGATCTCGTCGCCAATCTCAAGAGCCCGCGGAAGATCATGATGATGGTCAAGGCGGGCCCGGCCGTCGACGATCTCATCGCCAAGCTCACGCCGATGCTCTCCAAAGGGGACGTCCTCATCGACGGCGGCAACACCTTCCCCGCCGACACCGACCGCCGCACCCGCGAGGTCGAAGCGCGGGGGCTGCTCTATGTCGGCACCGGCGTGTCGGGGGGCGAGGAAGGGGCGCTGAAGGGGCCGAGCATGATGCCCGGTGGCTCGCCTGCTGCGTGGCCGATGGTCAAGGAGATCTTCCAGGCGATCGCCGCCAAAGTCGGCCCCAAGGGCGACATCCCCTGCTGCGACTGGGTCGGGCCCCGTGGCGCCGGCAACTACGTGAAGATGGTCCACAACGGGATCGAATATGGCGACATGCAGCTGATCTGCGAGGCCTATTCGCTCCTCAAGCACGCCGCCGGGCTTTCCAATGACCAGCTCGCCGGCGTCTTCGACGAATGGAACAAAGGGGAACTCGACAGCTATCTGATCGAGATCACCCGCGACATTTTCACAGTCAAAGATCCCGACAGCGGCGACTTCATGGTCGATCGGATCCTCGACACCGCCGGCGCCAAGGGGACCGGCAAGTGGATGAGCCAGCTCGCCCTCGATCTCGGAGTGCCGAGCACGCTGGTCACCGAGGCGGTCTACGCCCGCTGCCTGTCGGCGATCCAGGCCGAGCGCGTCCGCGCAAGCAAGGTCCTCGCCGGCCCCGACGCCTCTGCTGTGAAGGTCGATCCGAAGGTGTTTACGGAGCAGGTTCGCCAGGCGCTCTATGCCTCGAAGATCGCCAGCTACGCCCAAGGCTTTGTGCAGCTGGCCGCGGCCGCCAAGGAAAACGATTGGAAGCTCGACTACCGCTCGATCGCCATGCTGTGGCGGGGCGGATGCATCATCCGGGCCCAGTTTCTCGAGCGGATCGCGGAGGCTTACGACGCCCACCCCGACCTCGAAAACCTCATGCTCGCCCCCTACTTCACCAAAGCCCTCGCCGACGCCCAGGCCGCCTGGCGGCAGGTGATCGCGACCGCGGTGGCGATCGGCCAACCGGTGCCGGCCCTGATGGCGGCGCTCTCCTATTACGACGGCTACCGCCAAGCCCGCCTCCCCGCCAATCTCCTCCAGGCACAGCGAGATTACTTCGGCGCCCACACCTACGCTCGCACCGACAAGCCGGGCACCTTCCACACCGAGTGGATCGAGCTCCGCCGCCCCGTCTCCTCTTCGCAGGCCTCCCGATGAGTGGCCACGCTTCAGCAGCTCCGCAGGGGACATACCTGGAAAGACTCTTCGGCCTCGCCGGCCGGACGGCCGTCGTCGTCGGTGGCACCGGAGTCCTCGGTGGAGCGATTGCCGAAGGGCTCGCCGCGGCCGGTGCCTTCACGGTTGTCGCCGGCCGTGGTGAGGATCGGGGGCAAGCGTGCGTGGAAAGGATCAGGGCGGCCGGCGGCGAGGGGATGTTCCTCCCGGTCGACGCCACCGACCGGGCGAGTGTCGCGGGGCTCCTCGCGGCGACGCTCGCGGCCCGCGGCCGGGTCGACACCCTCGTCAATTG
>CAMARC010000227.1 GCA_945860405.1 Candidatus Kuenenia stuttgartensis | reverse complement strand
GCCGAATACATGAAGACGGAAGGGGTGCCAAACCCCACCTTCGCGCTTTTCGGGGCGATCGGCCTTCTTCTCCTTGGCGGCCTGTCGCTGGTGATCGGAGCGTGGACGCGGATTGGGGCCTTCTTCCTCCTCGTCTTCCTCTGCGCCGCTACCTATTTCTTCCACGACTTCTGGCAGTTTGTCGATCCGCTCCAGCGGCAGTTGCAGACGATCCAGTTCCTCAAAAACGTCGCCATCGCCGGCGGCCTCATCTCCCTCATCGCCTTCGGCGGCGGGAACTGGAGCGTCGACGGCTGGATCAGCCGCCGTCAGGCCGAGGTCGAGGCCGGGGCCCCCGCCCCGAAGCCCCGGGTGACCGCAAAGCCGACCGCTCAGGCGTGAGTCGGCCGCACCGCTGCCATGACGGGCGTCCATCCCTTACGATGCTCGTTCTTCGGGGGGCGTCCGCGCCGGGTGTCTCCCGCAACGCCCGTCGGGAGGAGAGAGCCCATGTCGAGGTTCGCCGTCTTTGCCGCCTTCGGGATCGTGGGAGTACTCCTCGGGGGAGTTGCTCGGGCCGCCGATCCGCAACCAACTCAGGGAAGTTCGACCGCCATGCATGCGCCTGTCGCCACCCCGTTCGGAACCCTCCCTGACGGCCGCACCGTCAACCTCTGGACGCTCGAAGTGCCCGGCGGCTGGAAGGCGACGATCAGCGAATACGGCGCGATCCTCACCTCGCTTCACGTCCCGGCCAAGGAAGCCGGCGGAGCGCCAGTGGATGTCGTCCTCGGCTTCGATTCGGTGGAGCCTTATGCCAAGGGGCATCCCTATTTCGGCGCCACCTGTGGCCGGGTCTCGAACCGGATCGCCAAGGGGGCCTTCGAGCTCGACGGCAAGTCGTATTCACTGGCCACCAACAACGGCGCGAACCACCTCCACGGCGGCAACGTTGGCTTCGACAAGCATCTCTGGAAGGCCGTCCCGCATCTCGCCGGCAACAGCCCGTCGCTCGAGCTCACGACCGTCTCGCCCGACGGTGAGGAGGGCTACCCCGGCAAGCTCACCGCGAAAGTCGTCTACACGCTCACGCCCGCCGGTGAACTGATCGTCGACATGTCGGCCACGACCGACGCCGCGACGATCGTCAACATGGTCCATCATTCCTACTGGAACATGGCCGGGCAGTCGTCGGGGCATGTCGGCCCGCAGCAGCTCACGGTGAATGCCGACACCTACCTCCCGGTCGACGACGGCGGCATCCCCACCGGCGCGCTTGCCAAGGTGGAGGGAACACCGTTCGACTTCCGCCCCGATCGCAAGCCGGCCGGAACGCTCGCTGCCGCGATCGACGCCCTGCCGGCGAGTGCCGACGGCACGAATCCCGGCGGCGTCGACCACAACTACGTGCTCCGTGGCTGGAAGCCCGATGGGACGTTTCGGACGGCGGCCATCCTCAGAGACCCCGCCAGCGGCCGGCAGATGGAGATCCTCACCGATCAGCCCGGCGTTCAGGTCTACACCGGCAACTACCTCGACGGCACGCTCACCGGCAAATGGGGCACGGTCTACGGCAAGCACGGCGGCCTCTGCCTGGAGACGCAGAAATATCCCGACTCGATCCACCACGCAGACTGGCCGAGCACCCGTCTCGATCCCGGCCAGACCTACCGCCACCGGATGATCCACCGGTTCACGAAGTGACGTCGATATCTGCCGCCGGATCGCCTCTCTGAAACCTGGAGCCCATGCATGGTCTTCCCCGTCGCCGACGACAACTCCGATCGGACGCTCTTTCCGCTCGTCACGATCGCGCTGATCATCCTCAACGTGTTCGTGTTCGTCGTGCTCCAGGGGATGGGGGAGAACGAAGATTTCACGCTCGCTTACTGCCAGGTGCCGGCGGAGATCATCTCCGGCCGTGACGTCGTCACCGAGCCGAGCGTCCGCGAGATCGCCGTTCAGGGGCAACAGCTCTCCGTGTCGGTGCCGGGGCTGCGCCCGACGCCGATCCCGGTCTGGCTGACGCTCCTCACCGGCATCTTCATGCACGGCAGCGTCATGCACCTCCTCGGGAACATGTGGTTTCTATGGCTCTTCGGCGACAACGTCGAAGACTGCATGGGGCATGTCCGCTATACGCTCTTCTATCTCGCCACCGGGATCATCGCGTCGCTGGCCTTCGTGGCCACCAACGCCACGGGCGAGGCGGCGCTCACCCCCTGCCTCGGGGCTTCCGGGGCGATCTCGGGTGTGCTCGGGGCCTACCTCGTCCTCCATCCGCATAGGCGCGTGAGCGTGATCCTGTTGCGGATGATGGTCGACGTTCCGGGCTACGTCGCCGTGGGAGTCTGGTTCCTCTTCCAGGTCGTCAGCGGCCTGTTCGATTCTGGTGGCGGCGGCGGGGGCGTGGCCTATTCGGCCCACGTCGCCGGCTTCCTTGCCGGGATCGTCCTTGCCAAGCCGATGAGCGCGAAGTGGGCCCGCGACGAAGCCGATCCGCTCGTCATCCTCCGCCGCCGGATCGGGTGAGCCGACGGGCACTCGGCGGATGGGCCACGGATCGCGCATCGCCTGCGGTCGGTCAGATCCGGGCCTGAATCGCGGCAATCGTCTTCGCAGTGACGAGATCCCAGGTGCATTCCCGCGCCTTGGCGATTGAGGCCGCTTGCAGTCGGTGAAGTTCGCTGACGGGCATGGCGATGCAGCGCTCGATCGCGGTCCTTAGTGCCCCGACATCGGGGAAGGGGAGAAGGACGCCGTTGTCGGCGCCGACCCATTCCGCCGTCGCACCGACATCGGTGGCGATCACGGCCAGGCCCCGGGCCATCGCCTCGAGGACGACCGTCGGCATCCCTTCGGCAAAGCTCGGGCAGAGGAGGACGTCGCTCGAGTCGAGGATCCCTTGGAGCGTGGCGGTGTCGGTGATGGTGCCGTGGTAAACGACGTCGTCACGCTCGAGCCGGAGCTGTTCGGGGATCGGGCCGACGAAGTGAAACTCGACGCCATGGGCCCGTAGCGGGGCGATCGCTTCGAGGAGCTCCGGCACCCCCTTGCGGCGTTCGTGCCGGCCGATGAAGAGGAAGCGGCGCTTGGCCGTCGGCGCCGGCCGATGGGCGACGATCCAGGTGCCGTCGATGGCGTTGGGGACCTCGACGAGGCGTTCGGCCGGCACTCGGCAGCGGCGCTCGACGATTTCGCGAATCTTTCGCGGGAAGGTGAAAACGACGTCGGCGGAGCGGTCGAGGGCGACGACCTGTCCGCGGAGGACGAGTTGTTCGAGCCAGGCCCGGAGATTGGCGGCCTTCTGAAACATCTCGTAGCCGTGCTGGTTGACGCCGACGGGGGGGAGATCGGTGGCCCCTCGGCGCCGGGCGGCCCCAAACGCGATCCCGGTCAGCCCCTGGGCGTAGACAAAATCGGCCCCGACGTTTTCCTGCCGGTAACGCTCGAGAAGAACCTGCGAATAGGCGCGGCAGTCGTTGAGATAGTGACCGGGATAGCGGCCGGCCTGCGGCGGCACGACGACGAGGCTTTTGATCTTCGCGCGGGCCTCGGCGGGAAAATCGTCGAGGGCCTCGGCCCGGGCCCGGAGCTCTGGAGTGTCGGCCGAGTGGAGGAGGGTGACTTGGACGCCGGCCTTGGCGAAGTGAAGCGCCAGCATCCGCGTATGCCGCTGGATCCCGCCGAGCCGGTAGGGATAGACACCGTCGGCGAGGAGGGCGACGTGGAGGGGCGCGGAAGTGGCCGAAGATGGCATGGGGCTTTGCGCCGGAGGGAGCCCGGGAGCGGTGCCGCCGCAGATTGCGACGGGGGGTAAAAGAAGATTGCGAAAGTCGGGGCGACACGATTCGAACGTGCGACCTCTACGTCCCGAACGTAGCGCTCTAGCCAGGCTGAGCTACGCCCCGATCTGGCGGCGGCCACGAGGGCCACCGCAACGCAAGTCGTTACAGGCTACCCTGCCCGGCCCCGGCCGGCAACGGCGATGCTCCGAAGGGGCTGTTTCCCGGTGAATTGCCCGTTTTTCTCACCGCGGGATCGCCCGCCGACCGTGGCCGCAGGGCTCACTCGGGATCCGCCAGCGACACGCAGACCAGCTCCCGGTCATTCCGGGCGAAGACACACTTCCCCGCGAAGGCCGGATGGCTCCAGACCACCTCGCGGCCAAAGCATTCGCCGGTCGGGGCGAGGAGGTGCGTCCGGCCGAGCTCCTCGTAGCCCTTCGGCGTGAGCCGGGCGAGGATCAGGTCGCCAGTCTCGCTGAACAGCCAATGACGCTCCCCCTGGCGGACCAGAAAGGCCGTGCCGTGGCGGCCGCGCCGGCTCCCCAGCGTCGGCACGCCCGTCTCCCAGAGCCGATCGCCGGTGGCCAGGTCGACGGCCGTGAGAAAGCCCGTCTCGCAGTCGCAGCCGTAGAGGGTGTCGCCGACGATCATCGGCGTGCTGTTGGCACTCGCGATCGAGGCCTTGGCCCGGTTGCGCCACATGACTTTCGCGCCGGGGAGTTTGTCGTCGAGCCGAAAGAGGGCGCCGACGTTGCCGATGCCACTGGCAAAGAGGACGCGGCCGGCCGACGTCTCGGCCACCTGCGGCGCCATGATCGACATCCCATAGCCCGGCTTGAGCGGCACCCCCCAGATCGTCTTCCCGGTGGCGGGATCGAGAGCCGTGATCGTGTCGGCATCCCAGACGAGCACGTGGCGCACGCCGGCTGTCTCGAGGATCGACGGCGGGGCGTAGCCCGGCTCGCTTGCCGACAGAGCCCGCCACACCTCCTTGCCGGTGCGCCGGTCGAATGCCACGACGACACTCCCTTCTCCCCCCACCATGCAGATCACAAGGTCGCCCTCGACGAGCGGATGGCTGGAGAAGCCCCAGATCGGCGTCGGGGCGCCGTAGTCGGTCTTGAAGTTCTTTGCCCACACGACTTTGCCTGTGAGGGCGTCGAGGGCATGGAGATTCCCTTCGGCGCCGAGCGCGTAGACCACGCCATCGACGACCGTCGGCGTGCAGCGTGGGCCACAGGCATACGAGACCGCATAGGGGCAGTCGTATTCGTGCTTCCAGAGGAGCCGGCCGTCGGCGGCATCGAAACAGAGGACGCGCTCGCGGCCGGCAACCTCCGTGCGCTCCGAAGGACTGTTGGCCACCGCCCCCCCGGCGCCGAGAAGGTAATCCATGAGATAGACGCGTCCATCGGCCACTGCCGGGCCGGAATAGCCGCCACCGACCTCGGCCCGCCAGCGCGCCGGAAGCCCGTCGGCAGGGAGGGCGGCGCGGATGCCGGTCTCGCGCCACTGGCCGTCACGCTCCGGGCCACGCCACTGCGGCCAGTCGTCGGCCCGGGCCGAGCCGATCGCCATGGCCAGGCAAGCCAAGCCCCCGGCGAGACGTGTCCCGAGGGCGCGAAGCAGACGACGGCGCGAGGCGATGAACCCTGATTCGACGAGCATGGCGGGATCCTTGGCGGGCTGTGGAAATGATCGGGATGGAATTGGGAAACGATGAATCGGGGGCGGACGTCAAGCTTCGGCGGACGCTGCGGCTGGGGCGATCAGCGGCGGAAGCTCTTTGGTGATGTCGGGGCCATCCGGCCGCCAGTCGACGACTTCCATCTCCGCTGTGCGGCGGCCACGAAACTCGTTGATCTTCGGTCGGAAGGCGACATGGAATGTCTGGCCGGGAGGGGGAAGATGGGGGAGCCACTCGGCGGCCCCCCAGGCGACGGCGCGGATCTTCACGCCATGCTGAATGAGGGTCATGGCGACATGTCGGCCACCGGGGCCGATCACCCGCGGCGCTTCGGTGAGCCGCACTGCCGAGGCACAGAGGACCGGACGGCGATTCCCCTGGCCGAACGGGGCGAGTTTCTCGATCTGGCCGACCGTGTCGAGCGACAGGCTAGCAATCGTCGCCTCGCCGTCGATCGCCACCTGGGCCAGCCGCAGCTCCTCCGGCATCCGCGCCGCCACCTCGGCGAGGAAGGCTTCCCGAAAGGCCTCGATGGCGCCGTCCTCGATTCTCAAGCCCGCCGCTGCCGCATGGCCGCCGCAGGTGAGGAGATGGGAGCGGCAGGCCTGGAGCGGGGCGAGGACGTCGAAGCCGGGCACGCTCCGCAGGCTCCCCGTCGCTGGCCGCCCCTGATGCTCGTCTTGGGCGATGACGACGATCGGGCGGTGGTAACGCTCGGCAAGCCGGCCGGCCACGATCCCCACCACGCCGGGGTGCCAGCCCCGGCCGGCGAGGACCAGCGCCGGCGCGGCGACCGGATCGAAGTCGTGAGTGGCCTGCTTCGTGGCGGCCAGAAGGATGCTCCGCTCGAGGGTGTCACGCTGCTCGTTGAAGCCATGGATCACATCGGCCAATTGGAGCGC
>CAMARC010000226.1 GCA_945860405.1 Candidatus Kuenenia stuttgartensis | reverse complement strand
TTCAGCGGGGCAGCCGAGCAGGCCCTGGACGCGATGGCGAAGGAGGCGACGGCGCGGCAGATGAAGGGGGTGGCGGTGATCGCCTTCGTGCCGGGCGACGCGACCCGGTCATGGGCGTCGCAGATGCGCGTCGTCGATGCGTTTGTCCTCGGGCAGGCGAATGTCCTCGGGATCGCCTACGCGAAGATGTCGGAGATGGCGGACACCCTCGAGAACAGCGGCAGCGGCAAGCGGCCGCCGCACCATGGGGAGCTCGGCTACAAGGGGGGAGCGATCCGGAAGGTGACAGGCGGGCATCTGCTCGCTGCCTTCAGCGGCGGCAAGGACACCGACGACCTCGACGTCGCCAACCTCGGCTTGGACCTGCTCGAGAAGGCGCTGCGCGGGGAGTAGGGGGGCGTTGGGACGCGCCGTCCTGGCCCGGCTTCGCTTGCGAACCTCCGGTTCGTGGTGCTCGGGGGCGGGCATCCGCGCCCGGCAGTCAACGAATACGCCCGGCTGGACTCGAACCAGCGACCCTGGGATTAGAAATCCCATGCTCTATCCAACTGAGCTACGGGCGCGTAGGGGGTTTTCGGGGGCCCGGGGGCCAACGTGGAGACAGTTGGCGAGGCGAGGGGGTCGAAAACGCTCTCTCTTTTACCACAGGAGGGCAGGGCTGGGCAGGATCCCTGTGGCAACCTCAATGCGCGTCCCGTCAGGGGGCGAGTCGCTCGAGGAGCCACGCGCCGCCGGACTCGCGCCGGAAGCAGAGCCGGTCGTGGAGCCGGCTCGGCCGGCCCTGCCAAAACTCGATCCGCTCTGGCACCAGCCGGAAGCCGCCCCAGTTCGGCGGGCGCGGAATCGTCTCGGGGTTGGGATGCTCGGCGCTAAACCGGGCGAAGAGATCTTCGAGGGCGGCTCGGTCGGCGATCACTTCGCTCTGCGGTGAGCTCCAAGCCCCGATTCGCGAAGTGGCCGGCCGGGTGCGGAAGTAGTCGTCTGATTCCGTCGCGGTCGTCCGCTCGACGCGCCCCTCGATCCTCACCTGCTGTTCGAGGATCGCCCAGTGAAACGTGAGGGCGGCGAAGGGGTTGGCTGCGAGTTCGCGCCCCTTGCGGCCGTCGTAGTTGGTGAAGAAGCAGAAGCCGGCGGCATCGAAGCCGCGCAGGAGCACAATGCGGGCCGAGGGACGGCCGTCGGGCGTGGCCGTGGCGAGCGTCATCGCTTCCGGCTCCGGCACGCCAGCAGCGACGGCGCCGTCGTACCAGAGAGCAAACTGGCGGATTGGGTCGCGAGCCACGGTCGCCTCGTCGAGGGCCCCCTGCTCGTATTCCTTCCGGGCGTGGGTCGATCTCGGTTCCATGGCGGTGGCTCGCTAGGGCGGCGGCGATTGCGGTGCCGCGGACGGTATGCCCACGAAACAGCACCGGCAAACTGTAGCAGACGGCCGCTGCCTGGCCGGCGGGATGGTGGCCGACGATCCGATGCCATCACGGGAATCTCGATCAAGCAGGCGAAGACCGTGCGGTGATCTCTGGTCAGCCCTTCCGGCCGTGCGAGGGGAGCGGTTCGACCGTGGTCACGTGGAGGAGCGGGCAGATCCTCGCGTCCGCCGGGACACCATCGTCGGCGAGATCGACGCCGACGAAGATGTCGTTGTGGGTGACCCACGCCATTTCGGGATGCCGAACGTCGTACGATTCTCCGCTCGACATGACCAGACGAAACGGTCGGAAGGGGCGCTGCCGCAACAGGTCGCGGAACATGGTCGTGGTCATGGCGGGGCTTTCTCCGTGTGCCTTTTCGGATGGTATACGAAGGTACATTTGATCGCAAGCGACCTGCTTCAGCCCTTCCCCACTCGGAGGCCGTCGCTCCGCGCTCTGCCATCGTTGCTTCTGGTGGTGTCTCACCCACCCCGTTGCCCCCCCCGCTGACGGTGGGATAGGCTCTCATCTCCGGTCGGCAATCGCGGCTTCGCTCTCTGCCGCAATCTACGAGTGGCTCCGATGCCGTCAGACTCTCCCGCGGCCAACGTTCCATCGGCCCCCGGCATGCCGGGGCGATCGGCGCCCCTCGACACCACCCTCGTTCTTGTCAGCCCCGAGAACATCGCCTTCGAATACCGGCTCGCAGGGCCGGCGCCGCGGGCGATCGCCTTCCTCATCGATCTGATGCTCCTCGTGGCCGTCGGCGGGCTGACGCTGTTGGTCGCTTCGGTGATCAGCCAGGGAGCCCTCCTCGGCTTCTGGTTGGCCGGGGGCTTTTTTCTGTGGTGGGGCGGCAGCGCGGCCGTCGAAGTCCTCGCCAATGGCCAGACCCCCGGCAAGCGGGCGTTGGGGATCCGGGTTGTCTCTCAGGACGGCCTGTCGATCAACGTCTCGCAGTCGATCCTCCGCAACTTCCTCCGCGCCATCGACCTCGCGCCGCCGTTCCTGCCAGGCCTGGTGTCGATGGTCGTCACGTCGCGCCTCCAGCGGCTCGGCGACCTTGCCGCCGGCACGATCGTGGTCGTCGATCGCGCGGCGACGGTGGCTGGCCCGCCCCGCGTCGACTCAGGCCCCAACCTCGTCGCCGAACTCGTGCCGATCGGATTCACGCCGTCGCTGGCGCTCGTCGAAGCCCTCGCCAGCTACGTCGGCCGACGGCGCGTCCTCGGCCCGGCCCGGCGCCAGGAGATCGCGGCCATCGCCGGGCGACGGCTGACTGCGGCCTGGGGCGTGCCGCCGTCGCACGATGACGATGCGCTCCTCTGCGCCGTCTACGAACAGGCGATCCGGGAGCCACGCCGATGACGGTCGAGGAGATGGTCGCCGCACATCTCGCGGAGTGGCAGGCGCTCGAGGCCGATGTCGCCTGGCTGCGGCGGCCGATGATGAGCCGCCGTGACCCGCACCGGATCCTCGATTTCTCGCGCCGCTACCGGGCGGCCTGCAGCGATCTGGCCCTTGCCACGGCGCAGCGATTTCCCGCCGAGACCACCGGCTATCTCCACCAGCTCGTCGCCGACGCCCACTCGCAGCTCTACCGCACCGAATCCTTCGGCCTCGTCGACTGGCTCCAGTCGCTTGTCCTCGTCGTCCCGCGCCGGATCGTCACCGATCCCTGCTTCTGGATCGCGCTGGGGGTGTTCTGGGGATTGTTCCTCGGGGCCGGCGCCGCCGCCATCCTCCGCCCCTCCTACGCGGTCGATCTCGTCGGGGCCGCGGGGATCGCGAAGATCGAGGAGATGTATTCGAAGCCCCCCAGCACCTTCGGCGACGACGCGCAGCGGTCGACGATGACAGGCTTCTACGTCATGAACAACGCCGGGATCGGCCTCCGCGCCTTTGCCGGCGGGATTCTCGGAGGCGTCGGTAGCCTCCTCATCCTCGGCTCGAATGCCCTCACCCTCGGCGCGATCTTCGGCCACATGTTCACCTCCCCGCAGCGGGCCAACTTCGTCGAGTTTGTCACGGCCCACGGCCCGTTTGAATTGACGGCGGTGGTGCTCTCCGCGGCCGCGGGGCTCCGTCTCGGGTGGGCCTTCCTCGACACGCGCGGGTGGTCGCGACTGGAATCGCTGCGGCGCACGGCTCCGGAAGCGCTCTCCACCGCGGGGCTGGCGACCGTCCTCTTCATCCTCGCCGCGTTCATCGAGGGATTTGTCTCCCCCTCGACGCTCCCCTACCGCACCAAGGCGGCGGTGGCCGTGGGGACGGCCGCCATCCTCGTCGTCTATCTCCTCCTTCCCCTGTTCGTGGCGCGGAGTCGATTCGGGACGGGGGTGCGCGATGACGCCTGACCAACTGCGGATCGCCGTCCGGCCACGGGGACTCCTCGAATGCCTCGATCTCTCCTGCTTGTTCTCCGTCCGTCGCGGCGCCGGGATCGCATTTGCCGTCCTCCTCGGGGCCGCTCCGATCGCCTGGATCAATGTCGCGCTCATCGGGCCGGTCGTCGCGGAAGACGTGTTTGTCCGCTGGCCTTTCTGGCTGGCCCTCGAGACGCCGTGGGCGATGGCGCCGCTGACACTGTTTCTCGGCCGGGCGATGTTTGCGGAGCGGCTCAAGGGGGCTGACTGGCGCGTCATCGCCGGCGGGCTGGCGACAGCGTTGCTCCCGCTGCTGCTCTACCAGACGCTCCTCCGCGGGCTGTCGCTGCTGTTTGTCATCGCCTTCCCGTTGCTTCTGGTTGCCCTGTTTTTCGTCGATCCCGTCATACTCCTCGAGCAGGGGCCGACGTCCGGCGTGTGGCGGCGGAGCCTGGCGCTGGCGAGGGGCAACCTGGAGCGGGTCGTGCTCGCCCTGGTGCTCGACACGACGATCCTCGTGGTGGGATGGTTGTTGGGGACTGCGGCGCTTGACCAGCTGTCGAGCCTGTGGGCGGGCCGGCCGCTGCCGAATGTGTTCGACGCGCCGGAGACTGATTGGGGGATCGGCCGGGCGGTCTTCACCTGGCACGGGCAGATCGTTTTCTGGTCCGTCACGGCGCTGATCACGGTCTTCCGCTTCGTCACCTACCTCGACACACGGATCCGCAACGAGGGGTGGGATGTCGAATTGAAACTCCGAAACCCGGCCACCTACGCCGGCCTCGAGCGCTTCCGCGGCGCGGCGCTGATCCTCGCGTTGGCCTCGGCCCTCGGAGCGTCGGTGGCAACAGCGTCGCCGTTCTCTGCCTCGGATGCCGATCTCCCGGTCGCGGCGGAGGAGGACGCCGACGGCAGCGCGGGGCGGGATGCGGTCGTGCGGCAGCGGTTCCCCTGGTACGACGCCGACCACGACCGTTACCGTCCGGTCGTCAACGCTTCACCGACTGGTGATGGACTGCGGTTCTCCCTGTTTGACGGCGCGTCGATCGGCTGGCTCGCCAAGGGGGTGATGATCCTCTTGCTTCTATTGGCTGTCGCCGGGGTGGTGTCGATCCTCCTCCGCCACGGCATCGCCCCCGCGCCACCGCCGGAAGAGGAACGCCGGGCCGAGGGAGTGCGGATCGGTGCGGAGGAGATCGAGACGCTCCCCGAGGAGGCGCGCGGCGACGTCGATCAACTCCTCCCGCGGATCGCGGCACGGCTGGCGGCGCGCGACCACGCCGGCGCGGCGATCCTCTACCACGCCTGGCAACTCGTGGAGCTCCATGCCCGCGGCGTGATCGAGCTGGCAAAGGGGAAGACGAACCGGCGCTATGCAGCCGAAGTCGCGGCGCTGACGCCGGCGCTCGCTGAGCTGTTTGCGGCCACGACCAGGCTCTCCGAACGCGCCCGCTTCGGGCGGCTCCCGGTGACAGCCGAAGAGTTCGAAGGAGTGTGGCGCGAGCGCGGCCGCTTCGAGGCCGGGGCTGCCGTGGAGGCCACGCCATGAAACGGCGGTCAAAAGCGAAAGGCCTGCCGCGGCGCGGGCGTGATGCCGGGGGCTGGCTCATGGTCCTCGGGGGCATGCTCGCCTCGATCACGGCGGCCGGTTGCAGCCAAGAGCCTGCCTCGACCCATGGCGATGTCGTTGGCGACAGCCTCAATGGCGTCTCGGCGTTTGTCCAGCTTCTTCGCGACGAAGGCCATCCGGTCACGGCGCGGCCGGAGATCTCCCTTGCCGCCTGCCGCGATCGCGATGCGGCGATCGTGTTCGTCGACAGCGACGGCCCGATCGAGGATGACGCGGCGGCGCGGCTGGAGAGCTTTCTCGGCCAGCCCGGGCCGCAGTCGGTATTTTTTGTCGGTCGCGACGGTGATTGGGGGGTGGACTACTGGCGTTTCGTGGCCGATGCCGGCGATCTCCCGGAGGCCAAGCGGCAGCGGGCCCGCGACAAGAGGCGTGACGCTGCCCAAGACCTTGCCGCTTGGTATCGCGACGTCGAAGCGACGTCGGCGATCGTCCCGTTCGCCGAGGCCCGGCTGGTGGTCCGCGGAGAGGAGCAAGGGGAGTCCAAGGTCGATGTCAGCATGCTTGCCGAGGATTGGACCGAGAGCCCCGTCGTCATCCAAGGAGCATGGCCTTGGCGTCGCGGCGTGGAGCCGGGTGCCGCTGACGACGTGGCGTGGGAAATCGACGGCGAGCCGTTTCTCGTCCAATCGATCCTCGACGACGAGGGGGACACGGTCATCGTGATGGGATCAGACATGCCACTGCTCAACGCCGGGCTCGTCGATCGCGGCAACCGGCGGATCGCCGAGGCGTTTGTCGGCCTGATCCCCGAGGGGGCCGGCGTCGTCGTGTTTGGTTCGTCGCAGATGGCAACGGGCGAGGAGGAGGACGAGGGCAACGGGGGATTGTGGCGGCTGATCTCGGTGCCGCCGCATCCCTGGATCGTAGCGCAGCTCGTCCTCTGCCTGGCGCTGTTCTGCTGGTCGCGGGCGTCGATCTTCGGCCGGCCCCGCACTCCCTCGGCTGCGGCCCTGAGGGATTTCGGCCACCACGTCGAC
>CAMARC010000225.1 GCA_945860405.1 Candidatus Kuenenia stuttgartensis | reverse complement strand
AAGAGGGCGAGGAGACCGCCCAGGACGGAGCCGACGACGGGGCCAAGCCGGCCGGTGACGCAACCCGGAACGCCGCTTGGACGAAGATCGAGCAGGATGCGGAGAAGAGCTACAAGGAGCCGCTCCGAACGGGCGGTGGCTTCAGCCCGGCCGCCCAGGACTTCATCGCGAAGAAAGCGATGCCGCAGTTGGCCAACGACGCCAATCGCCCGATCCTCGATAGGGTGCGGCGGAAGATGCGCGAGATCCTCATCGTCGGGATCACCGAGGATCGGGCCTTCGACGATGCCTCGGAAGCGGTCGCCGAAGCAGCGGTGACGATCGCCAAGAACTCCGAGGCTTCCCTGGCGGCCCGCGTCAATGCGATGCTCCTCGTCGGCGAACTGCGGGCGAAGGACAACAAGGATGGCACCGTCTGGCCGGCCGCCGTCAACCAACTCGCAGCCGTCGCCGGCGACGCCACGCTCGATCCGAGCGTGCGGGTGGCGGCCATGGCTGGGCTCGTCCGCCACGCCGATGTCGCCAAACGCACCGGCGGCGAGCGGCAGACCGAGTTCACGAAGGGGGCCCGGCCGGCGATCCTCGCGATCGTCGCCGAGAAGCCCTCCGTCGAGCAGCCGGTCGTCTCCGATTGGCTCGCCTCCCGGGCCCTCTCGATCCTCACCACCGTCGTGAAGTCGTCCCCGAAGGAGTTGGCCACGACGCTTGTCGGCGTGATGAACGACAAGGATCGCTCGCTCGATGTGCGCGTCCGGGCCGCTGCGGCGCTCGGCGCAACGGTGACCACGAAGTCGGAAATCCAGGCGGTCGAGGCGACCAACGGCGTCACGGAATTGGCGGTGGCGGTCCTCGAGGTCGACGAGGGGATCCTTCGCGACCGCCGCTATGAGCAACAGATGTCGGGCGGCGGCACCGGCACCGGCGGCAGCGGATCCATGATGCCCGGACGCCCTGGGATGCCGGGCATGCCTCCCGGCGGGATGTCTGGCATGGGAGGGGGCGGCGTGGCCGTGCCGCAACTCGTTCCCGATCAGTCGCTCCGCCGCACGGCGTGGCGGCTGGTGACCCTCGCCGATGCGCTCCTCACCGAGGATGGCAAGGCCGGAGTGGCCGCGTTGCTCTCCGGGGATGACAAGGCAGCCAGTCAGGCCTACGCCGAGCTCTTCCGGAAATACGCCCTCAAGCTCGACGAGAAGCGGACCGACGACGTGATCCTCGAGGCCCTGGCCTTTATCCGCCCAGGGGGCGAAGAAGAGGCCGCAACGCCGGCCGGGGATGCCGACGGGGCGCCGGCAAAGCCCGCCGACGACAACGATCCCTTCGGCGGCAAGTGATCGCTCGGCCGCGTGACGAGCAAGGCCACAGCCGACACTCGTCGCTTGAACGCGACCTTCACGTCATTTCGAAAGTCACTTGACCTCGAAATTGAACGTCTTGGGCGCGGGCTTCACCTCCGCGCACGGCGGCTTGGTGGAGGCTGACGGGGAGGTAGGCTCGATCGGGATCGGCAGGGGTAAGGCACACGCGCTCGAGCGAATCCCTCCAGCACCACCTGGTTGCTGCGGCACAATCCGGCCCCCCCGGCGAACCGGTTGGTTGCCGCCGGGGTGTCTGGGTGGAATCAGCGCTTCGGGCCGCCTGGCATTCCCTTCATCCCCTTCATTGATTCCATCCCCTTCTTCATCGACTCTTCCGAGTCCTGGAGCCGCTTTTGCTGCGTCTCGGCCGACTGGGGCTTTTCACCGCCGCACCCTGACAGAGTGAGCACCGCGAACGTCATCACCGCGAATTGCAAGGCCGCTCGAGCCATGATTTGTCTCTCCCGTTAAAATCGTGTCCGAAAAACGAAACGCCTTTCCTTCGAGCCGGCGGTGGGCAGCTGACCCAGCTGCCGCGTGCGTGCAGCCGTTCAAGCCCCAACGCCGTTTCAATCGAAGCAACCGACACCGACCACTCCGAATTACGGAGGCCGCCCTCCCGATCACGTGAGCGGGAGGGCGGCCGTGCCGCAATCATGTCGATTCAATTCGAGGCGAACACCCGGCAGGCTGTCAGTCGTCGGAGACGGCCTGACCATCGTCGCGCACCGCAAGCAGGGTCATCGCCTGCAGATCGATGCCGTCGTTCATGTACTGAACAGACCCGTCGGTTCGCAACGTCATGACACCACCAGGATGGGCCGACGTGAGCGGCGCATTGGCCGGAGAAGCATCGGCCCAAGCACCCCAATCCCTCACACCGGGCTGCCCCAGAACCTTCGCGTTCGGAGCATACCGCAGGGTGACGTTGTTGGTGTGCGGCCCCCAATCACGCCAGCCGGAGAGGCCGCCCATGTGCCAGCCCCAGTTGCGGGACGGCCGGCGATCTTGGCCTTCGGTGCCGGCCGCACCGAACACAAGCCCGCTCATTTCACCAACCAGCAGGGTCTTCGAAGTCCCGTCGCTGCACTTCGACATGTCCACCCCGAGAATCTGCGGCCCGACGGCGTCGGCGGAAACGCCCGACGTGCCGTTCCCGTAATTCGGGATCATGCCGCGACCGGAGGTGATCCCCCAAGCGCCGTCGTCGTTAAACGCCATCCCTGCCGTGGATTGGAACGACCCGGTCGGCTGGGGACCGAACTGCATCGGAGCCGCGCCAGCGATGCCGTAATAACTGCCGGTGAAGTTGTTCCAAGGACCGTTGTTCTTGAGCGACGACGACGGGCAGATCAGCATCTTGATCCGTAGGTCCTGCCACACCGCGGCGTTACCGTCCCAGCCGGAGTTGAGCACCACACCACCGTCTTTTGAGCACCACCTGAGCCTCGAGTAGGCGCCCGTCTGTTCCATGAACGGGAGGAGTCGCACCCACTGCGAGTGTCCCCACGTCTCCGCCGAATAGGGCGTGGCCCACCAGGAGGTGCCGGCACCGCCGTTGGGAAAGGCCTGCATGGCGTCATGATGGTTTTGGAACGCGAGTCCCTGCTGCTTCAAGTTGTTTGAGCACTGTGAACGTCTGGCCGACTCACGGGCTGCCTGAACCGCCGGCAGCAAGAGGCCGACCAGAGTGCCGATGATCGCAATGACCACCAGAAGTTCGACCAGAGTAAAACCGGATCGAATGGATCTGCGCATGGTTGACACCTTCGAGGCACGAGATGAAAAAATGAAAAAAACATCGGGGAGAAGGCGTCGCCCGCCAGCGACGTGCGAAGACACGCCAAGGCGACTCCGCACGGCAAGGGTACCCGAATCCCCCACCCTGCACTGTAGGACACAGGGCCACGTTGATCAAGCTTTTGACACTGCCGCGGAGAGAACTTCCTGACACGTGCGACCAGCGCGGGGCCGGCGATTGAGGCAGACGGTCGCCGCACGGAGCTTTGCGAGCCCGATCGGCCGCGGCGACTCGTTTGCCCGGTCAACGCTTGGCTTGATCCCGGTCAACGCTTGATGAGGTCGCGAACGGTCATCCCCGACGGAATCATCGGCAGAACTTGCTCTTGGTAGGGCACCTGGACGTCGAGGATGGCCGGGCCAGGGGCGTCGATGAGCCGCAGCAGGGCCCCTTCGAGATCCTGCTTCTCCGACACCGTCTCGGCCTGCCAGCCGAAGCCGCGGGCGATCATCACGAAATCGGGATAGCGGCTCTGTGGCGAGATGCCATCCCCCTTCCCGGCCGCCTCGGGGTTGTTGATCGGCCCGAGGTAGGTGTGGGCCCGGTTCCCCTTGAAGAAGCGGTCTTCCCACTGGACGACCATGCCGAGGTGCTGGTTGTTGAGGAGGAGCACCTTGACCGGGATGTCCTCACAGGTGCAGGTGGCGAGTTCCTGGATGTTCATGAGAATGCTGCCGTCGCCGTCGATGTCGACGACGAGCGCGTCCGGGTGGGCCACCTTGGCTCCCATCGCCGCCGGGAGGCCGAAGCCCATCGTGCCCAAACCGCTCGACGAGACCCACGTCCTGGGCCGGCGGAATTGGTAGAACTGTGCCGCCCACATCTGATGCTGGCCGACCCCGACGGTGATGATCGTGTCGCGCTTGGCCGTCAGCCGCGACAGCTCCGCGATCGCCTCCTGAGCGAGGATGCCGGGGTAGGTGGTGTCGAAGGAAAACGGGTCTTCCCGCTTCCATTCCGCGATCCGGTCGTGCCAGGGGCCGAGGTCGGCGGTCGGTGCCTCGACGATCTTGTTGAGCTGCCCGAGGGCCTCCTTGACGTCGGCCACGATCGGGATGTGGACGACCTTGTTCTTGTTGATCTCGGACGGATCGACGTCGATGTGGACGATGAATCCGTGCTCGGCAAAGGCCGACACCTTCCCGGTGACGCGGTCGTCGAAGCGGACGCCGAGGGCGAGGAGGAGATCGGCCTCGTCGACGGCGTAGTTGGCGTAGACGCTGCCGTGCATACCGAGCATGTCGAGCGAGAGCGTGTCATCGGCCGGATAGGCCCCGAGCCCCATGAGGGTCATCGTCACCGGGATCCCGGTGCGGCGGGCGAGCTCGCGGAGCTCCTCGGAGGCACCGGCGGAGATCACGCCGCCACCGGCGTAGATCACGGGGCGCTTGGCACGCTTGATCGCCGCGGCCACCTGGGCGATCTGCTCCGGATGGGCCCGACGAACCTCCGGCCGATAGCCGGGCAGGTTCATCGCTTCGGCGAAATCGGGAACGAGCTGCGCCACCTGGATGTTCTTGGGGAGATCGACGAGCACGGGGCCGGGGCGGCCGGTGGTGGCGATGTGGAAGGCCTCGCGCATCACGCGGGCGATGTCGGCCGGATCGGTGACGAGGTAGTGGTGCTTGGTGATCCCCCGGCAGACCTCCACCATCGGGGTTTCCTGGAAGGCGTCGGTGCCGATGACGCTCGTGCCGACCTGACCGGTGAGGACGAGCATCGGGATGCTGTCGAGCTTCGCGTCGGCGATCGCCGTGACGAGGTTGAGGGCTCCGGGACCGCTGGTGCCCATGCAAACGCCGATCCGCCCGGTCGTGCGGGCGTAGCCCTGGGCCGCGAATGCCCCCCCCTGCTCGTGGCGGGGGAGGATCGTCCGGATCCGATCGGCGTAGCGGGTGAGCGACTGATGAAGGGGCATGCTCGCCCCGCCCGGATAGGCGAAGATGACATCGACGCCATGGGCGATGAGCGACTCGACCACCACGTCGGCACCGGAAATCACGGTGTCTGTCGTGCGGGGGCGTGAAGCGGTAGCCATGGCGGAAGTCCTTCGGTGGTGCGGTCGATCAATGGGGAGCGTGCGACGGAAAGCAGACCCTCCAAAAATACACGAAAAGTGACCCGGGGCGTGAGGGGCTGGCGCGGTTTTTCGCCCCGATCGCGCCGGGCGGAATCCCGACCCCTCCGGCGAATAGCTTCCCGCGGGGAAACGCCGGTTTTCCAAGGCTTGGCCGGCACGAGGGGATCGGTCCGCGGGCATGGTGTAGAGTGGAGATATGAATTCAGCCGACACCAGCGCCCGTTCCGCCCCCGCCCCCGCCCCCCCCGCCGGCCCGGGCCCCCTGCCGACGTCCAACCTGCGGATTCGCAGTCTGGATGCTCTGGTGCCCCCTGCCCGGCTCATGGCCCTGCTGCCGCTCGATGCGGCTGCCACGGCCACGATTCTCGACGGTCGCCTCGCGGTGGAGCGGGTGTTGTCGGGGGAGGATCCCCGGCTTCTGGCCGTGGTCGGCCCCTGCTCGATCCACGACCTCGAGGCTGCCCGCGAGTATGCCGGGCGGTTGCGGACCCTCGCCGAGCGGGTCTCCGGGCGGATCCTCGTCGTGATGCGCGTCTACTTCGAGAAGCCGCGGACGACCGTCGGCTGGAAGGGGCTGATCAACGATCCCCACATCGACGACAGCTTCGACGTCGGCACCGGCCTGCGAATCGCCCGCGGGCTCCTCATCGAGATCGCCCGGATGGGGCTGCCGACGGCGACGGAGTTTCTCGAGCCGATCACGCCGCAGTACATCGCCGACACGATCGTCCTTGGGGCGATCGGCGCCCGGACGACCGAGTCTCCCACCCACCGCCAGATGGCCAGCGGCCTGTCGATGCCGGTCGGTTTCAAGAATTCCACCGACGGCTCCCTCCAGGCGGCCGTCGATGCCATGCAGTCGGCCCGGGCCCCGCACAGCTTCCTCGGCATCGACAACGACGGCGGCACCTGCGTCGTCTCGACCACCGGCAATCCCTGGGGGGTGCTCATGCTCCGCGGCGGCCGGAGCGGCTCCAACTACGCCCCCGAGGTGCTCCATGAGGCCCGCACCCGCCTCGAGGCGGCCGGCCTTCCGCCCCGCGCGATCGTCGATTGCAGCCACGCCAATTCCGGGAAGGATCACCGCCGCCAGTCGATCGTGTGGCGCGACGTGCTTGCCCAGCGGGTCGCCGGCGACCGCTCGATCGTCGGCATGATGCTCGAGAGCAACATCGAGCCCGGCAGCCAGCCCGCTCAGGCCGACCGCTCGAAGCTCACCTA
>CAMARC010000224.1 GCA_945860405.1 Candidatus Kuenenia stuttgartensis | reverse complement strand
CCGATCATCCGGCGGCGGCGTTCATGAAGCGGAATGATCCGCAGGGGGCGCACGACGAGATCCGCCGCCTCGTCGACGACGGATTCCTCGTCCGCACGCGCGTCGATGCCGGGCTCGAGGAACCACGCCGCGGCGATCTGGGGCGGCTTGAACGAGCACTGTCGAGCGGCGCCCAACTCCTCTCGACCGATCTCCCCGACCCCGACGCCCGGTTCCCCGGGTATGTGATCACGCTTCCTCTGCCTCCGGGAGAGGACAGGCCGTGATCGAGGCCCGATCGCGCGATCGGGAAAATGCGGCCGCGGCAATCACGCTCCCGATCGCGCGGCGAGGAACGCCTCGATCTCATCTCGATGGGGCGCCGAGGCCTGGGCGCCTTCGCGCGTGACAGAGATCGCTGCGGCCGCGGCGGCGATCCGCGTGGCAGCGACGAGATCGCGCCCCTCCGCGAGCATCACCGCCAGGCAGCCGTTGAAGACGTCTCCGGCCGCCACCGTGTCGCGCGGCTCGACGGGAAACGCCGGCACCCTCGTGAGCGCTCGGCCCGCGGCGACAAGCGCGCCTGCCGCGCCGAGCGTGACGACCACCGCCCGGGGCCCGAGGCCGAGGAGCGTGCCGGCTGTTCCTTCGGCATCGGCTGCCAAAGGCGCGGTGTCGAGGCCTCGGGCGGCGAGCGACTCGGCTTCGGTCTCGTTCGGCGTGAGGATGTCGACACCAGCGAGAAGCGTGGCCGGCAGGAGGCGGGCTGGGGCAGGATTGAGGATCACGCGCGTGCCGGCGGCCCGGGCGATCGTCACGGCATGTGCCACGGCCTCGAGGGGAACTTCGAGTTGGAGGAGGACGACGTCGGCCGCCTCGATCGCCGGCCGGGCGCGTTCGATGTCGTCGGGGGAGAGTCGGTCGTTCGCCCCTCCCGCGACGGCGATCGAGTTTTCCCCGGCGGCATCGACGAGGATCAACGCCACGCCGGTCGGGCACTCGGGCGTGACCGTGATGAAGTCGGTCTCGATCCCCTCGGCGTGGAAGGCCTCGATCGCTGAGCGCCCCATCGAATCGTCGCCGACGCGGGCGACGAAGGTCGTGTGGCCCCCCGACCGTGCTGCTGCCACCGCCTGATTCGCCCCCTTCCCACCGTGGACACTCGCAAACCGCCCGCCGAGGACCGTCTCGCCGGGGCGGGGCAGGGTGGCAACGCGGACGACGAGATCGACATTGATGCTGCCGACGACAACGATCCGGCCGGTTCGTGCCCCGGTGGTGGCGGGATGGTCGGGCATCGAAGAGCCTCGGTGTGATCAGCCCGCGGCGTTTGGCGGGGCAGGGGAGGGGGGAGTGTTGCCGCTGTATCTGATTCGCGAGGCCCGGGTGAGCGCGGGGCGTTCGACGAGGATGAAGAGCAGCCAGGCCGCGACGAGCGACGAGCCGATCCCGGCGGCCAGCGCAGCGAGATTGACAAGCGTCCCGCTCCCCATGCGGCTGACAAGACTGACGGCCCGCGAGCCGATCGGTTCATGGAGCAGGTAGAAGGAATAGGTGAGGCTCGCGGCCGCCACGATCCACGGATGATGGGGGAGCGACACGAAGGCGATTCCCAGGCTCGCAAGGGCCCCCGCCAGAGCGCCGGCGGGGCTTCCGGTCGCGGCGGCGACGATCGCTGACGCCGCGATCACCGAAAGAAACGCCGGCGTGGTGAGCAGCCCTGAAAAACGCTGAAAGGCGGCGATCCCCATGAGGAACAGCGGGAGCCACTGGAGGAGCCAGGGGGAATGAACGGCGGCCGGCCCGGTGACGAGATCGACCGCGGCCCAGGAGGCGGCGAGCCCGAGGGCGTGGAAGCCGAGGTGAACCGGGGACGACTTCGACACGATCAACGGGAGGAGGGCCACCGCGCCGAGGTAAAACTGGCACTCGATCCCGAGCGTCCAGCAATTGCCGTTGTACCAACCGAGCCCGAGGACGCCGTTGAGGTAGCCGACATGGGCGAGCGTCGTCGTCCAGGGAAACGTGGGTGCGGGGCCGACCGAACCGAGAAACCGCCATTCGAGCCAGATCAGCAAAGCTGAGATTGCCGAGGCAACGAAGTACGGCGGATCGAGGCGGAGGATGCGCTTGAGGATGAATCGCCCCCCGTCGCGCGGCCAGGAGAATCCGCCGCGGGCAAGGGCCCAGGGGATGATGAACCCCGAGACGACGAAGAACACCTGGACGCCAGTGAAGCCCCAGTGCGTCGTCGATCGGACAAGCACGCTGCGGGTGCGGAACCCGAAGTGGTACCACATCACCGACAGCGCGGCGACGATGCGGAGGAGGTCGACGATCGCCAGCCGGGAAGCCGGCGGCCGGCGTGGGGCGCCGTCCGAGGCACGCATCGTTCAGTTGCCTGCGGCGAGATGGGTATCAAACCAATCGAGCATCGCCCGGAACATCGTCTCGTTGCCGGCGGCGTCGAAGCCGTGGCCGGCCCCTTCAATGACGACGAGGTCGGCTGCCACGTCGCTGGCCCGCAGGGCATCGCGGATTTTCTCGCTGTGCCACAGGGGCACCAGTTCGTCCTTGTCGCCGTGGACCATCAGCGACGGGGCGTCGTCGTCGGAGACCTGCTTGAGCGGGGAGTAGCTGTCGCCGTTCTCGCGAGGGAACTTGAGCGCCGGGAACTTCTCCAGGTAGCCCGCCGCCGGGTCGAGGTAGGGGGTGAGATCGGTCGGCGGGAAGACAGCAGCCACGGCCGCGACACGCGGCTTGTCGTCGCGGCCCCGGGCAGCGGCGTTGGTTGTCGTGCCGAGCATGAGCGAGAGGTGACCGCCGGCGCTGAATCCGAAAATGCCGAGGCGGTTGCGGTCGATGTGGTGCTCGGCGGCATGGTCGGTGACATGCTCGAGGGCCGATCGCACGTCGGCGACGATTTCGGGGATGAGGTACTTCGGGCTGCTGCCGTGACGCACCGCACAGACCGTGTAGCCGCGATCGAGGAAGGGCTTCGTGAACGGGAGCATCGCCGCGGGGGGCATCCACTGCGACACCCAGCCGCCACTGACCATGAGAAGGAGGCAGGGGCCGGGCTTCTCGCCGGCGCTTGCCGGACGGAAGACGTCGTACGTGAGCGCCATGCCATCCTTGTGACCATAGATGACATCGGGCGTGATCGTCACTCCGGGGATCGCCGGTTCATCGGCGCGCCCTGGGGCAGCCAGCAGGGAGGCCACGAGGAAGAGCGTGGCGGAGAGGAGGGGCTGAAGAACATCGAACTTGATCATGGCAGGTTCCTCGTGGAGCGGATCCGGCGGATGAGGGCGTTTGTCGAGCTGTCGTGGCGGAGCTCAGGGGCGACGGGACTCTCGAGCTCGGGAAGGATCCGCCCTGCGAGCACCTTGCCGAGTTCCACGCCCCACTGATCGAAGCTGTTGATGTTCCACACCACCCCCTGCGTGAACACGCTGTGCTCGTAGAAGGCCACGAGCGAGCCGAGGATCGCCGGGGTGAGACGATCGTAAAGGATCGTGCTCGAGGGAATGTCGCCCGGGAACTCCCGATGGGGGACGAGTCGGGCCGGTGTCCCCTCGGCGGCCACCTCCTCGGCGCTCTTTCCGAAGGCGAGCGCCTCGGCTTGGGCGAGCATGTTCGCCAACAGCATCGCCTGATGGCGTCCGAGGGGATTGAGCGAATGCACCGCGCCGAGGAAGTCGCACGGGATCCGGTGGGTGCCCTGATGGATGAGTTGATAGAAGGAATGCTGTCCGTTGGTGCCCGGCTCTCCCCACACCACTGGGCCGGTGGGGCATTCGACAAGCGTGCCGTCGCGTTGCACACGCTTTCCGTTGCTCTCCATCGAAAGCTGCTGGAGGTAGGCAGGGAAACGTTTCAGGTATTGCTCGTACGGGAGGACTGCCATCGTCTCGCAACCGCACAGGCTCGTGTTCCAGACCGTGATCAAGCCGTGGAGCGCCGGGAGATTCCGCTCGAGCGGCGTGGTGAGGAAGTGCCGGTCCATGGCTCGGAATCCGCCGAGCATCTCCCGAAACCGCTCCGGTCCGATGGCGAGCATCGTGGAAAGCCCGATGCTCGAGTCCATCGAGTAACGCCCCCCCACCCAGTCCCAGAAGCCGAACATGTTCGCGGGGTCGATCCCAAACGCCGAGACCTCCTTGGCGTTGGTGGAAACAGCGACGAAATGCCGGGCCACCGCCGTGGAGTCGCCGCCGCAAGCCGCCAGAAGCCACTCCCGGGCACTGCGGGCGTTGGTCATTGTCTCCTGCGTGGTGAAAGTCTTCGAAGAGACGATGAAAAGCGTCGTGGCGGCATCAAGTCCGGCCGCGGCTTCGCTGAAATCAGTGCCGTCGACGTTGGAGACGAAGCGGAACTCGATGTCGTCGGTGGCGAAGTGGCGGAGGGCCTCGTAGGCCATCACCGGCCCGAGGTCAGATCCGCCGATCCCGATGTTCACCACCGTGCGGATTCGCTGACCAGAATGGCCGATCCAGCGACCGTCGCGAACGCGCTCGGCAAACCCGGACATCCGTCCAATCACCTCCTGCACGTCACCGGTCACGTCATGACCGTCGACGGCGAAGGTGTCTCCAGGGGCGGATCGCAGAGCCACATGGAGCACGGCCCGCTCCTCGGTGGTGTTGATTCGCTCGCCGCTGAACATCCCCTCGATTCGGCGACGGAGATCGACCTGCTCAGCCAACTCCCCGAGCAGCCGGAGTGTCTGGTCGTCGAGAAGTTGCTTCGAGAAGTCAAAATAGAGGCCGCAGGCCTCGGCCACGAAACGCTCCCCGCGACCGGGATCGGCGGCAAACATCGACCGCAACGCCTGGCTTGCCGGAAGGGCACGACGATTGGCGACGAGGCCGGTCCAGGCGGGAAGATCGCGGAGCGACAGCTTCGGCATGCGCAGACTCCAAAACGCTAAAAACGAGGTGGCCCAGCACTTCTGGCATGCTACCAGGGGCGGAGGAACCGCACCGAAACGGCAGTTCCGCGTTGAGGAAACGAGCCGAAAGCCCCCGGCGACCACAAAAGGCCCCAGGGGGGGCGCTCCTGAGGCCCGCAGACGACCCATCAGCCGCCTTGGTGCCGTTCCCGAGAGGGGGGGATGGCGGGTAGCGGAAATTGCCGTAATTCAGCCTGAAAACGAGGGACACAAAGAAATCCAGGCGGCCGCTTGACGCTCGCCAGGAAATCGCCTAACCTTCCCCCAGTCGTGCGGCCGATCTGACAGAGCCAGTTTTGCAACTGGACGTCGGATTGGTTCCCGCCGAATGGCTCGTGATCTCCGGATCCCTGCCGCTGACTGGTACGATTGATGGCGAGGCCGCTTGCCCGCCAAGCAATCCGATGCCGCAGTGGTCGCGATGGGGTTCAGGACGCTGGTCATGGGTTGAGGCCCGTTTCGGATTTTATAGCTCTTTTGCTATCGTTTCCGGATCGAACCTCTGTCCATGGCAGTGATGCCTGAGCAGGTCATGAGCCGATCGCGGTGGCGTTGCCTTCATTCGTGAGGGTGGCGATACCATTGCGTTCGGCTTGTTTTGTTCTTTGACAATTTGGTCGTGGTAATTGGCATCTTGAAAGAATGCCGTAAGGTCCTGTCTACGGACAGGAATGCTACGGCGTTCTCCCAAGGCAATAGCGTGCTGCTCTGATTTGCTTCGGCTTGTCAGGCGGTGACGCAGCGAGAATACGTTACTACCCCAGGTGGTGTCGGCGCGCTTGCCGGCGAGGATCTGGGGTTGAGTAGGTGAAACGCGAAGAGTGATGCCCGTCTTCTCTCCCGGTTTCGGTTGGCTTCGGCTGGTCGATTCTTGGAGGGTCTGCGAGCACTCGATTCGGGTGGTCAAGCTACTAAGGGCGCATGGGGGATGTCTAGGCATCAGGAGGCTTTGAAGGGCGCGGAAGACTGCGATAAGCCCGGGGGAACCGTCAAACAGGTGATGATCCCGGGATTCCTGAACAGACCGTGTCTGAATACATAGGACACGAGTAGCGAACGCGGAGAACTGAAACATCTCAGTATCCGCAGGAAAAGAAAGAAAAATCGATTTCCTCAGTAGCGGCGAGCGAACGGGAATCAGCCCAAACCGAAGTGGTTTCCATTTCGGGGTTGTAGGGCCCTCCACCGGAGTTATCAAACAATCGGCTAGCAGAACGATCTGGAAAGGTCGGCCATAGAGGGTGACAGACCCGTATGCGAAAGCTTGTTGTCTCTGGAGGGTACCCTGAGTAGGTCGAGTCACGTGGAACCTCGACTGAATCCGCGGGGACCATCCCGCAAGGCTAAATACTCCCTGATGACCGATAGTGAACAAGTAGAGCGATCGAAAGATGAGAAGAACCCCTGTTAGGGGAGGAATGTGAACCTGAAACCATGTGCCTACAAGCGGTCGGAGCGCTATGGCGGGTAACCGCAATGCGTGACGGCGTGCCTTTTGCATAATGATCCGGCGAGTTACCGTCAGCGGCTCGGTTAAGG
>CAMARC010000223.1 GCA_945860405.1 Candidatus Kuenenia stuttgartensis | reverse complement strand
ATGCCATGCTTGGCGAGAAACTCATCGCTGTCGTGGAGCCGCTCGAGCATCCGTCGCAGCTGCTCGAGATTGACGATCGTGAGCAGATGGGTGGTGCGGCCGTCGGCCCCTTCGACCGTGTGAATGACGTCCTCGACGATCTCTTTCCGGTTGGCGAGAAACCAGTTGAGATTGGCCCGAAACTCGTGAAACGGCTCGATCCAAGCCACCTCCAGCCGCTCGACGGCGAACAGCGGGATCAGGCCGACCAGCGACCTGACTCGAAACTTCTGATGGTGGCCATCAGGGTGGAGGAGCACATCGTAAAAGAAGCCGTCTTTGTCGTCGAACAGCGAGTGTTCGCGCCGCCCCATGTTCTTCATGGAATAGGCGACGTAGGTGTAGTGCTGGAGGAACTTCGAAGCGAGCCCCTCATACACCGGGTTTTCCCGCGCCAGCTCCAGCGCGATCCGCATCAGGTTGAGGCAGAACATTCCCATCCAACCGGTGGCATCCGACTGCTCGAGAACGGCGCCTCCGGCGAGCGTCTCGCTCCGGTCGATGACGGAAATGTTGTCGAGGCCGAGAAAACCTCCCTCGAAGACGTTGTTGCCCTCGCGGTCGACCTTGTTGACCCAGCTGGTGAAGTTGATGAGGAGCTTGTGGAAGCAGCGCTCGAGCCATTCCCGGTCACCGCGCCCGCCGCCGTGATTGCGGAAACGATCCGTGTTGTAGACCCGCCACACGGCCCAGGCGTGAACGGGCGGATTGAGATCGCTGAACTCCCACTCGTAGGCGGGCAGTTGGCCGTTGGGGTGCTGAAACTGCTCGAAGAGGAGGAACCAGAGTTGGTCCTTAGCGAACGCGGCGTCGACCAGCGCGAAGGGCACGCACTGGAATGCCAGGTCCCAGGCCGCAAACCACGGATACTCCCACTTGTCGGGCATCGTCATCACGCGGAGTGAGTTGAGATGCCGCCAGTGGCGGTTGCGGATCGTCAACCGGCTGGCGGGGGGCGGGGCGGAGGGATTGTCACCGTCGAGCCACTTGTTCACGTCGAAGATGTAGCTCTGCTTCGTCCACAAGAGTCCCGCAAGTGCCCGCCGCTGCACGAGGCGCTCGTCGTCCGTGGCCTGCGGGGGCGCGATGGCTGCGTAGAACCGCTCGGCCTCGTTCTTCCGCGCCTGGATGACAAAATCGACGTCGTCGAGGGGGCGGATCTTCGCTGCGGCACACAATCGAAAATGGAGCGTGGCCGCCCCACCGGCCGGCACGTCGAGTACATAGTGCATCGCGGCCTTGGTGCCGGCCTTCGCCGGATTGACCGCAGCAGCATCACCGCCGCAGATGGCACGGTGGAAGGCGTCCTTCGTGTAAGCCCCAGTCGTCTCGTTGTTGGTGAAGAGGAGCTCGCCAGGAGCTTTCGGCCCGGGCGGCGACCCGTACAGCCAACGGAATCCCAATCGGTAATCGACCGGGATCGAGGGGTCGACAGGCGCGCTCGTGTCATCGGCTCCGAGGCACAGGCTCCCCCAGTCATCACGCCCAACCACGATCTGCGGCTCGGGTTGCCGCTCGCTCCCCCAGGCCCAGGTGTTGCGAAACCAGAGCGTCGGGATCACATGGAGCGGAGCCGGATCGGGCCCGCGATTACGGGCCGTGATTCGGATGACGATGTCCTCCGCATCGGCCTTCGCATACTCGATGTCGATGTCGAAATAGCGGTCTTCATCAAAGATGCCGGTGTCGATCAGCTCGTACTCCGCCCCCTGTCCTTGACGGCGCTGGTTCTCCGCCACGAGATCCGCGTAGGGGAAGGCCCGCTGTGGATACTTGTAGAGAAGATGCATGAAGGAGTGCGTCGGCGTGTTGTCGACGTGAAAGAAGTAATCCTTCAGGTCCTCGCCGTGGTTCCCCTCCAGCGGGTTGACGCCGAAAAATCGCTCCTTGAGGTGATCGTCGGCGCCGTTCCAGAACGCGGGGGCAAAGCAGAGAATCTGATAGCGGTCACAAATGCCGGCGATGCCATCCTCGCCCCAGCGGTAGGCCCGGCGACGGGCCATGTCGTAGGTCAGATACGTCCAGGCGTTGCCATCGGGTGAATAATCCTCCCGCACGGTTCCCCAGGAGCGGTCGGAGAGATACGGCCCCCAGCGCCGCCACGCGCTCAAGTCGTCGCGGATCTCGGCGATCCGCTCCGCCTCCGGGTTGTCGCCTTTCCCGCCCGAGCCCGCAGGCTGGGCGGTGCTTGGGTCAATCGCGGCGGATCGATTCACGGGAAAACTCCGGTGTCGGAAGGGTCGGTGAATCGTATCGACCGAAGCATGCGGCTGCAGGAAGCACAAACCGATTCGAGCGGTCCGCACCGCGCATGCACGTGCGGGCCACGTTCATTCTTCGCGGTCGCCGCGCCGCCCTTCGGCGATCCGGCGGAACTCCGCCGCGACGGCCGGGAAGTCGTTGACGATCCGGCGAAACTCATCGCCATCGAGGACGAGGAGATCGCACGGCGTGATGGCCCGCACGGTTGCCGCACGGGGCTGATCGAAGAGCACCGCCATCTCCCCGAAGAACTCCCCTTCGCGAAGCACGCCGAGCCTCGATCCATCCGCGCCGATCGCCTCGAGCTCACCCCGACAGACAAAATACATCTCGTCGTCGTGTGCCCCCGCCGCGACGATGCCTTCACCGGCCTCGGCCGCCAACGGCCGGAATGCTGGCAGGAGATTATTGAGGACGAGCGCCGGTGCCTCGGCGAAGAAGGCCGTCCGCGCCAGCACGTCACGATTGAGGATCTCGTGCCAGTGACGGCCGTCGCGGGTGAGGAGGTCGCTGGCGGCCCGCGGGCCCCAGGTGCCGGCGACATAGTTGGGATAGTCGTCCGCCGGTGTCGCGGCCCAGGCATCGAGCACCGGCTGGACGATCTCCCAGGCCGTCTCGACGAAGTCGGTTCGGGAGAAGAGGGTCGGGTCGCCGTTGAGCGCGCTGTAGAGGAGCACCTCGTAGCCGGTGCCACGGGCGGCATCGAAGGCATCCGCATAATCAAATCGCATCCCCGCCCGCTGAAGCGCAAACAACGGCCCCGGCCGCTTCGCCTGCATGCGGATCTCGACCCCCTGGAACGGCTGGATGTGAAAGACAAGGAGATTCCCCAGGGCCGCCCCGCCGGCCAGATCGATTCCGGCGGTGGCCCCTTTGTCAGGGCGAAACTGAACGACGATCTCCGTCCCCCGCTTCCAGAGTGACTTGCCCGACCGCAGATAGACCGGCATCCCGCGCCACCGGTCGTTGTCGACATGGAGGCGGAGGGCGGCGAAGGTCTCGGTGTTCGACTGCGGGTCGACGGCCGGCTCGGCCCGATACTCCACCGCCGCGGAGCCATCGGCCTTCTTTCCGGCGCCGTACTGCCCGCGGACGCACGCCTCGGCGACGCCTCCCTTCTCCATCTGCCGGACGCTCGCAAGGAGCGTCGACTTTGCATCGCGGACGGCCGCCGGATCGAGTGACTCAGGCGGCTCCATGCAGACATAGGCCATCATCTGGAGGAGGTGATTTTGGATCATGTCGCGGACGACGCCGGTGCGGTCGTAGTAGCCGCCACGGGTCTCGACGCCGACGGTCTCGGTGGCGGAGATCTGGATGTGATCGATATGCCGCGCGTTCCAGAGCGGGGCAAACATGCCGTTGGCCAGCCGGAAGGCGAGGAGGTTTTGCACCGTCTCCTTTCCGAGGTAGTGGTCGATGCGGTAGATCTCCTCCTCCGGCCAGTGCGCCAGCAGCGAGCGGTTGAGGGCCCGGGCGCTGTCGAGATCGCGGCCGAACGGCTTCTCGACGATGATCCGCCGCGAGCCCTCCATCCGCGTGAAGCCGGCGGCATCGAGTTGCCGGTTGACCAGCGCGAAGAAGTCGGGGGAGATCGCCAGGTAGAGGAGCGTGTTGTCGGTAGCGCCGACCTCCGCGCCGACCGTATCGACCAGCGTCCGCAGCCTCGTGAAGGCGTCGGCGTCGTCAAAGTCGCCGGCCAGATAGTGGATCCGTGACTCGAGCCAACTCCATCGCGCTTGGTCGAGATGAGGCCGGGTGCAGAACTTCGCGATGTCAGTGCGCAACCGGGCCCGGAAATCGTCCGTCGACAGCTCGTCGCGCCCCATGCCGACGACGGCAAAACCCTCGGGGAGAAGACCGTCGCAGACGAGATTCAACAGCGCCGGCATCAGCAAACGCTTCGTGAGATCGCCAGAGGCACCGAGGATCACGAGCACGCCAGGGGCGGCTGGCTGGGCGGCGGACGTGGCCGCGGGGCGCGGGGTCATGGTTGAATCCAGGGGAGCAGCGCTGAGAGGGAACGGCAACACGCCAGACCTCAGGGAGCCATCATGAAGCTCGTCACTCGACGTAGATCGGATTGGCGAGCACCCAGGGGAGCGGCCGGCCAGCGACGTCGAGCCACAGCTCGACGCGGTGATTGCCCGGGGCGGCGGGAGCCCATTCGAAGGCCCCGCCGTCGGCCTCGTGGACGAGTTCGCCGCGATTGAACACCTTCCAGTGGCCCGGAAGCGGCGCCCGGCCACGGAGCACTGGCGAGCCCGAGAGCGCCACATGGCTCCCCATTTCGTGCCGGCCGCTGCCGTCCTCGACATGAAAGTCGAAGCCGCGGGCGTCGGCGATCCAATCAAAGGCAACGAACGCCCTCCCCTTGACGAGGCCCTCCTGGATGGCGTCGCGCGACAGCTCCGTGGCGAGAACGTGCGTGCCGACATGGCGGAGGCTCTGCTCGTAGGGATCGAGCTGGAGCTTGAAGACGAGGTCGCCAGGCTTCGCGTCGGCGGGGATCGGCGTGAACGCCGCCACGACGGCCCGATCGAGCACGGTCAGCTCCTCATCGAGCGCGTCGGCAATGCGCACCTTGTCCCCCTCCATGAGCGTGATCCGCAGGCCGACGTTCTCGTGGGCGTCGTTGGCGGAGACGCCGGTGTGGGGATATCGAGCGCAGAGTTCGTCGAAGCGCTTCAGGTAGTCGCTCGGCGGATCGAAGATCGCGGCAAGCGCCTCCTGCGGATAGGCGTCGAGCACCGTCTTCGCCTGGACCAGCCAAAGAGGATTTTTCATCATCGCGTAGAGGCGGGTCTCCTCCTTGGCATCGGCGTGGGTGTTGTAGATCTCACTGCCGGTGAGGCTGTCGAGGTTCCAATCCATCCGTTCTTCGAGATGGCAAAGAAACGTCATCCCGTCACCCGCCCGCACGCGGCGGACGAGATCCTGCGGGTCGAGCGCATCGTGCTCGGGCACCGTTCGCCGGGGGTAGACGAGCATCCCCTTCGTCTCGGCCCCCGGGACGAGGAGCACGCCATCGACGAGCCCCGTGTGGCCGTCGGTGACGAAGTCGTAGTGCGCCGCCGGATGCTCGGTGAAGAGCAGCGCGTCGGTGCCGGCCCGCTTCGCCGCCGCCACGATCTCTTCGATCTTTCCCCGGCTGTCGTGCGAGAAGGCGGAATGGACGTGGAGATTGCAACGGTATCCCGCAAGCGGCCCCCCTTGCTCGACCTCCGTCCGAGCGGCCGCCAGGGCCTCGACCGCCGCATGGACAGCCGCCACCCGCTCGAGCGAGAGCCTGTCGATCGCATCCTCGGCCCCGACCGGGCTCGCCGCGAGCGCCCACGCCACGGCCACGATCCCTCTCCAGCCGATTCGACTGCCTGTCATCGACGCCATGCCTGGGGTCCTCCGGTTTATGGTCATTCCACCTCCGCCGCGGCGATCGCCGCATCATAGAACGCCCGAGCCTCGTCGTAAGCCGCCGCGGCTGCCCCGCGTTCGGCCTCGCGGATCTGCCCCATCTTCGCCTTCCAGCAGACGTCGACCGCCTCCCGGCACCACCGCGCGCTTCTGCGGCTGACGCGGACCGGCTTGTCAGCCACCTCCACCCAAACAGGGTTTGTGTGGACGCTCGGGAAGATCCGGATCGCCACCCAACTCGACCGCTCGATCGCGACACGGAAGCCGAGCTCCTCGACATGCCCGTCGGCTTCGATCATCCGCGTCAGCACCGGCTCGCCGTTGACGATCACCTCCACAGGCACCTGCCGCGAGCCGCCGACCCGGGCGCGCTCGAGATGCCAGTAGGGCTTGTCGTCGAGGCGCCGGGCGCGGATCGCCTCGGTCGCCGGCGTCGGTTCCGCGTCGGTCAGGAGGGCCGCGACGTCGCAGGCCACCGTCACCGTGCCGGGCTTGTCGATGACGCGCGTGCTCAGCCGGCCGTCGTCCCCCGGCTCCCCCACCGCCACGTGATCGACGGCGAACTCGAGGACGTGCGAGAGGCCGTCGCCGCAATAGCTGCGGCCGTCCTTGACTCCCCTCACCCAGGCATCAAAGTCGAGCGGCTGCCCCTCGTCGAGCTTCACGTAGATCCGCCCCAGCCCCACCCGATCGCCGTAGATGCAGGGGAAGTCGGTCTCGCCGCTGATCCTCGGCGTGAGTCCGCAGTTGAGGGTGTGGTACCAGACG
>CAMARC010000222.1 GCA_945860405.1 Candidatus Kuenenia stuttgartensis | reverse complement strand
TTCCTCGGCTGGGGGCAGGAGGACGACGACCTCGGGCTGCGGTTGCGGGGGGCGGGCGTCCGGCTCGCATCGATCATCGACCGGACCTTCACGTACCACGTCTGGCATCCGAGCGATCCATCGGCGACGCCGCGGTGGCGCGACGGCGTCAACGTCCGCTATTTCCTCCGCCGCGGTCGGCTGTCGCGCTGCCGTCGGGGACTCTGCGCGCGGGATCGAAACGCCGTCTGCTGGGGACTCCCCGACGGCGTCCTTGGCCGCGCTTCGGAAACATCCCGAGCGACTCCACCCGGAAACGGGCTGTCGGAGTTGCTCGCCAGGCTTCTGGTCGACGCCCCGAGTGCCGCCCTCGGGAAGCCCTGCGAGATCGACATCTGCGTCTGGCCTGGGAAGGGCCGGTTTCGTCGGCCGGCCGAGTGCCGCCTGCTCCTGATCGAAGCGGGGAGCGAGGGCCGATGCCCATCCTCCCTCCGCCGCCGCGCCGACCGGATCGCGACCGTGGCGGCCAACGACGAACACTCCCTCCTCACCCTGCTCGAAGAGGTCGGCTGAGGGAGATCGCCCGCGGCAGATCGTCTGCGGCTTGAGCGAGACAACTGCCGCCGCCATGCGACGCTCCCGGAGGAGCATCAACAGCAGACAACGATCGCGACGGCAGGCCGGCGGCCACCACGACTGGCCGAACGACCAGGCAGCGCCGCCGACTACTTCTTCTTCTCGTTGTGGAGCGTGTGCCTGCGGAGCCGCGGCGAATACTTCTTGATCTTGAGCTTCTCGCCCCCGGACTTGCGCCGCAGCGTGTAATTTTGGTCACCGGTCTCCGAGCAAACCAGGTGAATCACTTCGAGTCGCTTCTTTCCCTTGGCCATGACTGATTTTCCTGAGCTGACTGCCTGAATTGGTTGGCTGAATCGGTTGCCTGACAGGGACCGCGGACGGGCCCCCGGGAGGGCCTCGGTTTCACCGGTCGGAAAGCGGCCCATCGTAGCCATGCCGACATCCCCCCGCCAGCCGAACCGCCCAAACCCGCTCAACAAGCCTCCACCGCCCCTTTGGCAGCCCCCGCCGCAGGCACTATGATCGGAGCTGGGGACCGATCGAACGAGCGGGGCGGGGGCTTGGATCGACTGGGCCAAAACAGGGCCAGAACAGGATTTGATCGATCGGGCCGGACCTGGCCGGACTCACACCGGGTGGAATCTATGGCGACCGACACGGCTCCTGACGATTCGACATTCGCGGTTGCACCGACCGCCGTTTCGGCGGCTGCGGCTCTGGGCGGCTTGGTGAAGAACGCCCCGGCATGGGCTGTCAGCCTTCTCGTCCACGTCATCGTGCTGCTCTCGATGGCGTTGGTCGTCAGTCAGCCTCCGCCGCAGGAGAAGGCGCGGGTGATCGTGTCAGGGGCCCCGGAGACCCTCGACGCCTTCGAGGACTTCGACGCCTCGCTGCCGGACGATCTCCCGGTCATCGATCAGACCACCGAAGAGGTCGTGATGACCGACGTCGTGCCGATCGACAACGTTCAGGTGGTGAGCACGGCTGAAGATGTCGATGCCGCACCGATCGCGGTCGAGCTTTCCGACTTCGGCACCGAGACCGCCGCGCCGGCCGACATGCTCGCCACCGTCGGTGCGATCGGAGGCACGGCAGGGGGCCTTGGCGGCCGCGCCAGCGCCGCGATGCGCAACCAACTCGTGGCAACCGGTGGCGGCAGCTCGCAGAGCGAGGCTGCCGTCGAAGCCGGGCTGAAGTGGTTCATCCAGCACCAACTCCCCGACGGGGGCTGGAGCTTCAATCTCAAGGAATGCCCCAGCTGCAAGGGGCAGTGCAGCGAGGGGCGCGACAAGGGGGTCGGGGAGGACCGCTGCGGCGCCACGGCTCTGGCCCTCCTCCCCTTCCTCGGCCGCGGCTACACGCACAAGGAGGGCCCCTACAAGCGGCAGCTCGAGGCCGGGCTGACGTTCCTTGCGGGGATGGCGGTCAAGGGGAACGGCAAGGCCTACGACAAGGGGGGCAACATGTACTCCCAGGGCCTCGCCGGGATCGTGCTCTCCGAGGGCTACGCGATGTCACAAGACAAGCGTCTCCAGGCCCCGGCGCAGCTGGCCCTCAACTACATCATGCAGGCTCAGGATCCCGTCGGAGGGGGCTGGCGTTACGCGCCGAAGCAACCCGGCGACACCTCCGCCGTTGGCTGGCAGTTGATGGCGCTCAAGAGCGGCAACATGGCCTTCCTTCAGGTCAACCCGCTCACCGTCAAGAAGGCTTCGGCATTTCTCGACTCGGTGCAATCCGACGACGGTGCCGCCTACGGCTACATCGACGCGAAGACCCCGGGCCCTGCGCGGAATGCCGTCGGCCTCCTCTGCCGGATGTATCTCGGCTGGAAGAAGAATCATCCGGCGATGGAACGCGGCGTGGTGAATCTGGCCAAGGGGGGACCGTCAAACGACCTCTATCACGACTACTACGCCACCCAGGTGCTCCACCACATGGAGGGGGAATCGTGGGTGTCGTGGAACAACACGATGCGCGACATGCTCGTGAGCACGCAGGCGAAGAAGGGACATGAGGCCGGGAGTTGGTTCGAAGGGGTCAACGGCGGCCACGGGGCCGACGCGGCCGGACGGCTCTACTGCACGTCGCTCTCGACGATGATCCTCGAGGTCTACTACCGCCACCTGCCGATCTACGGCCAGCAGAGCGTCGAAGAAGAGTTCAAGGAGTAGCCCCGGGAGGCATTCTCGGCCCGTCTGGCCGGCAGGTTCGGGCCCGCACAGCCCCCGCTCGTTCCCTGGCTTTCCCCAGCTTTCCCAAGCTCCCTGGCTTTCCCCGGCTTCCCCAATCGGCGAGAGCGCGTTCGGCAGGATCGAGCCCCTTCCCTCCGCTGGTCGATACTCTCTCCGGGGATGCCGCGGCCTCTGCTGCGGACCATTCGCCCCCTCCAGCAGGGCCCGAACGTGTTGCCCGAGTCGTCGCGGAATCCCGAGCCCCCCACGCCGCCCGACGCCGACGTCGACGGAGCGTCGGCGCCGACCTGGATCGAGCGCGTGGTCGCAAGCCCGGTGTCACGGTCGGCCTATGCGAGCGTCGTCGCCCATGTCCTCCTCGGCATCCTCTTGGCCCTGGCGACCATGACGTCCCGACGGGATTCTCCGTCCCGGCCTCTCGTCCTCGCCCTCGATGACGGAGAGGCGGAGGCCGACGGTCCAGACGCCACCGACACCGTCGAGATCGGCCCCGCAGACGACCGGGCCACCGCCGGCGGCGAAGCGGAGATCGCGCCGGACGAAGTCGCCAGTGCCGGCCCCTCCGCCGAGATCCCGGCCCTGGAGTCGATTGACGACGCCGCGCCAATGCCTGAGGAGGCTGTTGAAATCCCCCCGTCCGACGCCAGCCGGGCCGCCGACGGCCCGCGGGCCACGGCCGTGGCGGTCCGTCTGCCGTCGGACACCAAAGCCCGCGGCGGCGCGGCGCTCCCGGCCGACCGGGCGACGAAGGGGGGCGTGAGCGGCGTCCCGTACGCCTCGCGGCGCGGCGAGGAGCGGGGCCTGGCGGCGCGGGGCAAAGGAGGGAGCCCTGCGAGCGAAGCCGCCGTCGAACGGGGCCTGGCATGGCTGGCGCTCCATCAGGCCAACGACGGATCGTGGCGCTTCGACCTCGATGGCTGCCGATGTGAGGGTGCCTGCCGCGATCCCGGCACGCTCTCGAGCACGACGGCGAGCACGGCGATCGCGCTGTTGCCGTTCCTCGGGGCAGGGAGCACCCACCTCGAGGGGCGCTACCAGGAAACCGTCTCCCGTGGCCTCTACTACCTCCTCAGCCGGATGCAGTCGACGCCCCGCGGCGGCGACCTCTGCGAGGGGACGATGTACGGACATGGCATCGCCACCCTCGTCCTCGCCGAGGCGCTGGGAATGACCGGCGACGACCTCCTCCGCAAGCCCTGCCGCGACGCCGTCCGCTTCATCGAGACCTCCCAAGATCTCCACGGCGGTGGCTGGCGCTACCTTCCCGGACAGGCTGGCGATATCACCGTGACGACCTGGCAAGTCGCGGCCCTGCGGAGCGCGGGGCTGGCCGGTGTGGAGACCTCCTCGCCGACATTCGAGGGGGCACGCCGGTTCCTCGACTCGGTGGCCACCCAGAAGGGGGCGGCCTACGGCTACCGGACCCCGGCCGCCGCCCCCTGCACCTCGGCGATCGGCCTGCTTTGCCGCATGTACACCGGGTGGGGCGTCGACGAGGAGCCGCTCCAGCGTGGCATCACGACCCTCGCCCGCCCGGGGCCGAAGCCCCACGCCATCTACCAAAACTTCTACCTCGCTCAGGCCCTCGTTCAGAGCGATCATCCGGTTTGGCCCCGCTGGAACAGCCGCAACCGCGACCAGATCGTGGCCCTCCAGTCCCGCGTCGGGCACGAGACAGGGAGCTGGTTCTTCGCCGATCGGGAGACGGCCCCCGGCGGGCGTCTGGCCCACACGGCGCTGGCGGTCCTCACGCTCGAGGTCTACTACCGTCTCCTCCCGATCTACCGTCAGGAGGCGGTGACGGACGCCCCGTGATGCCGGGTCGCGCCAGACGACTACACTGGGAGGGTCGAAACGGCGGCGCCGCGTGGCCCAGGCCCAACGGGGGCGTGGACGGAGCGAAAACGGACCGGGATGACGGAGAGTGCCATGCCCCTGGTCACCTACACATGGTTGGCGGTGGTCGTGGCCTTGGCCTGTGCTGCCATCGGGTGGCTGGGGATCGCCGGCTGGATGGCGACGGTGGTGGTGGCCGCCAGCCTCGCCGCCCACGTCGCCGGCAACGCCCTGGGGACAAAACTGCGCGAGGCGACCGACCGGGATCTGGCGGCTCGACGACACAGCCGGCGCGCGGAACGGATCCCGATGCCGCGCCAAGCGCCCACCGAGCTGGAAACGTCCCGCTCGCTCGGTCGACTGGTACCGATTTCCGCGACGATCGGCGCGGCCTGTGGGGCGCTTGCCGGCTGCCTTTCCCTCGCCCTGCTCACGAATGCCTCGGTGGCCGGGGCGTTGCTAGGCGGGGTATCGTCCGGGGTGATCGGCGGCCTGTTCGGGTTCCTTCTGGCGAGTTTCGTGGAAATCGTGCGGACGAGCCTCCGGGAGGCGATCGCCGCCGAGGAACACCGGGCTCCCCCCCGTCGCCCCGTGGCAAGCCGTCCCCGCCGGTGAGCCCGCGCGTGCCGGCGGGATCGCCGCTGCTTCCGGGCCAACCGACCCGGATGGCACCGCCCCCGACCGCGTGGTAAAACCCTAGGCCCGCTAGGGGCAGCAAGCGCGCCCCGGTCGACCTTTTTCCGTCCTGCCCGAGGAGTCTTTCCCCCATGACCAAGCCACATCGCTCCCTGAAAAAAGCCAACCACGGCTCCCGTCCGGCCAACAGCAAGGCCCGCAAGGCGAAGCGGAAGCACATCCGCACCTAAAGCCCCTCCTGCCTCCCAGCTTTTTCCTGGTGGAGCCCGCACCGTGGCGCCGCGTGACTACATCATCGACCCGAGCGAATACGACCTCGGCAACGTCCTCGCCGACATCCACGAGATCCGTCGCTGGAATCAGCAACGGTTCGAGATGGAGCAACTCACGGCCATCGTCCACGAGGATGCCGTCCGGGCGTTGTGCGTCGGGTACAAGGATGTCACCCATGACGAGTTCTGGGTGCGGGGTCACTTTCCCTCGATGCCGGTCATGCCTGGCGTGATCATGTGCGAGGCAGCTGCCCAACTCTCCAGCTACGTCACCCAGAAGTTCAACCTCCTCAGCCTCGATTCCTATGTCATGGGCTTCGGGGGGATGGAGGACGTGCGCTTCCGTGAGCCCGTCGTCCCGGGAGACCGGCTGGTGATCGCAGTGGAGCGGATCCGTGTCCGTCCAAAGGCGATGATCGTCTGTCGTTTCCAGGGAATCGTCCGCGACAGCATCGTCGTCGACGGGATCATCAAGGGGGTGCCACTCCCGGCCAATTCCACTTCGTCAACGGCGGGCAATGGGTCCGCGGTGGGCGGCTGAACCATGCCGCGGCGTGCCCCGAAGAAACCCTCCCCAGAGCTCGACCTCTCCGCCCACTTCCTCGTTCTCACCGAGGATCCCGTCTTCCGGGAGGGCACGGGCTTCCGAACCACGCCCCTCGATCCCCGCGAGCTCTTTCCGGGCTGTCTTCCCGGAGCGCCTGTCGAACTCGAGGTGGGGAGCGGCAAGGGTTTGTTCCTCACCACCGCCGCCGCGGCCGCCCCGGACCGCTCCTTCCTCGGGGTCGAGATCAGCCACGGCTACGCGAAGATGACCGCCGGACGGCTCGCCCGGCAGGGCGCCGCCAACGCCCGGATCATCGCCGGCGACGGCAACATCCTCGTCCGCAACCTCTTCCCCGACGCCTGCCTCGACGCGATCCACGTCTACTTCCCCGATCCGTGGTGGAAGGCCCGTCACCGCAAACGTCGCGTCCTCTCCGACATGTTCCTC
>CAMARC010000221.1 GCA_945860405.1 Candidatus Kuenenia stuttgartensis | reverse complement strand
ACCGAGCAAGGCGGGGGGCTGGCGATGATCGGCGGCCGGTTCTCGTTCGCCGGCGGTGGCTGGTCGGGCTCGGCTGTCGCCGGGCTCCTCCCGGTGACGATGGAGATGAAGGAGGAGCACCGCAAGCTCGCGGTGGCGATGGCGATCGTCATGGACCGCTCCGGAAGCATGGCGATGACGGCCCCCGGCACGGGGCGGACGAAGATGAGCCTCGCCGACGACGGCGCCGCCAGGTCGATCGAGCTTCTCGGTGAGAACGATCTCATCGTGGTGATCCCCGTCGACTCCGCCCCCCATCCCCTCTCCGACGGGCTCGTCGCCGTCGGCCCCAACCGCAAGCAGCTCATCGGTGCCACGCGGAGCGTGACGAGCGGCGGCGGTGGGATCTACTGCTACACCGGCCTCAAGGCGGCCTGGTCGATGCTCCGCGAGGCGGAGGTCGGCCAGCGGCATGTGATCCTCTTCGCCGATGCCGCCGATGCCGAGGAGCCTGGGGAATACAAAGCGCTGCTCGCGGAGATGACCGCGGCGAAGTGCACCGTGAGCGTCATCGGGCTCGGCTCAGAAAAGGATTCCGACGCCGAGTTCCTCCGCGACGTCGCCCGTCTCGGCAATGGACGGGTGTTCTTCAATGCCGACGCTGCCGAGCTTCCCGCGCTGTTTCAGATGGAGACGGCGACCATCGCCCGCTCCGCATTCCTCGAGGACCCCGTCGGCGTCAACGGCACTCCCGGATGGCTCGAGATCGCCGCCACCCCGCTCGACTGGCCAGCCACGATCCCCGCCTACAACCTCGTCTATCTCAAACCCAACGCCGCGCAAGCCGCCGTCTCGACCGACGACTATGCCGCCCCCTTGGTCGCCTTCTGGCAGCGGGGCGCCGGCCGGGCCGCATCGGTCGCCTTTCCCTTGGGCGGGGAGCGTTCCGAGTCGACGCGCGCCTGGGAGGGCTGCACGGCGCTCGTCGGCACGCTCGGCCGCTGGCTCGTCGGCCCTTCAGCCCCGGAAGGGATCGGGCTGCGGACCACCGTCGACGGCAGCCGGGTTCGGTTCGAGCTTCATCACGATGAGTCTTGGGCCGATCGGCTCGCGGTCGCCGCGCCGCGGCTGGCGGTCGCCCGCGGCAGCGGTGGCTCGCGCGCCCCGATCCCCTGGGAGCGGATCGCCCCCGGAGCCTACAGCGCCTCTCTCGAGCTCACCGACACCGACTTCCTCCGCGGGGCAGTGACGGTGGGCGACGCGGTGCTCTCGGCCGGCCCCCTCGATGTCACGGTCGATCCGGAATGGACGTTCGACTCACGACGCCGCGATCAGGTCCGCGCCGCGGCACTGGCCAGCGGCGGCGTCGAGCGAATCGACTTGAGCGACGTCTGGACGGCCCCCCGGCCGGTGGCCTGGCAGGGGCTCGGGCGCTGGCTGACGCCGCTCCTCCTTCTCGCGCTCCTCCTCGAGGCGCTCCAGACGCAGACGGGATGGAAGATGTCGCGCCGGCCAGCGTGACTTACTGTCCGTGGAAAAAGTCATCCGTGACCTTTTTCCACTTGAGGCACCCCCAAAAAAGCCAAGGTTTTTCGGGGGTGTCAGCCGCCGCATCCAGCGGAGGGCGCGTTATCCGCAGGCTGCTAGCGTCCGCCCAGCCGCCGATTCACCTCGAGGGCGATGACCCGAAAGAAGAGCCGGGGCGAAAGTCGCTTGATCCACCAGATAACGCGGGCCTTTGCCGGAAGAATGACATAGAGCTGCTTCCGGGCCACTGCCCGAATCGCCGCCTCGGCCACCGCTTCTGCCGTGAGCTTCGTGCGTTTGAACTCCCCCCGGGCGATCCGCCGCTCGGCAGGGCTCGCAAACCGACCGTTATCGATCAGCGCCGTGGGGAAGAACGACGGACAGAGCACCGTCACCCCGACGCCGTGCCGGGCGAGCTCGGAGTGGAGCGTCTCGGAAAACGACACCACCGCCGCCTTCGTGACGTTATAGGCCCCCATCCCCGGAAACGATCCGATCGCCGCCAGCGACGAGGTGTTGATAACGTGGCTGCCGCGCGGGTTGCGCTTCAGCCAGTCGACACACACATGACACCCGTGGATCACGCCCCACAGATTGGTATCGACGATCCAGCGCCAGTCGTCGAGCGAACAGCGCCCCACATCCCCCGACACCGCCACGCCGGCGTTGTTGACGAGGAGATCGAGGTGCGGCCAATCGTGCTCGAGCCGCTCCCGAAGCGCTTCCCAAGCCGCCGGATCGGCGACATCGAGCAGCTCGATCCGACCGCTGCCGCCGGCGGCCTCGACGCTTCGAAGCGTCTCTGCGGCGCCGGTCAGATCGATGTCGCAGATGGCGATCAAAAAGCCGTCGCGGGCGAGACGCTCGCAGAGGGCTCGCCCCAAGCCGCTCGCGGCCCCGGTGACGATGGCGGTGCGGCGTGAAGAGCCGTCCGGGGAAGTGGCAGTAGCAGGTTGGATCATTTCGGCACCGCGACGTCATTCCCGCGGGCGACGACAGCGATGGAGCGACATGATCGCGTAGGCGGTGCCGTACTGCTGGTGGTAGTTGTAGAGCGGGTAATCCCACCACGATCCGTCGGCATCCTGGATGTCGATGAGGATCCGCGCGAGGTGGTCCTGGTAGAAGGGGCGCTTCTCCGGGGGAAGCTGCTCGATGATGCGGGCGGCGTAGTAGTGGCCGAAGTAGTAGAAGTATCCGGCCACCTGGAAGAACGACTCGTGGGGGATCGGCCGCTTTCGGCCGAGATCGAGCCAGCCGTTGCGGGTCACGAGCCTGTCGAGCCAGTCTTCGTAGACCTGATCGGTGATCTTCTCGTTGCCCCACAGCCGCAGCGCCAGGTTGCAGGCCTGACTGCGGCCGAGGCTCCCGGCCGGCCGGTTGATCCCGCGGCGCGGCTTGGTCCGCAGATAACTTCCGTAGAGGTAGCTGAAGTCGGGGAGCATTTGAAGCTCCGTCGCGGCGACGGCGCGCTTCGTGACCTTCTCCGGCGGCGGCACGCCGATCCCCCGGGCGTCTGCGAAGGCGACGAGGACCATCGCGTTGACGAAGCTCGTCGAGGAGGAAGCCGGCCGCTGCGTGCCATTCTTGAAATCGTAGTAGCCCCAGCCCCCCTCGGCCGATTCATACTTCTCGAGCTTCTCGTACTGCCCGCGGATCAGTCCCTCGATCCGCTCGCGGCGGGCCGCGTCGTCGGGCTTGCGGCCATGCATCGCCACGAGCGCCTGAATGCCGTAGCCGTGGGCCCAGACGTTGTAGATCAGCATCGGGTTGTCGCGGCGGACGTTGGGCAGTTCGTCGAAGAGCCACTTCTCCCCGCGAGCAATGGCCTCGCCGACCTCCGCCGAACCGTCATCCTCCTCGATGAGCGCCTGGACGCACATCGCCGTCGTCGCCGCCCGAAAGCCGAGGTGGGAGCCGATCCCGGCGATGATGTTGAGATCCTTCGTATTCTCTGCCGATCCGAACGAGCCGTCGGGATTCTGAATCCCGACAAGGAACCGGCGGCCGCGGTCGATCGCCCCGTCGATCTCAGCCGGCGACATCGAAGCCGGTCCCTTCGGCCGTGGGATCGGATCGGGATCCTCGGCCACCGCCGCGCTCCCAGCGACCGGGGACTCATCCCCCCTGGCCGCTGCCCTGGGAAGCAAGACCAGAAACAAGGTGAAGAGCACCGTCACGGTTCGTGCCATGGTCATCGAAGTCTCCTCGCGTTGGGTCGTTGCTCGACGCCTCAGGCGCCACGTGCCTAGCGGCTTCTAGGGCCGGCTCGACCGGACGACATCTCCCGCTACGATCCCTTCGAGGATCTCAGTCTTGCCGCCGCTGGCGCGCCCCGTCTTCACGACGCGCTTCTCAGGCGCGGCGCCATCCTTCTCCGGCAGCCAGACGATCTTCCGGCCGTCCTCGTCGCGGAAGATCGCCGAAGACGGCAGCGTCACCGCATCGGGCCGCGAATAAACCTGACAGCGGGCGCTCCCCGTCATTCCCGGAAGCGGCTTCACGCCAACGGCCGGCCCGCTGACGGTGAAGCGGGCATCGACCTTGCCATCGCGCGGGACAGGCGACACCGACTCAAGCGCGATCGCCCCTTCGGCGTCGGGAAACCCGGCCAGCTCGACGCGCCCCTTGAGCCCGGGGCTGAGGAGATGGAGATCTTTCTCGTCGACCTTCACCCGGAACGCGACCCGCTCCGGATCGACGACGGTGAAGACGAGATCACCGACCGGCACCCCCTGCCCGACCGCCGCCTTCGCGGCCACCGCCGCGGTCGTCCAGGCGCCGTCGTGCTGCTTGCCGTAGTAGACGATTCCCGACCGCGGGGCCTTGAGAGGGATCCCGGCCCGATCCTGCTGGAGATCGCGCATCTTCCGCAACGCCTCCACCCGGTCGCGTTCCGCTTTCTTCAGCCCCAGCCGCTTCTGTTCGAGAGCGAGGGCCGACGTGGCCCGCGTCTTCTCGAGCATCAGCTTAGCCTTCGCGGCCGCATCTTGAAGGGCTGCTTCCTTTCGCGGCACCTCGAGGGTCAGCGCGGTGTCGGTGTCGACGCCGGCGCGGCGGAGGTTGAACTCCCCCGACTCGACGTCGAACCGCGTCCGCTGGAGGATCATCTCCTCAGTCTCCTCGGTGAGATCCTTGTCCTTGTACATCTTCTCGAGCTGCCGCAACTCCTCGCGGGAGTACTTGAGCTGCTCCTCCGAACTTTTCAGCCGGAAGCGGAGGGAATCTTCGGTGAGCGTCCGACCGACGGCGAGAAACCTGGCGAGATCCTCGGTGGCGATGAGCGTGTCGCGCTCCGTCTCGGCCAACTCCAGCGGCTGGAGGGCCTCGGTCACCGGCAGCTCACGGCGAGCGATCTCGAGGGTCTTCTCGCCAATCGCGAGATCGAGCTCGAGATCGGCAATCGCCCGGTCGAGCTTCTCGGCGTCGAGCTCGACGAGGACGTCACCGGCGTTGACGCGCGTGCCGTGGGGGATGATCCGCACGATCTCGAGCGGCTGCGCCCACTGCTCCGGCTTAAACTGCACGACCGTGGCATCGACAGGATCGAAGTCCCCCTTCGCCTCGAAGGCGACCTCGAAGCGCCCCTTCTCCGCCGTCACCGTGTCGACCGGCTTCGCGTCCGGGGCTTTTTCGGCCGCCGGTTTGGCCGGCTCCTGGGCCTGAGCCCGCGACGGCCCCGCCCCATGCACTCCGGCGGCAACCGCGACGAGCATCACGATCGTCATGCCCAGCCGGCCCCGTGACTCCGTCCGTCCTGCAGCACCACCTGCAGCACCACCAACAGCACCACTTCGCATCGCTACGACTCCTCGTGTCCATCGGGGCATGTCCGGGTGACGCACTCCCGGATCGGCAGACGATTCGGGAAAGGGTTGTACCATTATCGCCGTCACCTCGTCGTGACTTGCGGCCGGATCCTCGACGTCGCCGCAACAGTGGTGCAAACTCACGTGCCTTCGCCCCCCGCGCCCCTCCACCGGAGCCACCGTGATGCCCTCCCCCCGACGACATTCACCCTTCTCCCGCCGCGGAATCCTAGCACTCTCCCTCCAGGCCGCCGGATCGATGATCGTCGTCGGCGCTGCCGAGCCCGCCGCGAGTCTCGCGATCCCGCTCCGCTGCGACGATCCGGCCCGCTACCAGAACTTCGTCGTCAACTGGGACGCCGGCACGGAGCTTCTCTGTGCCGTCGTCAGCACGCCGGCCGACTACGCCAGCCTCTTCCATCCCGCCCCCGTGATCGGCGGCAAGAAGCCGTTCGCCCCGCCGGACGAGGCCTTCACGAAGGAGCGGCTCCTCGTCATCGCCCGTGTCGTGGGGGGCGACGGCAAGAGCGTGCTCGCGATCGAGCGGGTGGTGGAGAAGGAGGGCGCCCTCGAGGTCCATCTCGACGACCGCCCCGCCACGACTCCCGCGACATTCACCGTCAAACAGGCGGCCCTTGCCTGGATTCCGCGCCGCGACGGCGGGCGCGTGACGTTTGTCGCCAATGGCGAGGCAATCACGACGCTCGATCTCGCCGACGGCGACTGGATCGCGCCCGCGCTTCCGGAGCCAGAGACGGTGGAGTGATCGCCGGTTTGCACAGAAGTCATCGACCGCTGGTGGTATCAGCGCCCCCCGTTCCTCGGCTGTTCCCCGTCTGCCGCGCGGCAGATTTCAAAGCCACCCCTTTCTGCCACAACCTCCCTCGATGGCGTATCCAGCATGACAGCACAGCCAGATCCGGCTCGGAACCCATTCGCACCACCGCAGGCTGATAAGGCCTCGGATGCCTCTTCACCGCCATCGGCCCAGAAGCAGCGCTACGCCAGCTTCATCCGTCGGGCGGCTGCCTTGATGATTGATTCGGGGCTCCTCTACGTGACACTTCTGGGCGTCTTCAAAGTCATCATGCTGGATGCCGTGCGTCCTTACATGCTGCCGATCGAGGCGATCGTGCCCCCCTTCCGAATCGGCCTCGTTATTTCCTTGGTCCTCGC
>CAMARC010000220.1 GCA_945860405.1 Candidatus Kuenenia stuttgartensis | reverse complement strand
AGGCGCTTGCGGAAGCCCTTCTGGCCGAAGGACTTGGTCTCCTCGATGAGGTGGACGACGCCGCGGACGGTGGGGTCTTTCATGGGATATTAGCCGTTGGTTTTCTGAGGGCGGCGCGAGGGCCGGCGGGGGGGCGATTTCGTGGCAAGAGAATACCACACACCTCAAGAAACGCCCGCCCGGCTTACTCGTGCTCCCCCTCGACCCGGGCTTCGCCGTCAGGGTCGATCTCGATTTGCAGCGTCATCGGGTGGCAGCAGACCGGGCAGTCCTCAACGTAGGCCTGATGGGAACCGGCCGAGATGTCGACCGGCACCACGATCTCCTCACCGCAAGAATCGCAGACATACGTCGCCTCGGCGTCGATCCGGGCCGCCGATTTCCGCCGCCGGCGGCTCTGTTTGCGGCGCGACTTGCTCATACCCTTGTCCTCGGTGATGGGGCCTTGCCAGGGGCTGGGGGCGGCTCACATGCCGTAGGGAAAGTCGGCGTGCTCGGTGAGGCCGCTTGTGCGAATCGGGGCGAGGGCTTTGGCATATTCAAGCAGGATCCGATCGGCAAACTCGATCCGGCGGCGGAGCCAGGCGTCGCGATCACCTGCGGGCGTAGCGCCCAAGAGCATGTCGTTGACGTCGTGAATGAGGACGTGCTCCGGGATGTAGACCAACCGGCTGTTCTTGTAGCCGCTGGTGCGGAGCTCGTTGACCGGATAGCTCCCCCCCCGCGACGCCGACACGGCCACGATCATTGCCGGCTTGTGGCCGACTTCCTTCGGGCCCGCAAACAGGAGCATGTTTTTGAGGCCCGGGGGCACCATTCCCGCCCATTCCGGCGCGATGATCACAAACCCGTCGGCCCGGCGCATCCGGTCCCGGTAGGGCTTCCAGAGCGCGGAAAGCGCGCTGTCTCCTTGCCAGACGCTCTCGTCCCAGAGGGGGAGCGGATTGCCGGCCAGATCGATCGTGTCGACGGTCACGGAAGGATCGATGCGGGCTAGGTCGCTGGCGATGTAGGCCCCCACGCGGCTCGACTGGCTCTCTTTGCGGTGGCTGCCGACGACGATGGCGATCTGCATGGTGGCTCCTCGCGGGGCGGGGGACTAAAAAAGCCAACGAAATGTGGCGAAGGGACGCCGAGGTCCGGAGCGTAGCAGATCGCAGCGAATCCTGGCCCGCACCAGGAGGGAGCGTTCGCACAGATGCGGCATGTGAAGGCGTTGTCGGCGGCGATCAGCGCTTGGCCAACGGGCTGCTCGCCGACGTTTCGCCGACGTCGCTCGTGGTATCCCCGGTCGGCCTGAGGAGGGGACAGCCCCCGGCAGGAAGGGTATTCTCATGGGGAAGTCGCGTCAGGCCTGACAGACTTGCGATCGATCGAGCCATCGAAGCTCTCCGCTGACACCCATCGTCGCCCCGCTGCCATGTCGCTCGATGCCTTCCTGCGGGATCTCTTTGACGACGGCCGCGTCGTCGTGCCGTCCCCTGAGGGCGACGAAGGAGCAGCGGAACTCGCCGCGGCCGGCGCCACGCTCGATGAATTCGAACACGGCTGGCGGCTCGAGTTTCCAGGCATGGCCCCCGAGTGGCGCTGCGACGTAGCGCTCCACGGCGCGAGATTGCTTTACCGCGCGGCTCAGGCCGCCGTGTTCCGCGACATCGACGAGACGGCGCTGCGATCAGGCTTCGATCTGGTCGCCCCCGCCGATCTCGAGAACGCGTCGGCGCACTACAGCATCGACCTTGCGCTGCGATTCCTCCCCGACCTGATGCGGATAACGCAGGGGGCCGCTGCCAAGGACCCGCTCGTGGAGCTTCTCGGCACACTCGCCTGCCGGTGGCCGTTGTCGTCGGTCGGCGTGCCGGGGGCGGTGCCTGCGTCGATCGATGTGATCGCCGGCCATCCCGGACTGCTTCGGCTCTACGTCGATCGGGTTCTCGGTAGCCACGACGCCGCCCGGCTCGCCGACGATCGCGTGGTCGAGGCCGCCCGGCAGGCCATCGGGGCCCACGCCGATCTCGCTCCGTCGCTGTCGGGATTGATCACCAGAGGTGCCAGGCCATGACCATCGATACGCCCACCGATCCTCGGATTGCCCTCGCCCGGCGACTGACGACCGATGTCCTCGGTCCACTCAAGTCGACGTTCGTCGGCAAAGACGAGATCGTCGACCTCCTCGGCATCTGCCTGGTCGGGGGAGAGAACCTCTTCATCCTCGGTCCCCCGGGCACCGCCAAGAGCGCGATCGTCCATGCGCTCGCCCGCCGCATCGAGGGACGCGTGTTCGATTATCTCCTCACGCGATTCACGGAGCCGAGCGAGTTGTTCGGGCCGTTCGACATCCGCAAGCTGCGCGAGGGGGAGCTCGTCACCAACACCGAGGGGATGCTCCCCGAGGCGTCGCTGGTGTTCCTCGACGAACTCCTCAATGCCAACAGCGCGATCCTCAACTCGCTGCTCGCCGTGCTCAACGAACGCGTCTTCCGGCGTGGTCGCGAGACCCGGCGGCTCCCGCTCCTCGCCGTCGTCGGCGCGAGCAACCGCCTCCCTGAGGACGACGCCTTGGCAGCCCTCTTCGATCGGTTCCTCCTTCGCGTCCGCAGCGACAACGTCAGCGACGAACGGCTCGATGACGTGCTCGCCGCGGGCTGGCGGCTCGACGTGGCACGCGAGAGCGACGTTGCACCAGTGGCGATGGCTGTCGACGAGATCTGTCGTGTGCAGTCGCTCCTGGCGGACGTCGACTTGGTGGGTGTCCGCCCGCGATTCGTCGAAGTGGTGCGCGCCCTGCGGCGGGCCGGTGTGCCGATTTCCGATCGACGGGGGGTGAAGCTCCAGCGGCTCATCGCCGCCAGCTGCGTACTCTGCGGCCGACTCACCGCCAATGCCACCGATCTGTGGATCCTCCGCCACGTCTGGGACACCGAGGAGCAACGCGAGGTGATCGCGGCGATCGTCGACAAGGCGATCGACCGCGCCGAGGCTCATGACCACGAATCGGCTCATCCGCGGTCCCGCGGCGATCTTCCCGATCCGGAGTCGCTCGCCCGCGAGATCGAGCGGCTGGAGGATGCCTTTCGCGCGGGGATGACACTGAGCGATCGAGCGGTTGCGCGCGATCGACTCGGGCTTCTCGCCTCCCGCACCGCCTGGGTGCAGGACGGGCAGCAGCGAGGCTTCCTCGAGGAACGCATCCGCGAGGCTTGGGCCGTGGTGGAGGCGACACCATGACCTGGGCGATCGAGCTCGACGGCGCCGACGCTGCCGCCTGCGGTCTCCTCCGGCATGAGCCGGGAGTGGAGGCCCTCCTCGCGGCAGGACGGCTGTGGCTCCGGGGCCAGTCGTGCGACGATCGGCTGGCGTCGCGCCTCCTCCGTCTGCCGGCGATCGGACGCTACACCGTGACCGACGACGGCGCGCTCGTGGCGGACAGCACGCGGGTGCCGCGGGGCAGGCTTCCCGAGGGCCCGTGGTTTGCCCTTCATTGCTGGCTGCCACTCACGCCGCCGCCGGCATTCCCCGTGAAGGCGGCAGAGGACTTCGGTGGCGTAGGCCTGACGCTCGTGCGTGGGGATCGCCCGGGAGACGCAAACCTGCTCCGCGTCGGCTTCGCCGCCTGGATGGCTCATGCCGTCGAGGCGCCGGCCGTGCGGCTCGCGCGCTGGTCCTTCGCCGTTGCCGACTCCGGCACGACGCTCGTCCGCGGCATGCCGCTGCCGCCTCTTCCCGGGCAGCGGCTCGTGGAGGAAGCAGGGATCGCCGTCGAGGCGGGGTGGACCTGGTCGCCATGGGTCTCCCCCGAGTCGCTTCGGGGGATCGTCGGCGCCAGCCGTGACGATCTGGTGATCGTCGTTGGCGTGGCGGGCACACAGGAGTTGGCCTGCGAGATCGTGCCCGGGGAGGCCTTCGTGCGGGCCACCCGCTCAGCGGTACGGCTGACAGCGCGTTCGCTGAAGGAGGCGACGCGATGAGCGATGTGGGCCAGCTTCAGGGCGGCGCGTTGCCCTTGCAGCCTGCGGGCGGCTGGTGGTGGGAGTGGCAGAAGGCCGAGGATCTGATTGTCTGGGGCGGGGCAGGGGGGACGATCGCCTTTCGGGCAGAGCTCGAAGCGATCATCGACCATTTTCGTGGCCAGCGCATGCCGCCGATCGGCGCCATGATCCTGCTCCTCTCCGCTTGCCGCGACGCCTGGGACGAGGCGCCGACGACAGGGCATCTCAGCGGCATGCTCGCCAACGGCGAGCGCGACGAAGATCGCCGCCGGATCGCGGTGGTCGTGGCGGGGTTGAGAAGGGTGCGGAATCTGCCGGCCGACCTGCGTGGCTCGCTCGCCGCCCGCAACATCGTTGCGGACGTCGTGTTCGAGTCGAAACGCCTGCCCAACGCCTTCGATCGATCCGCCTGGGTGGTGGACCAGTGGTCGTCGCCCGCGGCGACCGTCGCCCCCGGGGGCGACGCTGACGCCAGGCTGACGCACTTCCGCACGGAGCTGCGGGCGCTGCTCCCCGGGCTCTTCCGGGTCGATGAGCGCACCGTGCGGATGCGGCTCGAGACCGGGCTCGACGACACTCCCCGAGCCGCCGAAGAGGCCACGCTGCCGGAGCCCCGCAGCGTGGCGCACGGCGGGATTCCCGCAGAGTGGCTCGACGACCCCGAACTCGCCGCCGTGGCGAGGCTCGCCCGGCATGTCATGGCGGCGGTGACGCTGCCGCCGGCGCTCGACGCTCCCGCGGATCTCCCCCAAGGGGGCATCGCCGACATCACCAACCGTGGTCCCCTCGATCGGCTCCTGCTTTCGGAACTGGCCCATGACGAGACGACGCTCACCGCCCGCCTCGCCCTCGGCGAGGCGCTCTACCACCGCCGTGAGCTCTCCGCTCCCCCGCCACCGCGCTGTCGGCTGGTGCTCCTCGACAGCGGCGTGCGGATGTGGGGTGTGCCGCGGGTTTACGCCACCGCCGTGGCCCTCGCGATCCACGCGCAGTCCGGCTCGGGGAGCGAAGCACGCGTGTTTCGTGCCGCTGACAGCGGCCTTCTGCCGGTCGATCTCGGCTCGCGCGCGGGCCTCGTGGAGCAGCTGGCGGTGCTCGAGCCAGCGGCCCATCCAGGCGCGGCACTCGGGTCCCTCGCCGCGCTTCTCGCTGCTGCGGGCGGTACGGCCGAAGCCGTCGTGATCACGGGGGAGGAGGGGGCTGCCGATCCCGACTTTCGCCGGCAGATGACGGCGTGTGGGATCGATCCGATCCATCTGGTGACGGTGGCGCGCGACGGTCGCCTCCGGCTCTCGGCCCGATCGCGCCGCGGCAGCCGGCTGATTCGGGAGGCGGTCCTCGATGTCGAGAAGCTGCTGGCCGAGGAGCCGGGAGGGACGGCTGCCGGCGGGAAGAAGCCGCGGCTGCTCGACCGCGACCTGCCGGCCATCTTTTCCGCCGACCCGTTTCCGCTCCTGCTCACCGTGCCGGATGCGTTCGAGCAAGCTTGGCCTGTCGAGGGGGTCGGGGTGTTGTCGATCACGCTCGATGGCCGGCTCCTCCTCTGGGACACTCCCGGCCACGGCGCCCGGCAGATCGCCGATTCACTCCCCCGAGGCAAGGTGCTTGCGAGCGATTCCACGGCCACGGCGGGGATGGTCCGTGTGGTCATTGGCCCCTCGAAGCGGGGCCGCCTCCACGCCCTGATCCTCGACATCCCGAAACGGAAGGCCACGATCACGGCTCTCGACGTCCCGCGTGTCGGTCGGGGGACGACCGCGACGATGCATCAGGGGCGGGTGCTCGTGCGATTGCATCGCTCGACGAAGGAGGCCGATCTGATCGAGGTCGATCCTCACTCGGGGCGGGTGTTGTCGACGTGCAAGGTGCCGGCTGGCGGGAGGCAGATCGGCCGGATCGTCCAGAATGTCGTGCACGGGGGCACGATCGCTCTGGCTGCCGGCCCGGCCCGGTATGAACCGGTGCCTGGCGACCAGGTCCTCCTCCGGGAGGCGCTGGCGGTGTTCGTCACGGAGGGGATCGACGGGGAGACGATCGTCACCAGGGAGGGCGACTTCCGCTGCGGAGCCGACCGCAAGCGGCGCGCCTGGGGAGGCCGAAAGCTCTCCCTTCATCACATGGTGTTCAAAGGCGCGTCGTTCGATGGCCGGCGGTTCGTTGTGGCGAGGAGCGCTCGCCGTGGGGACGACGAGACGCATGTCGTGCAGGTGCCGGAGGGCACCTTCGTGAGTCGCCCGGGCAACGCAATGCTTCCGAGCCGAGACATGTGGGGTGATCCCCACGGAGCGGGCTTCCCTGCCCACATTCCCCCCATGTCTCTCGCGGCGATCGGCTTGGCGCCCGGGGGGCAATTGGCATTCCTTCCGGCGCACGACGGGCCGGCGACGACGCTCGGACTCGTCGAGGGAAATCTGGTCATCAGGCCCATGAGTGTCGATCGCCGCCGAATCCGCGGTGGTGCGTCGGGTGGCAAGTGCTTGGCGCGCGGGGTTGGGCTGCGATCGATTCGCTTCACGGACGGGACGCAGGCCTGGATCGAT
>CAMARC010000219.1 GCA_945860405.1 Candidatus Kuenenia stuttgartensis | reverse complement strand
GCCGGTGACTTTGTCGGTGTCGTCCTCGGCTTTGAAGATCTCCTCACCACTCTCCCACCCTTCTGGATCATTTGGATCGGGCGAGGGAAGCGCGACCGGGAGCCGGCCCGGTTTTCCGCCACGTTGGGCCCCGGGGACGGGGCGAGCGGCGGGGCGCGGGCGGGCCACGGCGAAGGGCGCAAGGAGGTCGCCGCGGAGCGGCTTTTCTGGTTGCACGAGGCGGCGGATCGTGAGCGTGCCAGTGGCTGCGCGCGGCTCGTCGTCGAGTGACTGCGTCGTGACGGTGATCGTCACTTCGGCCGGCGCCCCGTCGGGGCCGGTGGCCTGCCAGGCTTCGGCTTTGAGATCGGCTTGAAGCGGCGCGTAGCCGGCGCGGACCGCCCGATCAGCGACACGCGTCTCGCCCGAGGGATCGGTGACGTCGGCGATCACCCGGTAGGTGAATACCGGCAGGCTCTCGACCGGCACGCTCCGGTCGGGCTTTGCCGGAAACTCGACGGTGAACTTTCCATCGGCATCGGTCGTGGCGCTGCCCCGCAGAATCCGGGCCGGGCCGCCTTCAAACGGGATCCACGGAAAGAACCAGCGGCACCAGAGAGGAAACCGCATCTGTCGCTCGACCCGGTAGCGGACCTTCGCGCCGGCCACTGGTAACCCTGTGTAGGTGGTGGCGGTACCGACGAGTGAAACGGCCTTGTCGAGGACGACTGGGTTTCGCGGCGCGGCGAGCTCGACTTTGAACTTTGGCCGCTTGTACTCCTCGACGCGAAGCCCGAGGACACCGGTCGTTCCCTCCCCCTCGGCGACGATCATCCATTGCCCCGGCAGGGCGCCTGTGGGAATGGCAAACTCCCCATGGAACGAGCCGGTGGCATTCGACTTCTGCATCTGCCGGGAAAGCTCGCGGCCATTGGCGTCGCGAAACGTCACGTTCACCTCGCGATCGGCAAGCGCCCGGTAAATGCGATTGGCCCGATCGGCGTGGGCGAGGATCCCCTTGAAGCGGACGATCTGCCCGGGGCGGTGGATGCCGCGGTCGGCCATGAGGATGAAGCTCGCATGCTGCTGTGGCTGCTCTTGGTGCCAGATCGAGAGCGGGTCGGAGGCGATCTCGTGGAGGGCACCGTCGAGCGTCGCCGCGAACTGGAGGAGCGTCTCACGCTGTGGCTCGATGGCAAGCTCGTAAAAACCGTCGGCGTCGGTCGTCGTCTTGCCGGCCGGCTCGAACGGCGCGGGATTGCCGGCCTGGGCACGGACGAAGGCCTGCACGCTCACGTCGGCCAGCGGCCTTCCGGAGGCGCTCTCGACGACATGGCCTGCCAGAGGGCCACCGGCACCGGTGAAGACGTTCGTGCGTTGGACCACCGCCAGACGCGTCACCCACACAAGCGTCGTGGCCACGACGTTGTCGTTGGGGCCGAAGTCTGCGTCGGCGCTCGCAAGCACCCAGTACGCGCCGGGGGGGAGATCCTGCGGCGCTTTGATGTCGTGGGTGTGGTCGCGGAAGTTGTCCGTGGCGGGGAGGTCGACGGCGAAGGCCTTGAGGGGCTTTGCGGCGACGAGCTTCGCCCGGTCGCCATCATCGAGCCACTGCCACTGCGGCTTGCCGGCGCGGAGCCGGGCGAGCCAATCGGCTTTCACGATTCGGACGTGGACTTTCGCGAGGTTTTTGTAACGAGCCCGGATCACCGGCCAGGGAGCGGCCCACGTGCGCTCGGTGAACAGCTCGAGCGTCTTGCCATCGATCTCGGCGACGAGATTTTTGCAGAGCTTGCCCCCGGCGGATTCAGGGTGAGACGCTGCGCCTGCGGCGGCGATGGCGCGGGCCTTCACCACGGCGTCGTCGTCGTTCCCTTGGCGCACGACGCCCGCCAACCGATGCCGGACCATCGCCGCGACGTCGTTCTCGCCGCAGTCTTCGAGCAAGGCTTCGAGTGCCTTGGTCGTTCGGGCGTTGCGATCCTCATCGCCGCCGGGGGAGATCGCGCTGGCGCTTGCCCGCTCGATCCGGTCGAGGTCGGCCGAGAGCAGCGCCGTGCGATCGGCGTCGCCCACGTGGGCCTCGAGGAGGCGGCGAAAGAGCCGCATCTCGCCCAAGAGCGGTGAGTCGGCGTCGGTCGTCCCCTCCTCCGGCCTCCAGGCGAGAAACTCTTGCCGCGTGCCGAGGGCGGGGGAATCGATCTCAAACTCAAACAGATCTTCGGGATCGGCAAGCCCCCGCACGCCCGACGCGGCGAAGCCGAGGGCGTCGTGCGCGACGACATCCCACACCGTCGGCCGCCAGGCATCGGGCATCCCGCCCTTCTCGAGGATCTGATTCCACTCGGCCACCGGCAGCGCTTGGAGACGTTCAGCCGGATCGAGCGCGGCCGTGAATCGGCGGCGGACTTCGGCAACGATCCTGGGAAGATTCCAGGAAGAGATCCCCGCAAGCCCGTCGACGGCCTTCCCTTCTTCGTTCACACCACCGGTCGCGCCGCTCGTCCGCTGCGCGAAGCGCCACTGGTTGTTCTGGAAAAATCCCCAGGTCCAGTTGGCGAGGATCGCCTCGAGGACCGGCTTGACCTCGTCGGGGGCTCCTTGAAGCGCCGCTTCGAGGCGGACGAGCCGCTCGGGGTCTTCGGGGGGGCGGTCGCCGGTGTCGGCGTGAACGCGCGTGGCGATCGCCCGCGCCGCTTCGTCCCAGGCCTTGGCGGTGATCGCGCTCTGCTCGATCCCGGCGAGGGCCTCGAGGGCCGATTTTGGTTTCCCTTCGTCGAGGGCCCGTTGCACCGTCACCCACTGCCCTTCGCGGGCCCGGTTTGGAGCGGGGGGCTCGGCGGAGTGGCCGGGGGGATTCATGACCACGGCCCCGCCGAGGAGCACCAAAAGCCCGGCGAGGACCGGGGCGACACGTGGCAAACGGGGCACGGCAGCAGGCTCCAGAGGGCGAGACGAGGGGAGAGGGGGGCGGCAGACCGGCGCTGCGGTGCAAAGCGGCGGCGGCAACGGCTGGCCATGGAAAGCCCCGGGGGAACACGCGGCAGGGGCGAAGGCGTTTCACCTCCCCCCGCCACTGAAGGGCAAGTGTACGCGTCCCGGGCCCCGGCTGTCGCGAGAGGCCTGAGGCGTGATGTGATTGAGCCGCTCACGGCGAACGGCCTACTATCGGCCCAGGATGAGATCGATTCCGGCAAAGATCCCCTCCATCGGTCGCTTCGGGACTCTCCCGACGCGCTCGCTGAGTTGCCGCTTGTCGATCGTCACCAGTTGCGTGACATTGGCGACGGAATCGCGATCGAGTCCGGTCTGCTTCGCCGTGAGCAAGACATTGCCAGGGGCAATTGACCAGCGCAGATTGCTCGTCAAGACAACACAGACAACCGTGGCGATCTGGCTGCGGTTGAGCGCGTCAGACTGAAGGACAACCACCGGCCGACGGTAGCCCGGGCTCGAGCCAATCGGTTCAGCGAGATCAGCCCACCAGACTTCGCCTTGCGAAACGATCATTCAGCGCGATCACCATTCGTTTCGACGAGCCGCTTGCTTCGCGGCCGCACGCGGAAACGTGCCATCTTCGCTTCCAACTTCGCGGACGGCTTGATCCATCAGCGCTGTGACCCGGTCATCGTCATGCCGTGCGACGAACTCGGCAAGCGCCCGGGCGTACAGTTTGCTGCGAGACGTTTGCAGTCGCGACGCCAATCGTTCAGCGTCCGCGAACACGTCGTCAGGGATCGAGACGGCTGTTTTCATACCGAAAGTATAACCACACGAGCTCCTTCGGCAAGGCCTCTGGATCGGCTGCGGTCAGCCCCTCGTAGCCAGCAGGTGGAGCCGGATGAGGTTGATCGGGTGATCATCGTGATCACAGCCTACAAGGAGACGTCAACATGAAACGAGTCTCACTCAAAGTGACGTATCGGCGCGGCCGGCCGATTGCGGCCTACGTGCAACTGCCGCGACAGCAGGGTGATTCGGTGGCATCGACCGAGCGTATCGACGACGTGCTGCTTGTCGATCGCTCGGCTGACGGGCGACCGATCGGCGTCGAGATCACCGATCCATCGCAGTTCGATCCGGAACTTTTTGCGAACCTGCTCCGGTCGCTCGGCCAGCCGGAGATCGATCGGGAAGAACTTCTGCCGCTTGCGGCAGCCTGATCTCCAGCGGGGCCCTGCCCGCCTCACGCCGCATCAAAGAGCCCCTTGAGATAGCCAGCGGCGAAGAGGCGGCCGAGCATTTCATAGCCCGGCGTCTCGTTGCTCTCCCCCGACATGCTCGGGGCGTGGTCGGGGCGGACGGTGCCTGCGTAGCCGATAGATTTCAGCGCCCGGAACACCGCCGGCATGTCGATCTCGCCGTCGTCGTGCCAGGTCTCGACGAAGTCGTCGGCCGTGCCGCGGACATTGCGAGCGTGAACGAAGGCGATCTTGTCACCGAGGGTCGCGATCCCGGCGATCACGTCTTCACCGGCCGGATGGAGTGAGCCGACGCAGTAGCAGATGCCATTGGCACGCGAGGCGACGAGCTCCGTGGCCCGCAGCAGCGCGGCGTTGGTATGCATGATCCGCGGCTGGCCGGCAAACTCGTCGAGCGGCGGATCGTCGGGATGGAGCGCGAGCCGGATCCCGCACGCCTCCGCCACCGGCACGACTTCGTCGAGGAAGCGGTGGAGATGCTCCCAGAGTTTCTCAGCGGAAGTCCGCACCGAGGGGAGGCCATCGGCATCGGTGACCGTCGGCCGGGCCGATCCGCCGATGTCGGCGAGCCGGAAGGTGGTCGCCTTCGCGCCGCCACGGGCCGGGGCGACGGCGCTCGTCCGCTGCCAGTCTTCGTCGGGCATCCAGTTGTAACAGAGCACCTCCATACGACTGTCAGCCATGTGGCGGAGGAGCGTCTTGATCCCCGCCACCTGCTCGGCGCGGTTGGGAAGGCCATGGACGAGGCCGAGGTGGGGAAGCTTTCGCTCCACATGGGTGCAGCGCATCCCGAAGGAAGCGATCCGCCGACAGGTGGCGGCAAGCGCCGCCGGGTCGAGACCGGGATAGGGGATGACGATGTCGCTGACGCCAACCTGCGCGGCCCACTCGAGGTGCCGGTCGGTCGGAGGATTGACGACCATCGAAAGACGCATTAACGCTCGATCCACCATCGCTCACTCCTCGAACGCGGGCTGAGGACAGCGTGCCCGTTGCCGGTGAATCCGACGTCGCCCGCTGCCGACCCTGCGGCATTTCCTCCGGACATCCGATCGGGCCAACGCCTACGGCTACGTCCACGAATCGCCCCGGAGTCGCCCTAGCAGGCCGTGGATAAAGTGACCGCCGCCGGATGCGGCGGCCGACACCCCCGAAAAGCCTCGGCTTTTTTGGGGGTGTCTCAAGTGGAAAAAGGTCATGGATGACTTTTTCCACGGGCAACTAGAGGGTCTTGCCGGAGGACGAGCTTACCGAAGCCCTGCCAAACGCAATGCCCACCCAGGCATCCAATTCGGGATCGCGGGGACGGAAAACTCTCCGAGAGCACCGATCTTCAGCCGGATCGGGACCTGCCCGCGATCGAGAGCCCCGAGCACACCCCGGAGCGCCGGCAGTTGCCTGCGCAGGCGCCACGCCGAACGGACGGAGTCCACCGTCAGGCAAATCCCTCTCGGATCGGCTGTGATCGTGATCGGACGGCCGTCGCAGCTGCCACTGAGGCTGCCTTCGATCTGCAGGGCAGTCATCGGCGTCGGACCGCGATCTGCCTGGGGGGACATTTCAAGAGCCCAGGTCGCGGGTGCGGATCTTCACGGTGCCGTGAAGGATCCACTCGGCATGCGTGGCCGAAGGACCGGTGCCGCTGGGGATTTTCACATGCATGTTGTCGAACTCATACGAGATCTCAGCCTTCCGGCCTGTGAGACGGTCGTAGAGCCCGATCGCAAGGTCAGACCAGTCGAGTTGGTTGTCATTCGCCATGGCGTGCGGTTCCAAGGGGGAGAGGAAGACGAGTCCTGCTCAGGCAGCATTCGACGTGCCACCACTCTATGGCCTTCAGATCGTTTGACCAGCGGAAAGGGCCCACCAGTGTGTCTTCGATGAGCCTCCACCGCCGGCATGAGACCGTTTTTGTCACCGGGGCGACAGGGTATGTCGGGGGGAGGCTCGTGCCCGCCCTGCTCGAGGCCGGCTACGGTGTTCGATGCCTCGTTCGGGCACCCCGGAAGCTCGATCAAAAACCGTGGCGATCACACCCGGCGGTCGAGGTCGTCGCCGGCGACGTCTCCTCGGAGGATGCGCTCGCCGATCAAATGGCCGGAGCCTCGGTCGCCTATTACCTCGTCCATTCCATGGAGTCGAGTGGCGGTGAATACGCCGTTCGCGATCGGACGCTGGCCGCTTCCTTCGCCCGCGCTGCCGCCCGGGCCGGGGTGTCGCGGATCATCTACCTGGGCGGCCTCGGCGAAATGGGCCCCGACCTGAGCGTCCACCTCCGCTCGCGCCGCGAAGTCGAGCAGGAGCTCGCCGCCACAAACGTGCCGGTAACAACCTTTCGTGCCGCGATGATCATCGGAGCCGGCTCGGCCTCCTTCGAGATTCTCCG
>CAMARC010000218.1 GCA_945860405.1 Candidatus Kuenenia stuttgartensis | reverse complement strand
TCGATCTCCTCGTAGCCTGCGGGGGAGAGCTTCGCGATCACGAGGTCGCCAGTCTCGGCGAAGAGGAAGAAGCGGTTCCCGTGGCGGGTGATGAAGGCCGTGGCCGACGGCGGGGCCCGGTCGCCGAACGGCCCCGGGCTCGACCACTTCACCGCGCCCGACGGGATCTCCACGCCGCGCAAATCCCCCTTCTCGTGGAAGCCGTAGACCATCGTCCCGTCGACGAACGGCTGGACGTTGACTGCCGAGATGCCGTGCTTGGCCTTGTTGCGCCACACCACCTCGACGCCAGGCTTGTCGGCGGCGAGCTTGACGCACAGATTCTTCTCCTGGAAGCCTCCGACGTAGACGTGCTCCCCGACCTTCACCGGCGCCATGATGATCGAGCCGTTGTCGGCGTTGTAGGGAGTCTCCCAGAGGATCGCGCCGGTGTCGGGCGCGACGGCATACATCCCGTCGGGCTTCATGAGGACGAGCTGCCGCACCCCGGCGGCCTCGATGATCGTCGGCGGCGAGTAGCCCTGCTCGGGGGCGGTGCCGGCCCGCCACAGCTCCTTGCCGGTGAGCGTGTCGAGCGCCACGACATGGGCCTTCGCCGTGCCGGCGACGACGAACAAGCGATCACCGTCGACAAGCGGATGGCCCGCCCAGCCCCACAGCGCTGCCTTCGTTTCGTAGTCCTTTTTCAGGTCCTTCGCCCAGATCACCCGGCCGTCGGTCACAGACAGGCAGAGGAGATTCCCCTCGGCGCCGAGCGTGTAGACACGGTCGCCGTCGACCGTCGGCGTGCAGCGCGGGCCGGCCGGATAGCTGATCGTGTAGGTAACCGGGATTTCGTGCTTCCAGAGCTCCTTCCCCGTCCCCTCGTCGAGGCAGAGGACGCGCTCCGTGCCAGCGGCGGTCTTCCGCTCGAAGTTGTCTCCTGGCAGCTCTCCTCCGGGCACGAAATCGGTGACGAACACTTTGCCCTCTGCGACGGCTACACCGGCGTAGCCACCGGCCACCGCTGCCCGCCACAAAACCTTCGGCCCCCCGGCGGGGAACTTGTCGACAATCCCCTCTTCGCGCCAGACGTTGTCGCGATTCGGTCCCATCCACTGCGGCCACTGGTCGCCGACGGCGATCGCATTCGAGAAGAACGTGCCGGCGACCATGGCGACGACAAGGGAAAACTGGCCAGCTTGAATTGATGGAAAACGACGGTGGATCATGGTGGCCTCAGGCTGGCAAGGGAGCCGCTCACGGACCATCCATGGCGGGCAGCGACAGGATACTCCTCCACACCATGGCTGCGGCAAGCCGCAGCCCCGCACGAGCAACGGGGATAACACGCATTGACACACTTCTGTGTGGTGAATACATATTTATGCATGAGAACCACCCTCGACCTTGACGATGTCCTGCTGACGGAAGCAAAGCGCCGGGCTGCGGCGAAAGGAACCACGCTCACCGCGTTCGTGGAGCACGCGCTCGCCGCCGCGCTTGCCGGCCGGCCGACGGCCAGCACGCGCTATCGGCTTGCCTGGAAGACGCACCGGGGATCGGCGCCGCCGGCGGTCGATGTGGCCGATCGTGATCGCCTCATGGATGTCATGGAAGGCCGGCGATGATCGCCGTCGACACCAACATCCTCCTCTACGCTGACAGGGAGGAGACGCCGCAGCATGGGGCCGCCCTCCGGGCGATCCGTCGGATGGCGGAGGGGAGCGAGGCCTGGGCCATGCCGATCCAGTGCATCGGCGAGTTTCTCCGCGTCGTTTCCCACGACCGGGTGTTCCATCCACCGACACTCGTGGAGGAGGCCTTCGCGTCGATCGAATCGCTGCTGGCAAGTCCTGCTGCGCGGCTGCTTATGCCGGGGGACCGCTACCTGCAGATCCTCCGCGACGTGATCGCCCGGTCTGGAGTCCGCGGCAACCTCGTCTTCGACGCCCAGATCGCGGCGGTCTGCCTGGAGCACGGTGCCACGACGCTCCTCACCGAGGATCGTGACTTCACCCGTTTTCAGGGAATCAAGCCACTGTCGCTCGCAGCCTTCCTCGCTGATTGAGCACGGGCTCTTTGCCGTTCACTTCCCCGGCACCTGCTCCACGATCCCGACGTCGATCGACTGCCCGCCGCCGGTCTGGCGGCAGTGGATGGCGACGAGATTCTCCCCGCTCTCAAGTACCGCCCGCGCTGCTGCAAGCATCGGCACCTCGACATACTCTGTCACATAGCCCTGCACCGTCGCGGCGAGGACGCCGTTGATGAAGATCTCGGCGTCTTCGTCATGGTGGATGCGGAAGGCGAGCTTCCCCGCAGGGAGCGTTTCCAGATTCACGATCCGCCGCAGCCAGATCTCCTTGGTGTTCCACTCGGTGCGGATCGTCGTGCCGGGGGTCCCCTCGGTGCCAAAGCCCCCCGGGCCGCGCTTCCAGTGAGAGTCGTCGTAGCCCGGCTTGTCCCAGGCCGCCGGGGGTGGATCGAGCGAATAACGCCACTCCGCCGGGCCTGCTTCCGCCGTCGGCACGATGTCGCGGAAGACTGGCGCCGGCGTGAACAGCATCCGGTGCCAGGCGGCCGTCTCCTGCGGATCGAGTTTGAGGATCTCGCGATCGTAGGTGAGGAGGCCGTTGACCTCGATCTCGACGTCGGTCGTCTGCGTGTAGACGGCCGCCGCGAGCCCCCGGCCGACGAGCCCGTGGAGCCGCTCCATGAGATGGCCGTAGGCGGCGCGGAGCTCGGCCTCGCTTTGATAGGTGCGGTAGCCCCAGTTGTCGGCGTCCTTCCAGAGATGCCCCTTCACCGGCAGCCCCAAGCCGCCAAACTCGCCGAGCACGCTCACTCGATCGGGCAAAACCGGAAACATCCCGGGGCCGGGATACATGTGCATGTCCTTCATGTCGCCGTAGCCGCGATCGGTCCAGCCGCTCGGGCCGTTGACCAGCCGCGTCGGATCGCGCTGTTGCACCCACTTGAGGACGTCGTTGGTGTCGTGCTGGCCCCAGCCTTCGTTGAACGGCACCCAAACGACAATCGACGGGAAGAACCGGAGCCGGTCGATCATCGCGGCGGTCTCCGTGCGGAACTGCGCTTTCTCCTCCGGGGTGAACTCGCCGTCCTCCTGCCAGTCGGGCTGAACGAACTGCTTCCGCCCCGCCCCCATCCCGCTCGGCTGATCCTGCCAGACGAGCAGGCCGAGGGTGTCGCAGTGGTGGTAGTAGCGGGCCGGCTCCACCTTGATGTGCTTGCGGAGCATGTTCATGCCGAGGGACTTGAGCACCTCGAGGTCGTACTTCATCGCCGCGTCGCTCGGCGGCGTGAGCAGGCCGTCGGGCCACCAGCCCTGATCGAGCGGGCCGATCTGAAACAGCGGCTTGCCATTGAGACAGAGCCGCAGGATCCCCTGCTCGTCGCGCGCCTTTGTGATCGAACGGAGCGCGAAGTAAGTCCCCACCCGATCGCCCACCTTGCCATCGGGACCGAGCAGCTCGACCTCGACGGGATAGAGGTGCGGATCGTCGGGAGTCCAGAGGCGCGGATCGGTGACCGCGAAGCGGATCGGCTGGCCGGGAGCCCCCTCACCGAGAACCTTGCGCACGGTCCCCTCCCCCTCGATGATGCGGACGCGCGGTGGCCTCGGACCGGATGGCGCCTGCCCGGCGAGGTCGATCGTGAACTCGACCTCACCGCGCTCCACGTCGGCGACGGGATAGACGCCGCTGATGTGCCGCTCGAACACCGGCTCCATCCACACCGTCTGCCAGATCCCGCTCACCGGCGTGTACCAAATCCCCTCTGGCTTGAGCTTCTGCTTGCCACGCGGCTGCGGGCCTTCGTCCGACGGATCCCAGACGCGAACGAGCAGTTCATTGGCACCGGGCTTGAGATGGGCGGTGACATCGAACGAAAACGGATCGGAGCCGCCGCTGTGATCGCCGAGCTTCGTCCCGTTGAGCCACACGCTCGAGTGCCAGTCGACGGCGTCGAAGCGAAGCACGACCCGTTTCCCCTGCCACGCCTCGGGCACGGTGACCGAGCGCCTGTACCAGAGCAGCTGCTCCTTCGAGACGCTCTTCCCCACCCCAGACAGCGCCGACTCTGGCGCGAAGGGGACGAGGATGTTTCCATTCCATGCCTGGGGCGGTGGGCCATCGGCCGTCGGCACGCCGACGTCGCCGGCAGGGCGATCGACGATTGAATATTCCCACAGGCCGTTGAGATTGAGCCACGACTCCCGCACCAGCTGCGGCCGGGGATAGTCGCGCCAGGCGTTGTCGGGGGTGACCTCTTTCCCCCATCGGGTCATGAGGGGCGCCGCAGCCGGCTTCCATTCGGCCGCAGGGGTCGCCAGCAGAGGGAGGCACGCAAGCGCAAGCAGGGGGGCGAGGAGGCGACAGACCATGGAGACTTTCCCCAGGCGACAGGAGGCTTTCAAGCATGGAGCATGCAGGCAGAGGGATTCTACGGAAAAAACGCGGGCTCGACAGACGGCGGCCCAAGGCCGCCAGGCCCGATTGACGCTGTGGCGGCACCATCTCTTGGGGTATCCTTGAGGCGGTCGGATCCCGGGGGGTTACGCCTGTTTCCCCCTTTCCAATGCGTGTTGCCATGGCCTTCTCTCTGCCCGACTACTCGGCCCGGCGATCCTTGTGCGGGTTCGCTCTTGTCGTCGTCGGATTGGCGATGGTCGTTGGCGCCACGACGCCGTCGCCGGCGGCCGACGACGACCTCTTCGAGAGCCGCATCCGGCCGCTCTTGGTCGCCCGCTGCCAAGGCTGCCATTCGACCGCCACCGGCAAGACCAGCGGCGGCCTGGCGCTCGATTCCCGGCAGGGCTGGGCCAGCGGCGGCGACTCCGGGGCGGCGATCGTCCCCGGAGACAGTGACGCGAGCCTCCTGATGCGCGCGGTGAAGCATGCCGACGGGGTCTCGGCGATGCCTCCGGAGGATGCCGGGCCGGCACTGACCCCCAGCGAGATCGACGACCTCACCACCTGGATCGCTGCCGGCGCTGCCGATCCGCGCGTGCTTGAAGCTCGCCTTGGCGGCATGGTACGGGAGACGGCCGAATCGTGGTGGAGCTTTGCGAGGCCGGTGGCAGCAACGCCGCCGGCCGTCTCCGATTCCGGCCTCGTCGCCAACGACATCGACCGCTTCATCGTCGCCGGGCTGGAAGCGCGGGGCCTGACACCGGCGGCGCTCGCCGATCGACGCACCCTCCTCCGCCGCGCTACCCTCGATCTCACCGGTCTCCCTCCGACGCCCGCGGAGATCCGCGCCTTTCTCGACGACACCGCCCCCGATGCCTGGGAACGGGTCGTCGATCGGCTCCTCGCTGCGAGTGCCTACGGCGAGCGCTGGGGACGCCACTGGCTCGACGTCGCCCGCTATGCCGACACCGCCGGCGACGGCGCCGACTACCCCGTTCGTGAAGCCGGCAACTACCGCGACTGGGTGATCCGCGCCTTCAATGCCGACATGCCTTACGACGAGTTTCTCGCCCGACAGATCGCTGGCGACATCCTCGCCCGCGAGGCTCCGCCTTCCGACTACGCCGATCTCGTCACCGCCACCGGCTTCCTCGCCGTCGGCAAGCGCTACGGCTACGCCCCCAACACCGATTTCCAGCATCTCGATTTCGCCGACTGCATCGACTCCCTCGGCCGCTCGGTGCTCGGTCTTTCGCTCGGCTGTGCCCGCTGCCACGATCACAAATACGATCCGGTCAGCGCCTCCGACTACTACGCCCTCTACGGCATCCTCCAGAGCACCACCTGGGCCTTTCCCGGCGGCGAGGAGCAGAAGCGGCCGGCCAACTTCCCGGGCTTGGTGCCCCCGGAGGAAGCGGCCCGACTCGACCGGGAGAAGGCCGAGGCGCTTGCGACGCTCGATCGGGAGCTTGCCGAGCGGGCGCGGGAGAAGATGGCCCTCGAGGGGAGGTCGTTCGCCGGGGGCGTCGATCTCGATCTCGAGGCCCAGGAGATCGGCAAGGGCCCGAACGCGAAGCCGTGGCTCTCGGCGGGGCCGAATGCCGTGCTGGGAGAGGCGCAGAGCCCGTGGCGGCATGTCCATCCGGAGGGGACGCGTGGCGTCCGCGTCGGCACGGGGCAGCCGAACGAAGGGGTGCGCCACACCTTCGACGACCGGCTCACGGCCACCACAGTCGCGCCGCTCCATGTCTGTTTCGACTTCCGCACGATCCCCTCGGCTGCCGCAGACCAGCCGACCGGCGCCTGCCGTTTTTACATCGGCCGGGGTGTGATCGAGTCGACGGCGATCGATCTCTCGGCCACGCAGCGCGAGTTCGCCGTGCGCGATGGCGACGGCTGGCGCGTGGTGACGCCCCTCGAGCCGGGGCGCTGGTATCACGTCAGTGTGTCGCTCGACCATGCCGCGAAGACCGGCAGCGGGTCGATCACCCCCTTCCCGGAGGCGGGCCAGTCGCCACAGTCGATCTCCTTTGCGGACGTGAAGCTCCCTGCGAGCTGGGACGGCGTCATCGACACGTTCATCTGCGATGGTCTGGGAGCTGTCGGCGGCCCGGCCACGATCCGCGACATCGACAACGTCGGTCGGCAGGCC
>CAMARC010000217.1 GCA_945860405.1 Candidatus Kuenenia stuttgartensis | reverse complement strand
AAAGCGAGCCTTGAGTCTTTCGGTCGTTACGCCCCGAGTTCGCAGACCGCGTAGCAGATCATGTGGAGGATGTTCATCTGCGCGTCCTCGACGCGGCCGTAATGGCCTTCCTCGATGACGAGGAGATGATCGGCCAGCGGCGCGACCTTCCCGCGCTTCCCGCCGACGAGCGCGAGCGTCTCGAGGCCCTGCTCGCGGGCCCACTGGCAGGCGGCGACAAGGTTTGGCGAATTGCCACTGACGCTCGAGAGGATGAGGAGATCCCCCTTCTCGGCGTGGTTGGTGAGCTGGCGGACGAATACATCATCGAAGGTGAAGTCGTTGCCGATCGCGGTCATCCAGGCGGTGTTGTCGGCGATGCAGAGCACCTTGAAGGGCCGCGGCGCAGCGGCCGAGGCGTTCTTGCCGAGGTCAGTGGTGAAGTGGGCGGCGTTGGCGGCATTGCCGCCGTTGCCGCAGACGAAGATCCGCCGCCCCTCGCGGCCGGCCTTCTTCACCACCTCGATCGCGGCGGCGATCTCGGTCGGCGGCACGGAGCGGATGGCCCGATCCTGCGCGGTGACGTAGTCAGCGATCCAGTCGAGCGTGGAAGTGTGGGGGGCTGTCATGGTGCGATTCCTGGCGGGAGGTGGTCGTCGCGTCATTCTACCAGCCGCCGGTCCGCGGGATTGCTCCCCGCTCACGCCAGGATCGGCGTGACGACGTTGCCGTGGACGTCGGTGAGGCGGTAGTCGCGACCGGAATGGCGCCAGGTCAGCCGGGTGTGGTCGAGGCCGAGGAGGTGGAGGATCGTGGCGTGGAAGTCGTGGACATGAACGACGTCGCTGGCCACGTCGATCCCATGCTCGTCGGAGGCCCCGTACGTCATTCCTCCCTTTACGCCCCCGCCGGCCAGCCACGAGGAAAACACCCAGTGATGATGCTCGCGGCCGGCGGCTCCGGCCGCGGCGTTGAAGGGGGTGCGGCCAAACTCCGTCGTCCAGACGACGAGCGTGTCGTCGAGCATCCCCCGGCGCTTGAGATCCTGGAGGAGCCCCGCGATCGGCTGATCGACGTTCTTCGCCAGAGGGAGATGCGTCATCATGTCGCCATGCGCGTCCCAATTGGCCGACGAGCCGACGTCGATCAACTCGATAAACCGCACGCCGCGCTCGGCGAGCCGCCGGGCGACGAGGCACTGCCAAGCAAAGCCCTGCGTGCTCCCCGGCTCGAGGCCGTAGAGGGCGTGGGTCTCGGTTGACTCCTGCGCCAGATCAAAGGCCTCCGGCATTTCCGACTGCATTCCGAAGGCCGTCTCGAAGGATTTGATCCGCGCCGCCAGAAGGGGATCGACCCCACGGCCGGCAAGGTGCCGCTCGTTGCCCGCTTGGAGCGCCGCAAGCTCCATGGCCTGGAGCCGCTCCGACCGACTGCGGCGCCGGACATTCGCAATCGGCTCGGGCCCCGGCACGACGCGTGTCCCCTGATGGGCGCCAGGAAGAAAATCGCTTCCCCACACCTGATTGCCGGCGTAGGGGGATTGCGGGGCGATGACCACAAACGACGGGAGATTGCGGTTTTCCGTCCCTAGGCCGTAGCTCACCCAAGAGCCGATGCTCGGCCGGGCGAAGGTGAAGGAGCCGGTGTGGATGCCGAGCGTCGCCTCGTAGTGGTTGGTGTGGTCGGTCTTCATCGACCGGATCACACACAGATCGTCGACACAGCGGGCCATGTGCGGAAAGAGCTCGCTGACTTCTGTCCCCGACTTGCCATGCGGGGCGAACTTCCACTGTGGGCCTTTGAGAAACATCTCGAACGAGCCCTTCCGCCCCTGAAACTCCGGCACCGTGATCGTCTTGCCCGCATCGGCGACGAGTCGCGGCTTCGGGTCCCACGACTCGACATGCGACACCCCGCCACTCATGTGGAGAAAGATCACCCGCTTGGCCCGCGCCGGGAAGTGAGGCGCCCGCGGGGCGAGCGGATCGGCCGCAGGGGCATTCGCCCCGCCCGCTGCCACGTCAGCGGCGAGCAGCTCGCTGAGCAGCCCCGGCATGAGGATCGATCCGGCCGCCATCGAACGGATCAGGCCACGGCGACGGAGATCGGGGGAACGGCTCATGGGGGCTCTCGGGCAGGCGGGCGTGTCGGTCGGGCGTGGCTTCGATCAACCTTGGCTTCAATCGACCTTGGCTTCAATCAATATGGAGAAACTCATTCCCCGCCAGGAGCGTGCGGAGCCAAGCGGCGAGGGCTTCGTGGTCGGGATTGGCAACCCCTTCGGCCGCGAGTGCTTCGCGATAGCGGTCGATGAAGGCATTCGCGGCGGTGAGCTCGTCGCTCTCCGGAGCCCGGGCGAGCGCCTCCTGCGTTGCCGCCTCGAGGCGTTCGTTTCGGTCGGGCGTCGACTGCGCAAGCCGACTGGCCCAGCTGTCGGCCGCGCCATGAACGAGCGGATCGTTCAAGAAGAACAGCGCCTGCGTCGGCACGGTGGTGCCGAGCCGGTCGGCGGTCGAGGCATTCGGATCGGCGCCGTCGAAGAGGGCGAGGAAGGGATGCCGCTTGAGCCGGCCGGTCATGAGATAGAGGCTGCGCCGGTCGTGGTCGTAGACGGCGCCGAACGGCCCATGCTGCGAGTAGCCCCATTCGAAGGGCGCAGGAAAAGGATGCCCTTCGCCCCGGGAGCGGTCGAGCCGGCCACTGACGGCGAGGATCGCGTCGCGGATCTCCTCAGCGGAGAGCCGGCGACGCTCAAAGCCGACATACAAGCTCCGCGTGTCGGCCGTCGCGCCGGCCTCGTCAGTGCGGGCGGTGGCCTGCTGCCAGGTGGCACTGAAAAGGATCTGGCGGTGGATCGCCTTGATCGACCAGCCGGCGCGGACGAAGTCGGTGGCGAGCCGGTCGAGCAATTCCGGATGCGTCGGGGCGCGGCCGCGAACGCCGAAGTCGTTGGGCGTGGCGACGAGGCCGCGGCCGAAGTGATGCTGCCAGATCCGGTTGACCATCACCCGCGCCGTGAGGGGGTGATCGGGGCGCGTCAGCCACTCGGCAAGCTCGAGCCGGCCGCTCCCCGCGACAGCAGCCGGGAGCGTTGCCTCCCCGAGCACGGCGATGAATCCCCGCGGCACCGTGTCGCCGAGGTCATCGGGCTCGCCACGCCGCTGGATCCTCGCGTCGGCCGGCGTCCCCTCGGCCATCGCGTAGGCCATTGGCACCGGGCCCTCGGCGAGAAGCCGACGGAGCTCCGCGGCGAGCGCATCGCCCCGCGCTTCGAGGGTCGCAAGCGTGCTCTTCAGCGCCGCGATCTCCTCGTCGCGGCCAGCCGCCGCCGCGGGCACCTCGGCCGGAAGGTCGAGGGGGCGATGGGGCGTCGAGGAGACGGAAAAATTATCGATGTCGAGCGCGGGGCGCAGGCCGCTCACGTGGCCGTAGCTGTCGATGAAGGTGTAGTCGATGATCCCATCCCAGCTCGCCGCGAGCGGGCCGGAGAAGGGGGTCGACGATCCTTCCGAGAGGAGGAGCCCGGTGTACGTCCGCTTCGCGAGATCGAGGACGAGTTGCACCTGATGCCAGCGATCGGCAACGAGCGTGGCCACGGGGCTTGTCGCCTGACCGTCGCGCGTGAAGAACGCCGCGTCATCGAAAAATATCTCGATCGCCGGCGAGGGGCCGGGCCCATGGCCGATCGAATATCGCCACGTGCCTTGAGAGTCACCGACGCGCTTCCCCGGACGGATGTCGAAGCTGACATGGAGCTGGCCTTGCGAATCGGGGGATATGGGGGGAAGCGAAAGTCCGAAGCCGTCATACTCGGCCCGGCCGGGGAGCGTGAGGCCGAGGCGGCCGGCCGGGTAGAGATTCGTAAACGGGCTTTGGGCCTTGGCGTCGAGGCGAACGACACTCGCTGGCCCGGGATTCCACGGAGCCACCGGGGGCGCCCCGGCCGACTGCATCTCGAGATCGCCGTCGTAGCCCGACAGCTCCCGGAGCCGGGCGCGAAGGGCCTTCGCATCGGGGCCGGCGATCGATGCCGGGCGCTCGAGGCTCACCGGCGGAATCGGCGTCGATTGAAGCGCGAGGTTGTCGCAGTCGAGCGCGGTGGCAGCGTAGTCGGTCGCTGGCTCGACGAGCGCCGCGAGCTCCACGCTGTCGATTGGGCCGTTGATTGGGCCGTTGATTGGGCCGCGGAGATCGGCTGCGAGCGGAAACGGCCCGAACTCGCGGACGTTCCCCGGGCTTCCGAGGCGCCCTGAGACTTCGTGTGCCGCAGAGTCGATCGCGAGCTGGAGATTGATCCACTCCGCTGCCGGGATCGGCCCGAGGTCGTGGGCGGCTCCGGCGGCGACAAGCGACAGGCTTTCCGGCGCCAGGAGAAGCTCGATCGCGGCGGCGCCTTTGGCACTGAGCGTGAAGCGATGGCGCCCCGACGTGGCGGGCGCGGGAGCGTGAAGGCGGAGATCGAGATTGAGAAACACCGGGGCGGCGTTCTCCGGCAGCCCGTGAACGGCTTGCGTGCAGCGGTAGGGGCCGGCCCCTGCGGCGATGCTCACGCCGCAGCGGCCGCCGGCGAAGAGATGCTTGAAGGGGCTCTGCGCGGCGGCCGTGACGTTGATCGGCCCCTCGGCCCGCCACGGCGGCACGAGGACGCCATAGCTCCCGCCGCCGGCCGGGGCCTGAAGCTCAAAGTCGCCATCGAGATCGGTGACCGAGCGGAGCGTCGCGGCCGGCACCGGCTTGTCGAGGGCGGCAAGCTCCGCCGAGAGCCGACTGACCTCGGCCTCGTACGCCCGCCAGGCGTGCCCGTCGGGACGCGCATCCCCGAGCGGCGCGAGACTCCGCACCCGCTGCTTCTGCTCCGAGCCGGGAAAAGGATAGCGGCTGCTCTCGAAGATCCCGTACAGAGCGTAGTAGTCGCGGGCGCTGACCGGATCGAACTTGTGATCGTGGCAGCGGGCGCAGCCGATGCTCAAGCCCATCACCGTCGCCCCGAGCGTGTCGATCGTGTCCTGGATCGTGAGATGGTGGTATTTCTCCGAATCGAAGCCGAAGCGCCGCGAGATCGCGAGAAACCCGGTGGCGACGATCCGCTCGTCGCGGGCCTCAGGCGGCCCCGCCGCGGCGAGGATATCGCCGGCGATCTGCTCGCGGAGGAAGGCGTCGTAGGGAAGATCCCGGTTGAAGGCATCGACGCAGTAGTTGCGATAGCGCCAGGCGACCGGGACGGGATAGTCGGCCGTCTCGCCGGCCGTGTCTGCGTAGCGGACGACGTCGAGCCAGTGCCGGGCCCACTTCTCGCCGTAAGCACTCGAGGCGAGGAGGCGCTCGACGACCGTGTCGAAGGCGTGCGGCGACGGATCGGCAACGAAGGCCTCGACCTCTTCCGGCGTCGGCGGCAGACCGGTGAGATCGAACGTCGCCCGGCGGATGAGCGTGCGCCGGTCGGCGCGGGGAAGGGGGGCGACTCCCGCCTCCTCCTGGCGGGCACGGATGAAGCGGTCGACGGTCGTCTGGCACCAAGCTTCATCGGCCACCGCCGGCGTCGACGGATCAGCCACCGGCGCAAACGCCCAGTGCCCTTCGACCTCGAAGGCCGCAGCTGCGGCAGGCCACAGCGCGTCGGCGCCGATCCAACGCTCAAACGCTGCCACCTGCTCTGGCAGGAGGGCTTTTTCAGCCTCCGGGGGCATCGCCGAGACATCCCCGTGGCGCGCGATCGCCTCAACGAGGATGCTGCGTGCCGGATCCCCCGGCACGATCGCCGGCCCGGAATCGCCCCCCACAACGAGCGCCTCGCGCGAGTCGACGCGCAGCCCCCCTGAGACGCGCTCGCCCCCATGGCAGCGGAAGCAGGTGTCGACAAGCACCGGACGGATCGACGATTCGAACAGGGCATCGTCGGCCGGCGCGACTCCCGCGGCGATCGCTCCGAGCGCCACGAGGCTCGAAAAAAACGACGAACGGACGAGGCCATTGCACCCGATCATGGCTCGCCCCTCCGTGCCGCAAGGCTCTGGTCTCCGAGCGCCGCTAGCGCCGCCCCCACCGGAACGACATCCTCGCCGAGGGTGGCCAGCCGCACCGGCGGGCTCGGCCGCAGCGGGGTCATGAGGAAGCCCTCGAGTTGCCGCGCAACGCTTCCGCGCCACGGCTCACCGATCGTCGCCACGCCCCCTCCGAGCACGATCACGTCGGGGTTGAGGAGATGGACGACGTGCGAGAGCGCGTGGGCGTAGGGGCCTGCCGCAGCATCGAGGATCTGTTGGGCCGTGGCGTCGCCGGCGGCGAGCGCCGCAGGGAGAAGCCGGGCCGATGGGGGGGCGCTTGTGGCGGTCGCGGCGCGGGCAAGCGCCCCGGCCGGCTCGGCCGCCACCGCTTCGCGGACTCTTGTGTCGATCGCCCAACCGGCGGAAGTGTCTTCGAGAATCCCGCCGTCGCGGATGAGGCGCAGATGGCCGAGCTCCATTTCGCCGCTCGGGCGGCCGCGGTAGAGCTGGCCGTCGATCACCAGGCCGCTCCCGATGCCGCTGCCGGCATTCGAATAGACGACGACCCTGGCGCCCCGGCCGGCGCCGACGAGCGCCTCGCCGAGCGCTGCGGCATTGGAGTCATT
>CAMARC010000216.1 GCA_945860405.1 Candidatus Kuenenia stuttgartensis | reverse complement strand
TGGCAGGCCCAACAGTGCGAAGCGACGAGCCCGATCGACGCGTTGACGGCCGGCATGCATCGTGGAAAATTGGTCAGTGGATCGTCATTCCGGGGGAGCGGAGGAGAGCACCGTGGCCAGCATTTCCGCGTTCGATGCCAAGACTCGCTTCGGTGCCTTGCTCAAACGCGTGGCACGCGGGGAAGAAGTCGTCATCACCCGTCACGACAAGCCGGTGGCCAGGATCGTGCCGGAGGGGATGGCCGGTGGTGTCGAGGGGAGGCGGGCTGTGGCGGCGCTGCTCGACCTGCAGAAGGTCATCGGTCGGCGATCGAAGGGGGCAATGCTCTCGGATGCCGACGTCCGGTCGGCGATCGAAGATGGACGACGCTGAATCGATAACCTCAGACAGGTTTGTCGTCGATGCCTCGGTGGCCATCGCTTGGGTTCATCCCGGACAGGCCACGGTCGCCACGCAGACGCTGCTTTCCTCGCTCGCCGAGGGCGCGGTGTTCGAGGTGCCGTCGATCTGGCCGCTCGAGGTGGCCAATGCCCTGATCTCGCTGAAACGGCGGGGTCGGCTCACGGAACGGGAACGCCGATTGGCTTCGGAATGGCTCCGCTTGCTGCCGCATGCGATCGATTCCGAAGCGAGCGTGATGGCGTTTGATGTGCTTTCGGATCTTGCCGCCAAGCACGGGCTGTCGGTCTATGACGCGGCCTATCTGGAACTAGCCGGTCGCCGCGGACTTGCGCTGGTGAGCAAGGATGGCGCGCTCGTTGCGGCTGCCCGGAAGGCCCGCGTGGCCGTCTGGGCGGCGTCGTGAATCGTGGCAGGGCCGGGGCAAGCCACCTCATCCGCGATCTTTGAGATCCGCGGTGATGCTCGTGGGGCTCGCTGACGTCGAGCTGCCCGGTGGACAGGCATTGGCTCGGCAATGCGCCGCGTCAATTTTCCCGAATGGAGCGTTGACGGTCGGCCTGCCGATGGGTACTGTACGCGCGTTCATATTTCGCGGGAGGCGGGACCAGTGGCTGACGACACGACAACCTCCGACACGACCTCCGACACGACCGCCGGCAGCCTGGCTGATCTCGTGGCCCGGGGCGTCGTCAGCCGGGCCGGAGGGAGGGCTCGAGGCCAATTCGGTAGCCAATTTTCCAGCCAGTTCGGCACAAGCGTCTGGACCTGCCTCGAGCCTGGCGACGCCACGGCAAGCGCGCCGCGGGCGATCTTCCCGAGCGGCTTCCGGGGGATCGATCGGCTCCTGCCGGCCGGCGGGATCGGCAGCGGCAGCCTGATCGAATGGATCGGCGGGCCGGCGTCGGGAGCGGCGACGCTCGCCTTCGCGGTCGCCGGGAGGCTGCGCGTGGCTCGGTCCGAGGGGGCTGCCGGGCCGATCCTCGTGATCGATCGGCAGGGGCGGTTTCATCCGCCGGCGGTGATGCCGTGGCTCGAAGGGCCTGCGGCGGGGAAGCCGAGAGCCGGCGGGGCCACCGTTGGGGCGATCGTCGTCGTCCGGCCGTCGCGCGACGAGGACGAGATCTGGGCGATCGATCAGGCGCTCCGCTGCCCTGGTGTGACAGCCGTGCTCGCCTGGCCAAAGCGTGTCTCCAATACGGCCCTGCGACGCTGGCAGCTGGCGGCCCGCGGCAGCGGCACGGTGGGATTTTTGGTGAGGCCGGTGGCGGCCCGGCGCGAGCCGTCGTGGGCCGAGGCCCGGCTCAACGTGGCGGCTCTCCCGATGCTCGGGCGCTTTCGGGGGGGCGACGATCCTCTCTCGTCGCATCGCTGGGCGCCCGCCGTCGGCTCGCTCGCGGTTCGGCGGCTGCGGCTGTCGCTTCAGGAGGGGCCATGGGCGTGTGAACAGCCCCCCGATGTGCCCACGGTGGAGATCGCGCTCGATCTGGCCACCGGCCGCGAAGCGATCGGCGACGCCACCACGAACACCTTCCGCAGGGGCGGCCCGTGGAGCGGCGCCGCGCCGGCCGGTCGGCCCTGGTCGCCAGGGACGCTCCCCGATGGCAATGGAGCGGGAGGGGTGTCGTGTCGCGCATCCTGACCCTCTGGCTGCCGCGCTGGCCGGTGCAGCGGCGGTTGAGCGGCAACGCCGAGCTGCGGCACGGGCCGGTGTTCGTCTGCCAGCGCCAGCCACAAGGCGCGATGACGGTGGTGGCCTGGGCCATTCCCCGTCGTCTGGCAGCGCCACAGGCCGGTAGGGAGAGAGCCGGGCACGTGAGAGCCGGGCCAGCGACAGCCGGGCCAGCAACGGCCGGCGAGGGAGTGGCAATCCATGCCGGCATGCCCCTGGCCGAGGCGATGGCAGCGGTGGCGCTTGTCCATGGCGCGCACGCCTGTCGCCGAGCTTGGATCGATCATGACGATCCGGTGGCCGACCGCGACGCGCTGCTCGAGATCGCCCGCTGGTGTCGGCGCTTCACGCCGGCGGTGGCGGTGGAGGGCGGGGGCGAGCACCAACGGCCCGAGTGCCTTCATCTCGATGTCACGGCCACGGCAGGCTTTTTCGGTGGCGAAGAGAGACTCGCGCGCACGGCCGTGTGGACGCTCGCCGCGCGGGGGCTCCATGCCCGCGGGGCGATCGCCGACACCCCCGGAGCCGCCTGGGCCGCCGCCCACCATGTCGATCGGTTGGCGGCGCTGGCCGGCGAGCCGGCGCCACGCGGCCGGCAGCGGAGCGTGGTGGTGGCGGCGGGGGGCCTGGTCGATGCGTTGCCGGCCACGGGGCTGCGGTTGGATGGCGGCACGCTCCAGAAGCTCCGTGAAGTCGGGATCGATTCGATCGGTGGAGTGATGCGGCTCCCGCGCAAGAGCCTGGCGTCGCGATTCGGCCCGCTGCTGGTGCGCCGGCTGGCGGAGCTCACGGGAGAACGGGCCGAGCCGCTCGAGCCGTTGCCGGGGGGGGAGCTCCCACAGGCCAGCCATGCCTTCGATTTCCCCCTCTCGCTTCGCGGCACCTCGGAGGAGCAGTTTGCCCAATGCCTCCGCCCGCTCCTCGAAGCGTGTCTGAGGCCCCTTTCCGCCGCGGGGCGGGGCGTGACGGCGCTCCAGGTAAGGCTCGAGCGGGTAAGGCTCGAGCGGGCCGGATCAGCTGGCGCTGGCTCGGCCGGCGCTGGCTCAGCTGGCGCTGGCTCGGCCGCCGCCGATGTGGCGACCGGGCCGGCGGGGCGATCCACGGCCACCAGCGCCCCGGTCGTTGTCGATGTCGGGCTGTTCCGCCCAAGTGTGAGCGTCGCCCATCTGACGGAGCTGATCCGGCTGCGGATGGCGCGCATGCAACTGCCGAAGGAGATCGATGGGGTTTCGATCGAGGTCGTGGCCGCCGGTGAGGTCGGCAGCCGGCAGCGGATGCTGTTTGGCGAGGCGGAGGAGGCGGGAGACGGGGAAGTTGCCATGCTGCTCGAGCGCCTGGCGGGGAGGCTCGGCCGCACGGCGGTCTACGAGCCACGCTCGGTGGCCGACGCCCAGCCGGAACATGCCTGGATGGCGGTGCCGCCGGGGCAGAGCACGCGATCGCCCAGACGCATCACCACAGCGCCGTCAGACGACCGCGCCAGCCCTGCCAAGGGAGCGTCGCGCAGCGCCACGAGCCAGTCAGGCCCCTGCCCCGCCCCGGAGCGGAGGCCGTTTTGGATGTTTCCCCGGCCCTTGCGCTTGGAGCCGCTTCGGCCGGAAGAAGCCCGTGAGCCGGCGGAGCGCTGGGCGGCTTCCGGAGTGCCTGTCCGCTTCCGTTACGAGTCGCGGGTTCATCGGGTGCTCTGTGCCCAGGGGCCGGAGCGGATCGAGACGGCGTGGTGGCGCGGCCCCTCCGTGCGCCGCGATTACTTCCTCGTCGAGGCGGTCATCGAGGACGTGGTCGAGGGGGGCGGTGAGGGCGTGGCCGGCGGTGACCGGCAGCGGGACGCTGGCCGCGACGGGTCAGGGAATGTCGACGGGATCCTCCGGCTGTGGATCTTCCGGCAGGTGCGGGACGGGGGCTGGTTTGTCCATGGTGTCTTCGCCTGACTCGAGCAGCCCGTGAGTGGCCGGGGAAATCCTCCAAGGAGCCTTGTCATGCCGTCGTCGCGACCCGTGATCGCAAGTCTGAGTTCGGGGGCCAGCCCCGGGGGCCCGCGCGAGCCCCCCCGCTACGCCGAGCTCCATGTCACGAGCAACTTCTCCTTCCTCCAGGGCGCCTCCCATCCGGAGGAGCTCGTCCGTACCGCCCACGCCCTCGGCTATGCCGGGATCGCGATCACCGATCATGCGACGCTTGCCGGCATCGTCCGGGCGCACGGGGCGGCGAAGGAGGTCGGCATCCCACTCATCGTCGGGGCCACGCTGACAACGATCGACGGCGAGGCGCTTGTGGTGTGGGCGGAGAACCGGGCCGGCTACACAAACCTTTGCCGCCTCCTCTCGATCGGCTACGGCGGGATCCCAGCGGAGCGCGGGCAGGAGCAGCGCGAGGGCGGAGCGGCTGCCAGCGCCAGGGCAGAAGACGGGAACGATCGCGGCCCGGTCAGCTGCCGACTTTCGCGCGACATGGTCGCGGCCCATGCGGCAGGCCTGCGAGCCGGCGTGCCGCTGGCGGCCGTGGAGGGAGATTGGCGGCGGCTGGCGGCGTGGCGCGAGGTGTTTGGGGAGCGCGTCTGTGGGCTGGCGGAGGTGGCGCTCGAGGGGGATGACGCGGCCCGGCTTGAGCGCTTCGCCCGCGCCTGCCGGCGGGCGCGGGTCGATGTCGTGGCGGCCGGCGACGTCCGCTGCCACATCCGCGCCCGGCTTCCCCTCCTCGATGCCCTCACGGCGGTCCGTCACGGCGGCACGATCGAGGAGGTCCGTGGCCGCCTCCTCACCAACGGCGAACGCCACCTCCACAAGCAGTCGAGGCTCCAGGCCCGCTTCGCGAGCTTGCCGGGGGCCGTCGAACGCTCCGTGGAATGGGCGGCGGCCTGCACCTTCTCCCTCGACGAACTGCGCTACGAATACCCCGACGCCGTCGTGCCGGCCGGCGCGACGGCGTCGGGATACCTTGCCGAGACGGTGTGGCGCGGGGCTGCGAAACGCTATCCCGACGGGGTGCCCGAGAAGGTCCGCGGCCTTCTCGAGCACGAGCTTACGCTCGTCACCGAGCTCGGCTACGAGGCCTACTTCCTCACCGTCTTCGACATCGTCCGCTTCGCGCGCCGCCGCGGAATCCTCTGCCAGGGGCGCGGGTCGGCGGCCAATTCGGCGATCTGCTACTGCCTCGGGATCACGTCGGTCGACCCGGCCAGGATGCAGGTTCTCTTCGAGCGCTTCATCAGCCGGGAACGCCGCGAGGCCCCCGACATCGACATCGACTTCGAACACCACCGCCGCGAGGAGGTGATCCAATACCTCTACGACACCTATGGCCGCTCGCGCGCGGCGATGACCGCCGAGGTGATCTGCTACCGCCTCCGCTCGGCCGTGCGCGACATGGGAAAGGCGCTCGGGCTGTCGCTCGACCGGGTGGCACGGATCGCCGAGGTGCTCGATGTCGGCGACCGGGTCGATCGACTGCCAGAGCGGCTCGCCGAGGCGGGGCTCGATCCCGATAGCGACACCGGCCGGCGGCTCACGGCCCTCGTCGGCGAGCTCGTCGGCTTCCCCCGCCATCTCGGCCAGCATGTCGGCGGCATGGTGATGACGCGTGGCGATCTGTGCGATCTGGTGCCGATCCAGCCGGCGACGATGGCGGGCCGCTCGATCGTCCAGTGGGACAAGGACGATCTCGACGAGCTGGGAATCCTGAAAGTCGATTGCCTGGCGCTCGGGATGCTCACCGCCATCCACCGGGCGTTCGATCAGGTCGAGGCGGCGGGGGGCCCGAGGCTGTCGCTTGCCACTGTGCCGGCGGAGGATCCGGCCGTCTACGAGATGGTGTCGCGGGCCGACACCGTCGGCGTGTTCCAGATCGAGAGCCGGGCGCAGATGAGCATGCTGCCGAGGCTCAAGCCACGCTGTTTCTATGATCTGGTCATCGAGGTGGCGATCGTGAGGCCGGGGCCGATCCAGGGGGGCATGGTTCATCCCTACCTACGCAGGCGCTGCGGCGAGGAGCCGGTGAGCTACCCCAACAAGGCGATCCAAGGCGTCCTCGAAAACACGCTCGGCGTCCCCCTCTTCCAGGAGCAGGCGATGCGGCTGGCGGTGGTGGCGGCGGGGTTCACGCCGGGCGAGGCCGACCAGCTCCGCCGGGCGATGGGCGCCTGGCGGCGGCCGGGCGTGATCGACGAGTTTCATCGAAAGCTCGTCGACGGCATGCTCGCCCGCGGTCTCTCAAAACAGTTTGCCGAACAGGTCTTCAACCAGATTCGCGGCTTCGGCGAATACGGCTTTCCGGAGTCGCATGCGGCGAGTTTCGCGCTGCTGGTGTATGTGTCGGCATGGCTGAAGTGCCACCACCCAGCGGCGTTCACGGCGGCGTTGCTTGGCAGCCAGCCGATGGGGTTTTATGCGCCCGCGCAGCTCGTCCGCGACGCTCGGGCGCATGGCGTGACGGTGCTGCCCGCCGATGTGAACGCCAGCGGCTGGCATGCGTCGCTGGTTACAGGTGGGAAAAGCCATCCATGGCCTTTTCCCACTGGATCGACTGCGGGAAGC
>CAMARC010000215.1 GCA_945860405.1 Candidatus Kuenenia stuttgartensis | reverse complement strand
TTCGAGTTCACGATGCTCGTCGCCGACCAGCCGCTCCGCATCCGGACGTGCGAACGCCTCCGCGACGATCTGGCCCGGATCGGGGTGCGGATGCATCTCCAGGTTGTCGATCAGACGACGCTCGTCGACCGCACCCAGACGCGCCGCTTTGACGCCTGGCACGGGAGCCGGGGGGCCGCGGCTGATCCCGACGCCACCGAGCGTCACTGGACGACCGGCGGTGCCGGGAACGTCGTCGGCTATTCCAATCCGCTCGTCGATGCCCTCTACGACGCGGGGCGCCGGGAATTCGACCGGACGAAGCGCGGGGAGAAGTACGGACGAATCCAGGAACACCTCTGGGAGGATCAGCCCTTCACCTGGCTCTACTGGCGGAACGGGTTGTATGGATTCTCTCGCGATCTCCGCGGCATCGTCTTCAGCCCCCGCGGCCCCTACACCTATTCCCCTGGCACCCGCAGCCTGTGGCGACCGCCGCGCTGACTCGCAGCGGGCCGGCGCGGTAGGATGGAGGTGCTCGAGCGGCCTGTTGGCCACCGAGGCCATTTCCCCTCCGCGGAACGCCTTTATGGACCGGATGACTGCTTGGCTGCCACGCCGTTTCGGGGCTGTCGCACGGGTGGCTCGGGCCGGTGGGGCGGCGGGGTGCCGGCTCGCTGTCTGTCTGGCGCTGAGCGTGGTTGTCGGCGGATCGGCCGTCGCGCAGGGGCCGTCACGCTCCCGGCCGGCGCCGCCCCGTCCGCCAAGCTTCGGAGCCGAATCGAAGGAGGCCGAGGCGCCGCCTCCGTTGCTTTCCCGTGAGGAATTGCTCCGCCGCTTCGACCTCAACTTCGACGGCAAGATCGACGAGGCTGAGGGGGAGCTGGGGCGCGCGAAGCTGCGCCGCGAACGCGAGGAGGAGGAACGGCAACGCCGCGACCGTGAGGAGATCAATCCGCTCACCGGCCGGCCGCGCAGCGAGGATGGGCTGGAGAAGGAAGCCGAGCCACGCAAGCGCCGCATCATCAGCATCGACGATCTCCTGCCCGGAAACGAAGACTCTTCCCCAGACTCTCTCCCAGGGGACGAGGCCGGGGAGCGGGTGTCCGGAGCCGGCCGGGGAACGGCATCCCGGCAGGAAAAGAGCGAGTCCATCGATCCCACCGCGGCCGGCCGGTCGCGGAGTGGGGGCCTGCTCGGGAGCAAGGAGGCGCCACGATCAGCGGCCCGCAAGCCCTCGGCCACGCCGGAGGCCCTTAACGCCCGCCCGGGGATCCTTTCGGGCGGTGTCCGGGCCGGCGCTCCGCCGGCACGCCCAGGCTACGGCGCTCCCTCCACCACGCCGGGAGGGGGAAGCAAGTCGTCCCGTCCACTCAATGCCGGACGGCCGGTGGGGAGCCTGCGCCCGGGATCGTCGCCCGCCAAGCCGGGGGCGCCGGCCGCGGGGAATGGTGCCGGAGGCCAACTGCCGGCCCGCCCACAGACCGGCCGCTCTGCGGCGACGCTGCCCACCGAATCCGCGCCGCGCGTGCCGCTCTTCCCGGACCGGCCGATCGAGTGACTGTGGCTGGCCTGCCTCCTCCGCCCTCTGATCCGCTCACCGGCGCCGCGTCGGCAACCGCCGCGGGCTTCGTCGCGGCGCTGGTTCGAGATGGCCTCGCGGGGCCGGTGTTTGTCGTGGCCACCGACGACACGGTCGGCGCGCTTGCGCCTGCGTGGGCCGAGGCGTTTGCGCGGATCGGCTGGCGCCACCGAGTGCGGGTGCTCGCGCCGGTCGCCGAGGGGGCGGAAATCGCCGATGTTGCCGAGGAGATCGTCGGCTTCGGTGCGGGCGTGATCGTCGTCGCAGCCGGGCCCGATCTCGTCGCCGCCGTGCGGAGGGTGGCAGGGACCGAATGGCCGCCGGTCGTGGTCTGGCCCGCTCCGCCGTGCCCCGTGGAAGGAAACGCTCGACCGGCCGATTGAGCCCCCCGCCGGCGTCCGTAGAATCTTTTGCTGCGGGGCGCATCGCTCCGCGCAGCGTCTTATCGCGGAGGAACTGTGGAGAAGAGCACGATCGCGTCGATGGTCGCCCTTTGTGTCCGTTCTGTCCGGCCGGCCCGGTCGATCGGGCGGCGGCGTTCCCCCGCGCTCCTGGTGGCCGTGGCGTCGGTGATCCTCACCGGAGCTTGGGCGCCGATTGGAACGCCGGCCCGGGCCCAGGACGCGGCGAGCGTCGAGGCCGTCGCCCCCGATTCAAATGAGCACGTGTATGTGTCGGGGGTGCCCGATACGTTCGACGATCTCCGGGCCACCATCGACCGGGTCAAGCGCGAGACGGGGCGGGATTACCGCGTGATCGTCGTCGGCGATGGTCCGGAAGGGGATCGGTCGGCGCGCGAGGTTCTCGACGCGATCCTCGCCCGCTGGGGGCGCGAGGTCCCCACCGGCACCTCGAAGACGGCCTTCGATCCGTCGCAAGACGTGCTCGTCTATGTCGACGTCAACAAGCAGCGTCTGGCGATGCACGCGCCGTGGAGCCTGGAGACCGGCAGCGGCCTCGATCCGCGGACGATCGAAACGGAGATCATCGGCAAGGCGTTCCAGCCGCTGGCGCAGGACGGGCGCGTCGATGCCGGCCTGGTGGCCCTCGTCAATGCCACCGAGTCGTGGGTCAAGGAACGGCGCGACCGTGAGGTGGCGCGCCGGGAGGCCGATCGGGTGTTTCGCACGCGGACGCTCCCGCTGGCCGTCGCGTCGCTGGCGGGGCTGGGAGCGCTTGGGGCGCTGGCCGTGCAGTGGTCGAGGCACGCGCGGCGGACGCGCGAGGCGCGCGAGAAACTCTCGGAGTTCAAGAGCGAGGTGGTCGCCCTCTCCGACCTGCTCGATGCCGAGCAGGAACGGCACCGCATGCTCCCCCACTCCGATCCCGACTTCCTCACGCCGATGGAAGGGCGGACGCGCGGCGCCTACGACGGGGTGCAGTCGGCGCTCCACCGCTACCGCGAGCGCTGGCTCGAATTGATGGATGTCTGGGAGAAGGCCGACGAGACGATTCAGGCGGAGCGGACGCTCGGCGCGGCCAAGGCCGAGGAAGCGATCCGAATGCTCGATGCGGCGGGAGCGAAGCCGCCGCTCGACGACGTGGCGCGGGAATGCCGGGCCCCGCTCGATGAGCTCGAGCAGGCCCACGAGAAGGCTCGGGCAATGGCCAGCGAGCTCGACGGACTCGTCGGGGCGACCGGCCAACGGCTGGAGGCGATCCAAAAACGGGGGCGTTCGTCGGCGTCGTTCCGCGGGCCGCTTGCCGAAGTCGGGCATGCCTTGGAGCTTGCGCGGGCGGAGCTGGAGCGCGATCCGCTGTCGGCCCGGGCCAGGATGGAGGAAGCGCGCGGGGTGCTCGACACCTCGAGCGACCGGATCGACCTCTTCGACGCCAGCGACGACCGGCGACGGCAGGCGGCACTCCAAGCCCATGATCTCGAGCAGCGGGTTCGGGCGAAGCGGGCCGAGGGCTGGCTCCTCACCGAGCCGGGGGCTGATCCGTCGATCCATGTCGACAAGGCACGGAAGCATCTCGAGGTTGCCGAGCAGCTCCTCGATGCCGGTGAGATCGAGGCCGCCACGAAGCATGTCGAGGAGGCGGAGCGGGGCGTGGCCGAGGGGGTAGCATTGCTCGAGAGTGTCGTGGCTGCCAAAGCCCGCGTCGCGGAGCTTCTCCCCGGTGCGATCACGAGGCTCGAGGCTCTCGCCGGCCGGCGCGATGCCACGAAGCGGACGCTCGATCACCTCGCCGAGGCCTACGCGCCGGGGTCGTGGTCGGATGTCGCCGATAACCCCGTCAAGGCGGACGAGGGGCTGTCGCGGGCCAGGGCGATGATCGCCGAGGCCCAGGACGCGGCGCGTCCGGAACGCCAGCACTACTTCCGGGCGATGGCCCTGGTCGAGGAGGCGGTGCGCCAGGAGGATTGGGTCGATGGCTGCCAGACGGCGGTCGGTGAGCGGCGCGGCGAGCTCGATGCCCTGCGGGCGTCGCTGCCGAATCGGTGCACGGACGTGGGGCAGCGCATCGGCACGCTTGCCCGTCGCCTGGATAGCCAGGCCACCGACCGCGTTCGGGCCAACGAACAGTGCCGCGAAGCCGACCGCCTCGTCGAGGTGGCCAAGCGCGGTCTTGCGGTGCAGCGGCCAGACCTCCCGAAGGCGGGGCAGGTGATCGATGCCGCCGAGACGGCCGTCGTCTCCGCTGAGACCCTCGCCGATGACGACGAGCGGCTCGCCCGTCAGGCCTTCAACGGAATCGAGACCGCCGACCACGAGCTGCGAAAGGTGGCCGGCTGGTATGCGGAAGGGGTGAAGCCCGATGTCCGCTCAGGCCTCGCGGCCTTGGAGAACGCCAAAGGATTGCTCACGCGGCAGCGCTACGAAGATGCGATCCGGGCCGCAGCCGAGGCCCAGCGACTCTCGCGCGAGGCCCTCGCCGAAGCCAGCGACGAGGCGGGCCGCCGCCGGCGCGCCAGGCAGATGGAGATGCAACGTCGCCAGATGGAGGATTCGTACGTGCGGATGTCGCGGGGGGCGGGGCCGTGGGTGATCCAACTCCCCGGCGGGACTTTCTCCGGCCCCGATCCGTGGCGCACCGTCCAGGCCAGACCGGCCGCGCCCCAGAGCGGGGGCTCGACGTCATCCGGAGGTTGGGGCAGTCGCACCGCCGAAGGGGGCTGGTGATTCTGGCCGGCAGGAGCGTCAGCGGATCTCGATCGGATCGACGTCGAGGCGTCCAATCTCCGTGCCCGGCTCGATCGTGGCAGCCGTCGGGGCCTGCGGTGAGGGCACAGTCGCAGTCCCCACGCTTGCTGGGGGCGCCGCCACGCTCGTCGGGGGCGCCGTCACGGATGGCGGCGGCGCAGGCTTGGCCGCCGCCGGCTCAGGCGCGGTCGGCCCGGCAGCGATCGCCGGAGGGGGAAGCGCCGTCGGGGGGGCCGCCACCGCGTCGAGCATCAGTTCGAGGTTCGCGACGCGCTCGCGCACCCGCCTGGGGATGAGGCTGCGTTGCTGCGGGGTGGCGATCGGGCCGTTGAACACCAGCCAGCCGCGGACGTCGCGGGCCATCAGACAGGTGTCGGCGTCTCGGTAGACCTTGAGCCAGTAGTCGCGGTCCTCGAGGAGCACCGCATCGGGGCCGAGCCTCCGCGCCCCGGGAGGGGGCACGAACGGCGCCGATGGCGCCGCGGCCACCGGCCCGATGGTCGGCTGAGTGGTGGGGATCGGCGCGGCCCCCGGCGGCGGTTCGGCAAGCGCCGCCGGCGCCCCGGGCTGTGGAGGAAGGGAGTCGCCCCCGGAGGAGCGCGAGGGGTTGAGCGACACGCTGAGTTGCCTGCCGGCGCGGCGCACTTCGAGGACGAGCGGCGCTGCAGGTCCCGCGGCGGCGACCAGGGCCGCGAGATGATCGGGGCGAAGGAGCGCCTGGCCGTCGAGGAAGACGAGGACATCATGCACCCGCAGACCGGCGGCCTCGGCAGGCGACCCGGCGGCGACTTCTCGGACGACAAGCCCTGCCCCCTCCGGGAGGACGAGATGATTGCGGAGCAGCGCGGGGACCGGCGCCAGGGCCAGGCCCGCCACGAGGGTGTTGTGTTCGGCGGCGGCGACCTCCCCCGCTGGCCGGAGATCGGATCGGGGGGGCTCGGCGGCCCCGGCACGCGCCAAAGCAGCGATCCCAAGGAGCGTGGAAGCCAGGCGTGCGAGGGTGATCGAGACCCGGCTGGAACTTCTGGGGTGCATCGCGAGGGGGGCCGGGGGGCGGTGGGGCGGCACGACGTCGACCGGCCGGGTGTGTAGGGGAGACGCGGCCGGGGTCGCCAGACAGGTTTCACTGACCGTCGCCCTCGGGCGGGAAGCTAGGCAACCGCGGCAATCGGGGGCGGTCGTCGAGACGGGGAAGCGCTGGCACTCGGGGCGGGAGAGGGTCGATGCCCACGGCTGCGGGGAAGGGGTTCCACGCCGCTGCCAGGATCCGTCGATACCCCGTCGTATCGGGGGAGAGCGTCCCCCGTGGCTGTCACAGTACGGCCGGCGGAGATCGGTGGGGCGCAGCGTCGACGAAGGGATCAATGGCCATGAAATGCACGGTGCGGGGGGCGGTCATGGTGGCGCTGGCGATCGGCGCGGTGCTCGGCGGAGCCGAGCCAGCGGCGGCCCAAAACAGGCTGCGCGCCCTGCTCAAGCGACCGCTCCCGAAGGCGTTCAATGGCCCACCGCCGGTGGCCACCGACTCGACGTTCGTCCCCGGCAGTGGCACCGTCGTCGAGTCCATCGGTGACGACTTCGAGGATGAGAAGTGGAGCTGGAACTACCGCCATCCCAAGAGCTCGGAGGAGCAGGACAAGCGCGTCCGCGAGCCGGTCGGCCGGGCGGTCAACGGTCGCTGGTTCGAGGGCATGAAGCGGGGCACCCCCGACGTCGTCAAACGTGTGCCGCTCCCCAGCCCGGGGCTCGAGGGGAGTGAGCACGGGCTGCTGATCGCCTCGCTCAACACCGGCATCCCGGGTCGCCCCAGCTACAAAATGGAGCAGGACGATCTCATCTACAACATGCAGCGCAACTTCGGGCAGGGGATCCGCGTCAGCAATTCCCCGAGCGTCGTGGCCCGCGT
>CAMARC010000214.1 GCA_945860405.1 Candidatus Kuenenia stuttgartensis | reverse complement strand
CACCGCCACTTCCGTCTCCCTCACCCTGCTGGCCTTCACCCGTCTGGCCGTCACCCTGCTGGCCTTCACCCTGCTGGCCTTCACCCTGCTGGCCTTCACCCTGCTGGCCCTCACCCTGCTGGCCTTCACCCTGCTGGCCTTCACCCGTCTGGCCGTCACCCTTCTGGCCCTCACCCTTCTGGCCCTCACCCTTCTGGCCCTCACCCTGCTGGCCTTCACCCTGCTGGCCTTCACCCTTCTGGCCTTCACCCTTCTGGCCTTCACGCTGCTGGCCTTCACCCTGCTGGCCTTCCTTCGGCTGACGCTTCACGGTCTCGCCGGCTTCTCCGCGCTCCGACTCACGGCGCTGGTGCTCGAGGATCCGATCCATCGCCTCGCCGTCATTCGTGCCGTCGGCCGCGACAGCATCGTTTTGGCGCTTCTTCCCCGCGCCCCCGGAAGGCGACGGCTTCGTGCCGGGCTGGGGCTTCTCCCCTCCCTCGCGTTGCTCTCCTTCGCCTTGCCCTTCGTCGTCGCCCGCCTGAGCGCGCTCCTTCCCCGCGCTCCCCTTCTGCTGCGAGCCAGGCTTCTGCCCGCTCCCTTGCTGGTCGCCGGAATCACCGCCTTCAGCTCCCTGCTGCGGGCTGCCGTTCTTCCCTGGCTTGGAGCCCTTGGGGCTCTGGTCGTTGCCGGGGCGCTGTTGCTTGCCATCCCCCTGTTGCTCGTCACCACCGCCTGACGCCCCTGGTTGTCCCTGCTCTCCGGGTGGAGGAGGGTTCGATCCGTCGTCGCTGCGCTGCCGGTCGGGTCGCTTCCGATCAGCGGGGGCGCCACGCTGCTGAGGGTCTTGGTCTTGGTTTTGGTCTTGCTGGTCTTGGTCTCCGGACGCACCGTCTTCGCGGCCGCCGTCGTCAGGTCGCCGTTGGCCAGCCCCGTCCTCCGCGCCGTCGCCGCCGTCGCCCTGACGATCCTGATCCCGGCCGTCCTCCGGCTGCTCGCCCCCGTCCTGTTCGGCATCGCCCCCATCGTCGGCGCGATCAGACTCGTCGGAACGGTCCTCGCCCGGCCGCCCCTTCTTCGAATCCTTGGGGAAGTCTGGTTCGGGCTCGTCGGGCTGCGGCGGCGCCTTCTCGTCGATCTTCAGTTCCTGCCACGGCGTTACCGAGACATTCGGCTGCTGGGGGCGGTTGTCGGTGGCGACGGCGCGATACTGGAGCACCGAGCCCGCCTCCGCCCCGAGATTGAAGGGGACGAGGCGCGCCGTCCCCTTGAACGGCCCCTGCTTGGCCACCTCGAGGATCGGCATCGGCGGCACGGCCCGTCCGCCCTCGATGCGGGTCTCGATCACCACGCGTGACAGGGCGTGATCGGGGTCGAGGGCCCGCACCCGGACCGGCACCGGGCTGTCGCGTGGGACGGCGAGGGGCGACACGGTCGGCGATTCGATCGTCACTTCGGGAGCCAGGTCGGCGACCACCTCGATGCGGTGCTCCATCGGCTCGATGACGACCGACTCACGCCCCCCTTGGGCCGAGCCACGGGGCTGGAAGACAAGACGGTAAACCGCATGCTCCGGCGCCGACCTGTCGGCGTTCATGCGCAGGGGAAAGGTGACCGAGGCCCGGGCCAGGTCGCTGGCCCCCACCTTCATCTTCAGATCGCGATTCCCGTCGCAACCGAAATCGATCCAAGCCGCCTCGATCGGCTGGTTGCACTCCGCCACGAGCGTCACCTGCGTCTCCTCCGGCGCCCGCAAATCCCCCTGCCAGGCCACCGTCTCCGGGTCGCGGGCGATGTAGGCAGGGAAATCGTAGCGCACCTCGCGGACGAGCAGCGACGGAGAATCGACCACCACCAACCGCACCGGATCGCTCCGGGCATCACCGGCGGCGAGCGTGATCTCGATGGAGTTTTCCAGTCCTCTCGTGGCATCGGGGAGAAACGCCGTGAAGGCCTTGGCGGCCTCCCCCTCGGCAGCCCCGCGAACCATCTCGATCCGCCACGGCGTCGCAGCTGGATCGTGGGAGCCATCTTCTTTCAGGGGCACCGCGAACACGACCGGCTGCTCGCCGCCCCGCAGGCCACGGACCGCAGCCGCCAGCACGAGTTGCCGACCACGCACGAGCGTCGCCGACCCGCGATCGACCGCCACCTCCTGCCCATCGAGGCCGCTGTCGAGTTGCTGGGGATCGACCACGCCCGCCCCTGGCATCCGCCAGTGGAGCCGTGGCGGCTCGATGCGGACGCGCGAAGGAGCGGAGATCCCGGCCCAGGGAGCCACCAACCGCACGGCACTGACCAGGAGGCTCTTCGGCGCCACGAGCTCATACAGACAGGCGATCCCCACCAGCGCCGCCAGCACCATCGCCAGGCGGACGGCGAGCGAACGGTCGATGATCCCCTCGGTGGGGACATCGGCTAGCCGTTTCGCGGCCCGCTTCTCGAGCGACCGGACCACGACCGCGGTGCTTCCCTCGGGATGCGCCTTGACGAGCACCGTATTGACCAGATCGTTGTGGAGCTCGGGATGCTCCCGCTCGATGGCGCGGGCGGCATAGACGAGGTTTACCCGGTAGCGGACCAACGGCAGCAACCAGCGCACGGCCGCCGCGACCAGCGCGACACACCCGGCCGCGAGCCACGCCCACCGCACCCACCGTGGCAGTCCACCGGGGACGATCCAGTGCTCGGCGAGGACCCCGATGGCCAGCCAGGCGGCAGCCGCCACGGCGGCACTGAGGAGAAAGTTGGTGAGCGCCACCCCTTTGTAGTCGGCCCCTGCCGCTTCGAGGCGGCGGGCCAGATAACGATCGGAGTTGGAGGGCGCCTCGTCGCCGGCCGTCCAGCCGCCGACGACAAGCGCCTCACCATTGTTGGAGGACACGCTGGCCATGACACCGTTCCCTCGTGGCACTTCGCCCGTCGGTCACAGGGGCTCGGGGGGCTCCGGCTCCTCTTCTGGCAAGTATATCGGCAGGCCGTGGCCGGAGGCTGGCCGGGGATGGCAGATGGCGTCAAACCCCTCGGTAACAACCGTGGGCCGCCGCGATTCTCCCGAAAACACTACACTCCACGCTCGCAGGATGAGCCCTCCTCGCGGGGCGGACCGACGGATCGACCGCATGCCGCTGCTGCCTGACGCAGAATCGTTCAAGCGCCTCGTCGACGGGACCGACACCGCCGCCGGTGCGACGCTGGCCCGCCTCGCCCTCGCGCCGCTCGGGGCCACGTGGGGGACGGTCATGGCCCTCCGCAACATGGCCTATGACCGCGGATGGCTCGCCACGAGGCCCGCCGGCGTGCCGGTAGTGTGCGTCGGCAATCTGACCCTCGGCGGCACCGGCAAGACGCCGCTGGTGGCCTGGGTGGTCCGTCGGCTGGCCGCTCAGGGGTGCCGTCCGGCGATCGTCAGCCGCGGGTATGGCGCCGCCGCGGGGCGGCGGAGCGACGAAGCAGCCGAACTGACGCTCCTCCTTCCCGGCGTCCGGCATGTCGCCGATCGTGACCGCGTCGCGGCCGCCACCTCGGCCGCCGCCGCGGGGGCCGATATCGTCGTGCTCGACGACGGTTTTCAGCACCGCCGCCTGGCCCGTGATCTCGATCTGGTCGCGATCGACGCCACCGATCCGTTCGGCTGCGGGCATGTCTTCCCCCGCGGCCTGCTCCGCGAACGTCTTTCGGGACTTTCCCGCGCCGACGCCGCGATCCTCACCCGGGCCGGGAGCTTCTCACCCGAGCGGCGGGCGGAGATCCGCGACCGACTGTCCGCGGCCTGCGGCGGGAGGCTGCCGGGCGTGTGGGCAGAGGCGAGCCACGCCCCCGTCGCCGTCCGCGACCAGGCGGGGACAAGGCACGGCATCGATTGGCTCGATGGGCGCCGCGTCGCGGCGTTCGCCGGGATCGGAAATCCGTCCGCCTTCCGAAAAACTCTCACCAGCCTCGGGGCCGAGGTCGTCGCCTTCCGCCCCTATGCCGACCACCATGCCTACGCCCCGGCCGACCTCACCGACCTCACCACCTGGGCCCGCGGCCACGATGCGGCCCTGGTCACGACGCTCAAAGACCTCGTCAAACTGCCCGCCGGTTTCGCCGGAGAGACGGCGCTTGTGGCCCTCGAGATCGCGATGGTGATGGAGGCCGGCGAAGCCCAACTCGGCCGGCTCCTCGACCGACTCGCCCCGGCAGGAAACCCAAGGACAGGGCCACTCGACGGGGCGATCGGGCGATGACCGCTCCCGCGCCACGATTGATCCTCGTCGATCCCTGTCTCGACGGGGCCGGCTCCCATCCCTGGCAGTACGCCGTCGCGGTCCTCGGTGCCGCCCGCCGGCGAGGCTGGGCGTGCGAACTCGTCTGCCGATCGACCGCCCGGCTCCCCGCCGATGCCGCTGCGGACTGGCGCGTGTGGCCGGTGCTCCGTTTCCCCGGCAATTCGAAACTCACTGCCTTTGCCGAGCTCGATCGGCTCAAAGTTGACGGTCGACCGCGGTGGCAGCCCCCGTGGGAGACTTGGGCCCGGAGCGTGCGGCGGCGCTCGCGCGTGGCTGCCTTCGCCGCCGATCTCGCTCCCACGATCGCCTCGCTCGCGCCGGGCGATCGGGTCGTGATCGCCACCGCCTCCGAACTCGATGCCGTGGGACTCGCGCAGGCCATCCACGCCACGCGTCCTCCGGAGGGAATCGGCTGGCACCTCCAGTTCCACGGCCCCATCCTCGCGCCCGACGGAGCCGTTTCCGCTGGGCACGATGGCCGGATCAGCCGGGTCAGCCGCCTGCTCGACGAAGCGATCCGCCTCGCAGCTCCCCACCGGCTCCACTTCCACACCCCGACGGAGGAACTGGCCGCGGAGTGGTCGCTGGTCGGCGCCGCGCCGGTTTCCGTTCTTCCTTATCCAATCGATCTCCCCGCGGATCCCGACGCGGTGCCGCTCCTGCGGCCGACAGCCGGCCGGCGCCTCCGCATCGCCATGCTCGGGGATGCCCGGAGTGAGAAAAACAGCCAGATCGCCCCGGCGCTGGTCGACGAGATCGCGGCAATTCGACCCTTGAGGGACAGGCTGCACTTCGCCATCCAAACCAACCCCGGCTTCGACCCTCGCTCGCGCCGAGAGGCCGACATCTCCGTCCGCCAGGCGCTCGAGGCGATCGAGAATATCGCCCACCGGGCCCCCGAGTTCGTCGAGCCCCTCGCCGGCCCGCTCACCTCCGCTGCCTACCATCGCCAGCTCACCGCCGCCGACGCGCTCCTTCTTCCCTACGACCAACGCCGCTACCGCCACCGCTGCTCGGCGGTGCTCCTCGAGGCCCTGGCCGCGGGGAAGGTGGCAATCGTCACCGGCGGCGGGTGGATGGCCCGTCGTCTCCAGCCGGCGCTGCGGGCCCATCTCGATCACCTCGACGGACTTCATCCGCAGGCTGCCGTGGAGACGTTTGCCGTCGATGCCGTGCCGGCCGGTGGCGTGCTGACGCTGCCGGTCGCGCCCCCACCGGGAGCCGGCCTGGCCGTCGTTGAGGTGACGTGGCGCGCGCTGGGGCCCCCTGCCCTCCTCGAGCCGCCGCTCAGACTGACGCTTGGCCGCAGCGTTACACCCTCCTCCGCCATCCTCCAGGCAAACAGCTCCGGCGCGGCGGTGGCGGTCGTGTTCCGCCTCGGTCACGTCTCGCCGACAGCCGGGCCAACCACGCTCACGCTCGGCACGCCGGCCCACCACCAAGCTGTCGCTCTCTCGGGACTGCGGATCCGCTGGCTCCATGGAGGACACGCAAGCCCGCTCGGGAACGTCGGCATCGTGATTGCCGGAGCCGACGGCGCAGCCGAAGCGATCGAGGAATTTGTCGCCCACGCCGACCACTACCTCGCCGGGGCGGCACGGGCGGCCGTTGTCCTCCGGCAGGCCCACGCCCCTGAGGCCGTTCTCGAGCGACTCCTGACATGACCCATCCCGACATCTCCCTGATCGTCAACACCTACCAGAAGCCGAGGCACCTAGCCCTCGTGCTCGAGTCGATCGCCCTCCAGGAGGGGGTCGATGGTCGCTTCGAAGTCGTGGTTGCCGACGACGGCTCCGAGGCTCCGACCGTGGAGATCATCGCCGACTTCGCTCGCCGGGCCCCATTTCCGGTGGCGTTCACCACCGAGCCCCACGACGGCTTCCGTCTCGCCCGGGTCCGCAACCGGGGCGCCGCTGTCGCCGTCGGCGACACGCTCCTGTTTCTCGATGGCGACTCGGTGCTCCCCCCCGATCACGTCGCCGCCCACCTCGCCGCCCGACGGCCCGGCCTCGCGATGCTCGGCGATGTCGTCCGCCTCCCCGAGGCCACCTCGCGCGCGCTGGTCCCATCAGGGCTGGCGACGACCGACCTTCGCCGGCTCGCCCCCCCCGCAGAACTGCGTCGCATGTCGCGCCGGCATCGGAAGAGCGTGTTTCAGAATTTTGTCCGCCACCGCTCGAAGCCGCGACTTGCCGGCGGCAACTTCGCCGTCTGGCGCGACGACTACTCCCGCGTCAACGGCTCCGACGAGCGTTTCCTCGGCTGGGGGCAGGAGGACGACGACCTCGGGCTGCGGTTGCGGGGGGCGGGCGTCCGGCTCGCATCGATCATCGACCGGACCTTCACGTACCACGTCTGGCATCCGAGCGATCC
>CAMARC010000213.1 GCA_945860405.1 Candidatus Kuenenia stuttgartensis | reverse complement strand
GGCTTGCCGCGGGCCTCGGCGACCCGCCGCCGCCACGACCGAAGCCGCTCGAAGAGATCGCGGTCGACGCCCTGCCAGTCGTCGGCGTCGGCCTTCGAGGCCTTCGCCCTGCCGGCACGCGGTTCGAGAAGCACCACCGGCCGCTGCCCGCGCATCACCTCCCAAGAGAGGGCGTTGAGCAACACCACGGGACGGTCTCCGGGGCTGCGGTCGAGGAGGCCCTGGTCGAGGAGCTGGTGGACGAGGTTCTCGGCGGTGCGCTGGTCAATGGTGGCGAGCAATCCGAACGTCGACAGCCGGTCGTGGCCGTGGCGGATGATCCCGTCGGTCTTTGCGCCGCGGAGGACCTCGCAGACATGGCGGACCCCAAAACGCTCGCCGACCCGGGCCACGCAGGAGATCAGCTTCTGGGCCGTCACGGTCGAATCCGGGAGGCTCTCCGTCTCGCCGAGGCACACGTCGCACGCCCCGCAGGGCTCGGCGCCGTAGGCCTGGCCGAAATACTCGGAGAGCGCCGCATGCCGGCAGCGCGCGGCCTGGGCATACCGACGCATCGCGTGGAGGTGTTCGAGCTGCCCGGCGATCAGTCGTTCCTGCTCGTCAGGATCGAGATCCGATTCGCCGGCGCTCTTCCGCACGAGCGATTCCCAGCTGAAGACGTCGGCGGAGGAGTAGAGGAGGACGCACTCGGCTGCCAGGCCGTCGCGGCCGGCCCGTCCCGTCTCCTGTTGGTAGGCCTCGAGGCTCTTGGGGAGCGAGGTGTGGAGGACGAGGCGGACGTCGGAGCGGTCGATCCCCATGCCGAAGGCGACCGTCGCGACGACGACGTCGATCGTCTCCCGAGCGAACGCTTCCTGGGTGCGGCGCCGCTTGGTCGGGTCGAGTCCGGCGTGGTAGGGCTTGGCAAGGATCCCCTCGGCGGCGAGCCGGGCGGCGAGTTGCTCGGTCTCCTTCCGCGAGATGCAGTAGACAATCGACGCTTCGCCACGGTGGCGGCCAAGTGTCGTGAGCGTCTGCGTGATCCGGTCGGTGCGGGGGACGACGCGGTAGCAGAGGTTTGGCCGGTCGAATGTTCCGAGGAGCACCCGCGGCGAGCGGAGATGAAGCTGGGCGGCGATGTCGGCCCGGACACGCGGCGTGGCGGTGGCCGTGAAGGCGTGGACGCTCGCTGCGGGGAAGCGGTCGCGGAGGAGGGCCAGCTGGCGGTATTCGGGGCGGAAGTCGTGGCCCCACTGGCTGATGCAGTGGGCCTCGTCGATCGCGAATCGCTTCACGCCGACACGGGCGAGGAGGTCGAGGAGCCCGCTGTTGACGAGCCGCTCCGGCGCCGTGAACAGGAGCCGCAGTTCCCCGGCGGCGAGCCGATCGCGGACGTTTGTCCGCTCCTCCTGGGACATCTGCGAGTGGAGCGCGGCCGCGGGGTAGCCGATCGCCTCGAGGGCGTCGACTTGATCCTTCATCAACGCCACCAGCGGCGAGACGACGACGTCGGTGGTCTCACCGACCAGCGGCGGTAATTGGTAGCAGAGGCTTTTTCCCCCGCCGGTGGGCATGACGACGACCGAGTCGTGGCCGTCGAGGGCCGCCGCGATCGCCTCCGACTGGAGCGGGCGGAGTTGGTCGAAGCCCCACCAGCGTGCAAGCACCGCGGAGATGCGCGGGTCGGTCGGCACAGGTTCGCATGCCGACGGGCCGGGCGGATCGGAGGGTGGGGGGGCGGTCTGCCCTGGCACGTGGGTACCTGCTCGTGGTTGCGGAGTCGCAGAATACCACAGCCTCACCGGGGAACGCGTCACCGGGGCCGGACGATCCGTCTGCGACGCGTTTCGCGTTGGTGGCCGGGGTAATGCCGTGCGAGATCCCCGGCCGGTACAATCCGACGCATGCTTTGGATCGCCTGGAAAATGCTGATCGGGAACCGTGCCAAGTATCTCGGCATCGTGTTCGGCGTCGCCTTCGCCGCGCTCCTCATCGCCCAGCAGTCGTCGATCTTCTGTGGATTGATGGCTCTGACGGTAAGCCAGATCCTCGATGTCGAGGGGGCTGGGATCTGGGTGATGGATCCAAAAGTGAAATATGTCGATGACGTCAAGCCGATGGCCGACACCCACCTCTATCGGGTGCGGGGAGTGCCCGGTGTCGACTGGGCCGTCCGGTTCTACAAGGGAATCGCCCGGGCCAGGCTCGAAGGGGGCTCCTATGAGCAGGTGATCCTCCTCGGCCTCGACGACGCCACGTTCATCGGCGCTCCGCTGAACATGATCGAGGGGAGCATCGACGACCTCCGTGCCCCCGACGCGGTGATCATGGACATCGTCGGATACCGGAAGCTCTGGCCGGATGAACCTTTCAAGCGTGGGCGGATCATCGAGATGAATGACCGGCGGGCAGTGATCGTCGGCCTCGCCAGGGCCCGCAAGACCTTCCAGAGTTTTCCGGTGGTCTACACGCGATACTCCCAGGCCGTCCGGTTCGCGCCACCGGAGCGCAAGGTGCTGTCGTTTGTGCTCGCCGAACCGGCCCCCGGCGTGCCCGCGGCGGAGTTGGCCGGGCGGATCAGCGCCCAGACCGGGCTTCAGGCCCTCTCGCGCGATGCCTTCCTCGCCAAGACGATTCGCTACTATCTGCTCAACACCGGGATCCCGATCAATTTCGGCATCACGGTAGGGCTCGGATTCCTCGTCGGCACGGCCATCGCGGGGCAGACTTTCTATCTGTTCATCGTGGAGAATCTCCGTCAATTCGGGGCCCTCAAGGCGATGGGCACCGGCAACGGGACGATCCTGCTCATGGTCCTCGCCCAGGCCCTCCATGTGGGGTTCGTCGGGCTCGGCGTCGGCGTCGGCCTCGCGGCGCTGTTCGGATGGGGCACGCGATCGTTTTCGAAGCTCTCGTTCTACATGCCCTGGCAGGTGCTTGTGATCACTGGCGTGGCGGTCTTTCTGATCGTGCTCCTCGCGAGCCTCCTGTCGATCCGCCGGGTGTTCATTGTCGACCCGGCGATCGTCTTCCGTGGCTGATCGACCTCCCATCTCCGCCACGGCTCCCTCCCGATGCCTCCCTCCGCCCTCCAGTCGCCCGCCGTCCACGTTCGGGGCGTGACGAGAGATTTTGGCAGCGGGGACGCCGTGACGCGGGCGCTGCGTGGCGTCGAACTCGACATTCCCCACGGCGAGTTGCTGATGCTCGTCGGCCCGAGCGGGTGTGGAAAGACGACGCTCGTCTCGATCATTGCCGGCACGCTCCAGCCCTCCGGTGGGGAGGTGCAGGTCCTCGGCCATGATCTTGTCGCCATGCCTCCGGCGGCTCGGGTGCGATTCCGCCGCTCCAACGTCGGGTTCATCTTCCAGTCATTCAATCTCCTCCCCGCCCTCACGGCCGTGGAGAACGCGGCGGTGCCGCTGATCATCGCCGGCTGGTCGCGGGCAAGGGCCCTCCCGGCCGCGGCCGCCCTGCTCGACCGACTCGGGCTCGGGAGCCGGCTGACGAATCTGCCAAGCGAGCTTTCCGGCGGTCAGCAGCAGCGTGTGGCGATCGCCCGGGCGCTCGTTCATGATCCCCGCCTCCTGATCTGCGATGAGCCGACCAGCGCCCTCGATGCCGAGAACGGCCGGATCACCATGGAACTGATTTCCGGGCTTGCCGTTCGTCCGGACCGGGTCGTGATCGTCGTCACGCACGACCAGCGGGTCTATCCCTATGCCGACCGGATCGCGACGATGGAGGATGGACAGATCGTGTCGATCGAGGCACGGCGAAGGGGAGAGATTGGTGCGCCGTCGCACGACAAATAGGATGCCAACAATGAACGAATCTCCCGCCCCAGCCGCGGATTCTGCCCCACCTGCACCGGTCCACTACCGTCTCGAACGCCCCAGGAGCAGCGCCGATCTGGTGACGCAGATTGCGCTCCCTCTGGCGGCCTTGGCGCTGGCGGCGTTCGCCGGTTGGTTCGTCTGGAACAACCGACGGGTGGAGCATTCACCCGCCCCGCCGGCCATGCCACCGCGGAGCCCGTTCGCCGCGACCCTCGCCTGCTCCGGGATCGTCGAGGCACAGTCCGAGAACATCGCCGTTGGTTCCGCCACTCCCGGCGTCGTCGTCGAGGTGCTCGTGAAGGTTGGTGACAGGGTCGAGGCGGGAACGCCGCTGTTCCGCCTCGACGACCGGGATTTGCGCGGTGAGTTGGAGGTGGGCAAAGCGGCGGTGTCGCAGGCCAAGGCTGAAGTGATCCGCCTCGAGGCAGAGCCCCGGCAGGAAACGATTCCGCCGCTGGTGGCCACCGTCAATGAAGCCAAGGCCACGGCGATCGCGGCTGCCGACGCCCTCCGGAGGGCCGAAGATCTGTTTGCCAAGCAGGTGATGACCGAGCAGGACGTGATCGAGAAACGCGAGGCCGATGCCTTCGCCCGCGCGGCCCTCCAGAAGACCGAGGCGGAGCTTGCCCTCCGTGAAGCGGGGTCGTGGAATTACGACCGCGATGTGTCGCGGGCCGCCGTTCTCAAAGCGGAGGCCGACCTCGCCAAGATGGAGATCGACCTCGATCGGCTCACCGTGCGGTCGTTCGTGGAGGGAGAGGTGTTGCAGGTCAACGTCCGGCCCGGGGAGTTTGTCGGTGCCCCGCCGGGACAACCGCTGATTGTCCTCGGGAACGTCGATCGGCTCCATGTGCGAGTCGACATCGACGAGTTCGAGATCGACCGCTTCGATCCGGCGTTCGCAGCCCGCGCAGTCCCGCGGGGGAGCGCCGGCACCGAATACACGCTCGCCTTCGTCCGGGTCGAGCCGTTCGTCGTCCCCAAGAAGTCGCTCACGGGGGACAACTCCGAGCGGGTGGACACCCGCGTGCTCCAAGTGATCTACGCTTGCTCGCCCGAACGGGACGGGCCTCCCGGCAGCGGAAAGAGACTGTTCGTCGGGACACAGGTCGATGTGTTCATCGAGGCCGATGACCGGGCAGGGAGGGAAGGGGGGGTGGAGGAGGCGCGAGGACAGGGGGGCGAGGAAAGCCCGTCAGGAAAGAACGGGGGAGACTGAGCCGGAAGGGGGGCGGCCGGCCGGACCGATTCCAGCCTTGCCAGAAAGCCGGTGGGTTGAAAGACTCCCCGCGCCATGAGCCCACCGTTCCGCCACCGCCGCGCCCTTAGCCTTCCTTCACCGGGGGTGGCCTTGGGGTGCCTGTTGCTTCTTGCTGGTGGCGGCGGAGAGGCGACGCTGTGGGCTGAGGAGCGTTCTGCCGCGACGATGGAAGCGGGAGGGATGTTCATTCCCGCCCGTGATCCGCGGGACCTGTGGCGCGAGACGCGGGCGGCGGTGGCTGCCGAATGGCCTCTTGCCAGGGTCGTGGAGCCCGACTTCGCGGCTCGGTCATCGGGGCAGGGCGTGATCGAATCGGCGTGGGTCGAGCCGCCGGCTGAGCCGCTGGTGCCAGGCGTGATCCCCACCAGTCCGAGTCTCTCGCAGCCCCGCCGACAGCGACTCATCGTTCGCTTTTCTCCCGGGACAGCCGGCGCTTGGATCGAAGCGATGCTCGAAACGCAGTCGATCGCCGAGGCCCACGCCCCGGCGGGGCCGGGCCGCGTCGAACTGAGCGGAGGATGGCAGACAAAACAGCCGCTCTCCGGCAGTCGGGATGTGACGACGATGCTCGTCGCTAGGCTGGCTCCGTCGGCCGAACCGATTTACCCCCTCCCGCGGCTCTCCAACGATGGCATCGAAGGGGGAATGGATCGTGAGCCCCCCTGGGCCCACAGCGCCCATCCCCGCCTGGCGAGGACGGGCTACAAGGTGCTCGAGGATTACAAAAACTTCTACTCCTGCGAGGGCCTCGTCTGCCTCACCGCGGCGTTCGGCGCCGGGGCGCTGATGGCCAACACCGGCTTCGACACGACGATGCAGACGGCGTGGATGGACGGCGTCAAGCCGACCGATGTGGGAAATTTTTTCCTCAACTGCAAGGACATCGGCGAGGGGCGCTACGCCCTCCCCGTATTCGGCGCCGCCGCTGTCACCGGCATCATCCTCGAGGGGAATCCCAGCGGGGACATCGTCGGGGAGTGGGGCTCGCGTTCGCTGCGGATGTTCGTCGTCGGGGCTCCCCCCATCTACGTTCTCCAACTCGCCACCGGTGCGTCGCGCCCTGTCGACGGGAATGGCAGCCAGTGGCACATGTTCAACGACAATAACGGCGTCAGTGGGCACGCGTTCATCGGGGCGATCCCCTTCCTGGCCGCCGCCGAGATGGTCGAGAATCCCTGGGCCAAGGGAGGGCTCTACGTCTGCTCGACGTTCGTTGGCTTTTCCCGGATGACCGACAACGCCCACTATCCGTCGCAAGTGTTCCTCGGCTGGTATTTGGCGTTTGCCAGTTCGGTCGCCGTCAGCCGGACGGAAATGCACTTCGACTCGATGGTGGTGAGGGTTGTTCCCCTACCGATCGCCGATCTCGGCGGCCTAGGTGTTGAGGGACGCTGGTAACCCCCTCGAGTGGCTCCTCTGGGTAGCCCCTCTGCAGGCCGGTTCTGTCCCGCCTTGGATCTGGCCACGCTGGCCGATCTTTTTCGTTTGATTTCCCTGGAAAGATTGGTAATTTTCGGGGCTTACGGGGGCTGTGCTGGCTTCGGTGCTTGCGTGGTGAGCCCCATG
>CAMARC010000212.1 GCA_945860405.1 Candidatus Kuenenia stuttgartensis | reverse complement strand
TTCGGGGGAGGGGGTCATGCCCGCCCCCTCGATTCCGGCAAGAACGAAAACATCGATCGCGTTGCGGACCCAGCCGCCGTGGTTCACCGCCGGCGGCTCGGGGCGGGTCGGTGGCTCGAAGGCCCAGTGCTTGCGGTACTCGGCCCCGGCGGCGACCCACTTGGCGAGAAGCTCCTTCTGCTCGGCAGAGAGCTTCCGATTCGAAGACGGCGGGGGCATGACGACGTCGTCGTCCGAGGAATGGATCCGCTCGAGGATTGAACTCGCGCCGGGATCGCCCGGGACAATCGCCCGGGCGGCGAGCGCCGCGTCGCGGTCATCGAGCCGCAGATCGGCCTGCCGCTTGTTGCCATCCTGCCCATGGCAGTAGAAGCAGTTTTCCGAGAGGATCGGCCGGATGTCGCGGTTGAAGTCGATCGGAGCCTCGGCGGCGGGCAAGGAGGAACCTGCCAGGCCGATCGTGGTCGCCAGCATGCCCCCGACCCAGGCCGCGATCCTCCATGAACCTTCCGGGCGGCAAGCCCCTCCCGGCCGGGCCGCCCCCGACCAACGGGAAACCGCCCCGGGGCCCGGGGGGCCCCGATCGTTCGCCTCGATGGTGATGCCGTGCGGACCCGTCATCATGGCGCCTAAACTTGTGAATTCCCCACAGGCCGGCTCCGGGCCAACCCCTTGCAGACTCTCCGTAGACGTCAAACTCTAGCACCATGACTCTACCCCGCGAAACTGCTCCGGAGTCCGCACCCCTGCAGCCCCCCCGGATTCCGACGCAAACCGACGTCGCCGTGGTCGGCGTCGGGGCCGCCGGATTGTTTGCCGCGACCTGGGCCGGGCGCGCTCAGGCGACCGCGGGGCGACCGCCGTCCGTCGTCGGCATCGACGGGGCCCGGAAGCTGGGGGCGAAAATCATCGTCTCGGGGGGAGGGCGATGTAACGTCACCCATTGGCGGGTCGACGAGCGCGACTTTGCCGGCAGCACGTCTCCGGCAATCCGCAAAGTCCTCGGCCGGTTCACCGTCGAGCAGACCATCGCCTTCTTCGCCTCCTTCGGGGTCGCGTTCTACCGGGAGGCCGACACCGGCAAGCTCTTCCCTGAGTCTGATTCGGCCCGTTCGATCCTCGACGCGCTCCTCCGGGGAGCCGGGGAGGCCGGGGCGACGCTCTTGTATCCGGCGAAGGCGACGCTCATCGAACGCGACGGCGACCGCTTCCGCCTCGAGACTACGGCCGGCTCGCTCAGCGCTCGAAAAGTGATTCTCTGCACCGGCGGGAAGTCGCTGCCGAAATCGGGATCGGACGGCTCCGGCTTCGCCCTGGCGACGATGCTCGGTCACTCGATCACGGCGCCGGTCGTGCCGGCCCTGGTGCCACTCGTGCTCCCGGCCGACCACTTCATCCGTGAACTGACCGGCCTCGCGCTTCCCTGCCGGTTCACGCTGCTCTCATCGAAGGGGAAGCCGGTGGCGACAAGCACGGGGAGCACACTCTGCACCCACACCGGCCTGTCGGGCCCCGCCACGCTCGACATCAGCCGATATTGGCTCGTGTCACGGGACACCGATCCAGCCGCGCGGCTCCTCCTCGACTGGCTCCCCGAGATCCCGGAAGCCCACCTCGAGCAGATGCTCCTCAAGAATGGCGCCAAAGGAGCGCTCCTTGTGCTCCGGAAGCATCTCACCGAACGCCTCGCGCGGCAACTCTGCACCGCGGCCGCCGCGCCGCCGACGGGAGACCTCCCCCGCGAGGCGCGGCGCCGGCTCGTGGCAGCGGTGAAAGGAATGGAGTTGCCGGTGGTCGGGGACCGCGGCTTCACGATCGCCGAGGCAACGGCAGGCGGTGTACCCCTCTCGGAGGTGCGGCTCGACACGATGGAGAGCCGGATCTGCCCCGGCCTCCACTTCGCAGGTGAGGTTCTCGACGTCGACGGCCGGATCGGCGGCTTCAATTTCCAGTGGGCCTGGGCGAGCGCCTTCGTGGCCGGATCGGCGGCGGCGCTGGGGTGAATGCGGGAATGCCGCTGGCCCGGCTCACCCCGCCGCGCGGCTGCGTCCGGCAAGCAATCGGTCGACCGCCGCGATCACGCTATCGACGTCGATGTCGTGTATGTCGGCGATGCCGGTCGGCCAGCGAAGCCCCGCGACCGTGGCGGGGAAGAGCGATTCGTGGAGACGCTGGGAGAGCGGCTTCACTGTCCGCGGCGAGCGGAGCACCTCGACAGGCGTCCCCCACGGGCACCATTGGTTCGGATCGGTCGGCCCGAACAGCGCCACCACCGGCACGCCGTGCGAGGCCGCGACATGGAGGAGCCCGGTATCGATTCCCAGGCAGAGATCCATCCGCGACAGGAGCGCTCCGGTGTGGCGGAGATCGAGATCCTTGGTGAGATCGTGAACGCGGCCGCCTCGAGCGAGACCGGCCAACTCGGTGATCCGCTCATGCATCCCCATGTCGCGCGGCGCGCCACAGAAGAAGACGTCGCAGCCACGGTTCACGACGAGCCAGTTCACGACCCGGGCCATCCGCTCCACCGGCCATTCCTTCTCCACCGCCGTCGAACGGGGAGCCACGAATACCCGGCCCCGTCCAGGGGAACGATCGCGGAGGATGGCGTCGACCTTCCTCCCCGCGTCGTCGGCCACCCAGTTCTCGTTGTGGCCGTCATCGATCGGGATCGAATCGGCCCGGAGGAGGTCGAGGAAAACCTCCACCTCATGCCGGTGTTCGCGGATCCGGACCGCGCGCGAGAGGAGCATGCCCCCGCCCTGCTCGGCAAAGCCGACGCGATGCCGGATCCCCGCAAGCCACACCGGGAGGAGGCTCGACACCGACCGCTTGAGGACATAGGCGCGGTCATAGCGCCGGGCCCGCAGCCAGGCCGCATTGGCCCGCAACCCTACAAACGGGCCGCGAGATTGCGGGGGTGCCGGCGCGATGATGAGTTCGTCTTTGTAAGGACAGTCGGCCAGCACGCTCCCCGCCCCCTTCTCGACGAGGACGTCGATCCGGGCGGACGGAAAATGCCGGCGGAGGTTCCGCAGGAACGGGATTGCCAGCACCGTGTCGCCAACAAAGCGGGTGCGGACCACGAGGATCCGCGGCTGGGCAGGGCCGGCTAGGGTTTGTGCGTCGGGCATGTCGGAGGTCGACAAGGTCTCTCGGCCGCGTCGTCACCGCGCGAAGCCGACGAAGAAGCTGAACAGCTGCTGGCTGTCGTACGGGGCGTAGACGACCGGGACGGCGAAGTCGAGCGCGATCGGGGCCGGGCCCATCGCCGGGAGCGTGATCCTCAAGCCGAAACCGGGCGCGACGCGCATCTGGTTGATGCTGACGTTGGATTCGACGGTACCGAAGTCGGTGAACACGACGCCGCGGAGCGTGTCATCGGCGGTGATCGGGAAGAGGTACTCGACCGTGTTGAGCCACTGGAACGGACCGCCGACGATCGCCCCGTTTTGCCGCGGGCTCGCACCGCGGAACACGAAGCCGCGGAGCGTGTTGTAGCCACCGGCATAGAAGTTGTCGTAGGCGGGCGTATCGGGGCCCGACATCCCGAGCACCGAACCGATCGAGAGGACGTGGCGTCCCGAGCCGTCGGGGCGCTCGTTCAAGAGGAAGTACTGCCGCCCCTCGAGGATGCCGCGCGGATAGACGAACGTGCCGATGACCTGCTCGAACTCGAACGTCACCAGATGCCCCTGCGTGGGAAGGAAGGGGCTGTCGCGGGTGTCGTGAACGATCCCCGTGCTGAAGCCGTAGACGGAGTTCGAGCCGAGCATCTCGTCGATCTTCGGCGCGGAGACACGGGGGTTGAAGACGTTGACGCTCTCGCCGCGGAAGCCGGCGTTCACCGAGAGGTCGGGGGCAAAGGCGAATTGGTAGCCGAGGCCGACACGCCCGCCGGCCCGCGACTCGGCCCAGTCGTAGAACGCCCGGGTGTAGTAGGACGCGCTCGTCGACAGGCCGATCCGGGTGTCGAAGAGGTAGGGCTCCTGGAAGGTCGCCGTGTAGCGCTGCAACTGCGTGCCAGGGGCCGCCTCGAGACGGAACCGCTGACCGGCTCCGCGGAAGGCGGTGCCGTTGCGGATGTCGTCCCAGCTCCGCGGCAGGCGGGTGATGTCGAAGTTCTGCTCGTCGACGACGATGTTGCCGACGAGACCGGCATTGGAGTTGACGCCGGCACCGATCATGAGGCGGCCGGTCTGCGTTTCCTCGGCGTCGACATCGACAACCACATACGGCTCTTGGCCGGGGAACACCTGAGGCGGCTCGGCAAACCCTGGCTGGAACCCTGGCTGAAATCCAGGGGGAAGCGGCTGGCCGGGGAACGCGCCCTGAGGAGGAGGAAGGACCTGAGCCTGCGGCTGCCAGGGGGCCGGTGCCACGGCTCCGGGCTGGAATCCCGCCGACGGGGCGGCGGGCTGAAACGGCGCCGCCGGCTGTTGAGCGACGTAGGTGGGCTGCTGCGGCGCGGCGGTGCGGCCGTAGTCAACCGCCTCGGGACCGGTGGGGGCGAGCGCCGTTCCGCCCCAGGGAGTCGTCCCGGGAGGGGCCGCGGCGGGCTGCTGGGCGTAGCCCGGCTGATTGGCGTAGCGCGGCGGGAGCGAGCCCGGCACGACCGGCTGACCAGGCTGCTGCGGAGCCTGCTGGCCGAACGGCTGCACCGGCTGTTGGGAATAGGGCGCCGGCTGGGCATAGACAGGCGGCGGACTTTGCCCGCGCCACACCGGGGCCGTGGTCTGGGCCGGGGGAGCTGGTGGCTTCGGATTGGCAGGGGCCGGGGCGACGAACTGGCCATCGTCGGCGGGGGCGGCTTCCGGGGAGGCGATGTCGCCTTCGAGAACGAGGTCGATGACCGCATCCTCCGGCTCGGTGCCGTCAGGGCTCTGCCCGCGGAAACCGGGGCGCTTCGGGTCGCGGGCCAGTTGCACGTCGTCTTCGTCGGGCTTGCTGAAGACGATCCGCGGGCCATCTCCCTTGGCTGCATCGGCCGCGAACAGGCTGCTCGACTTGAGCCGGCGCTCGTCGTTGCGGAGCTTGCGGATGTCGAGGATGTCGCCTGGCCGCAGCGAGAGGCGGTTGAGGATCGTGCTGTGGCGCGTATGGGGGTGCTCACCGCGGATCCGGACGTTGATCTTGCCGACCCGGTAGCGTTGCCCTTCGGCGACGTTGTAGACGAGGTCGAGCTCCCCCGGCTGCTCGAGGAAGCGGGGATCGGCGCGGATGTCGGCAAACACGAATCCGCGGCCGCCGTAGATGTCGCGGATCAGGCCGAGATCGGCATCCATCTTCGCTTGGTTGAACGGCTCGCCACTCTTCAGCTTGAGATCGCGGGAGAGGAACTCCCCCTTGAACTTGCTGTTTCCGATGAACGAGATGTTGCGGACGTTGTAGCGCGGCCCTTCGTTGATCACGAAGGTGAGCAGGGTCCAATCGCGGCCGCCGCCGTGCACCACCTGGAGCTCGCGGCCCACCTTCGCCTGGAAGAACCCGAGACTGCGGTAGTAGGCCGTGATCAGATCGACGTCCTGATCGATCTTCTCACGGTCGATCTCGCCGCCGATGAGCCAAAAGATGCCGGGCTTCGACTTGATCTGCGTCATCAGCCGGGCGTCTGTGGCGATCGTGTTGCCGACGAAGTTCGTCCACAACGACTTCTTGCTCTTTCCCTCGTCGACGAGGAACACGGCCCCCTTGTCGCCCGGTTTGCTTCCCTCGACTGTGGTCACCTTCGCGTTGTCGTAGCCCTTCTCGTGGTAGAACGATTCGATCCGGCGCCGGGCCTCCTCGACGACATACGGATCCATCGCGTCGCCGACATCGATTTCCGCCTTCTTGCGGAGCGTCCGCGTCGTGACCCGCTCGTTGCCGACATACTTCACGTAGCGGAGCATCGGCCGCTCGACGACCTGGAAGATCACCACGACCCCTTCGGCGACCCGCACCGTCTTGGGGCGGACATCGACGAACTTCCGACTTCGGTGGAGGGTGCGGACGTCCTCCTCGACCGATTGCACGTCGAAGATCTGGCCGGCACGGGTGACGAGCTTGGGGAGCTTCGAAACCTCGGTGGCGTGATTCCCCTCGATCCGGACCTCGACGATCCGATTCGATTCATCGACGGCTCCGAGTGCCGCCGTGGGCGCGGGGGGCTGAGGGCGCGACGGCACGGGGCCGGAGAGCGGGGGCGGGGCTGTCGGAGGGACAAGCCCTGGCGGGACAGCGGCCGGCGAAACCGCACCGGCAGCCGGCAGGCCGGGGGAGGCCGGGGGCGGGAGGAGTTCGCCCGGGGCCTGACCGACGGCGAAGCGACCGGGAGACATACCAAGGAGGACTGCCAGCACGACAGCCAGCCTCCACAGGTGTCCGCCGTGCGGAGCGCAGGCCACCCGCGGGCCGGTGACCGGCTGCAGATCGCGGAAATCTGACGTCCGTGGGTCGACGGGCATGGGGTGGCGACTCAGTGCGGCGACTCGGTGCGGCGACTCTCGTGCCACGGTGTGGCGGCGGAAGCCGGGGACTGATAGCGGAGTCGGCGGCATCGCCACAAGGCGAAATCCTTTTTCCTCCAGTCGCGCCCCATCCTCAGCCGACGTCGATCGCGGTCCGCGGCAGGGCCCTCCCTCCGCCATCCCCCCAGACCGATCCTTGACTGGCT